>CAZOIA010000080.1:0-23629 GCA_964579675.1 uncultured Planctomycetales bacterium | reverse complement strand
GTTGAGTGATGCGGCCGATCGGAGGTCTAAAAAAGTGGCCATTGTTCTGTCCCCTGTAGAAGAGATCGAATCCTCTTGTGTTCCCGACCTGGTGAATCGCCTTCATGGTAACAGAGGGGCTTCTCTGTCGCAAGGAGAAAAGTGTAACTTCAGGTAGAATAATATGGTTCACCGGCTTGCGCTGTCCTGCCTTATTCTTGGTTGTGGTCAGAGTCCTCTTCCTGGACAGACGGCGTGCGGGCCGGGAGAATGTGCGAAGGTCAGAATATCCGGAACGAACGGAGGTTGGAGGTTTTCGAATGAGCGTCAAGATGAGCAGGAGAGCGTTTGTGAGCAGGGCGGCGCCGGCGGCAATCGGGGCGGGTCTGATCGGGTCCCGGGCGCTGGCGGCGGGAGCCCCCGCAAGCCCCGGTGCGAACAACACGATCGCGGTCGGCCTGATCGGCTGCGGCGGTCGCGGGCGGCAGCTTCTCGGGCCTTTTCAGCGGATGCCGGAGGTCAGGATCGCCGCGTTGTGTGACGTTCACAAAGGGCACTTGGCCGAAACCCACCGGTCCACCGGCGGTAAAGCCAAGACCTACACCGACTACCGTAGACTCCTGGCGGACAAGGACATTGACGCGGTCATCGTGGCCACCAACGGGCACTGGCACGTGTTGCCGGCGATCGATGCGTGTGCGGCGGGCAAGGACGTGTATCTGGAGAAACCGGTGGGCACCTCGATCGGTGAGGGCCGGGCGGCGGTCACGGCGGCCCGCAGATACGACCGGATCGTCCACGTGGGCACGCAGCAGCACAGTTGGGAGCATTACGAGGAGGCGGTCGGGATCATACGCTCGGGCGTGCTGGGTGAGATCTCGGACGTGCACGTATTCGACCTGGAGAACTTCTACCCGGGCTTCGGGGCTCCGCCCGACGGTCCGGCTCCGCCCGAGCTGGACTGGGATTTCTGGGTCGGCCCTTCGCCCGAGGTGCCTTACAACCCCAATCGCTACGTCCGTCACTACTGGTTCTTCGATTACGGTGGTGCATGGCAACTGGACTGGGCGGTCCACCACTACGACATCGTGCACTGGGCGATGGGGGTCAGCGCGCCGGTGGCGGCCATGGGGATGGGCAGCAAGTTCGCGTTCTTCAAGGACAACACCGAGTGGCCTGACACGTTCAACGGGGCGTGCGAATACCCGCCGGGGCCGGTTGCGAAAAAGGGCTTCCTGATGACCTACGCGTTCAGGGGTGGCTGTAGTCAGCCGACCGAGAAGCGATATCACGGCAAGGTCTTCTATGGCACGGACGGGGCGCTGGCCCTGGACCGAGGCGGGTTTGAGATCTTCTCGCAGACCCGGGGGGGCAAGAAGGTGATCGAGGACAAGCGGGCGACCTCGCGTCCCGAGCACAGCGCGGTCACCGAGCACGTCAAGGCGTTCCTGGAATGCATGCGGACCCGCAAGCGTTCCCCCGCGGACATCGAAGTGGGCCATAGCGCGAGCAACCCGGGTCACCTGATGAACATCTCCTGGCGGGTGGGCCGGCGGGTCCGGTGGGATCCGGAATCGGAGCAGGTGATCGATGATCCTGGGGCCAGCGCCTTTGTGACCAAGCGGTACCGCAAGCCGTGGTCGTTGGCGAGCTGAGGTGGGGCGCAGGCGTTTGTCACGGCTCCTGCGGGATTGCTGGCGCGGATGTTCGATCGGGTGTCTTGATTGATTCGACGGGTCACCCGGCCCGGGGACGGGCCGGCTCGCTGGGGGTCACCCGGCGCGAGGACGGGCCGGCGCGGACTGTAAGCGTCGCTGACAACAGGGTTTGAGCACCGTTCGTTGGGTGGCGTCGATGCGCGAAATCGGCTATAAAAGCAGGTCGGCAACCGCCCATCAGATGGACCGCTCGAGGAGAGACAATGGCTGATACCGCCGAGAGTTCGATTACTCATCTGCCGATCGTGGAGGAGCTGCAGGATTCATACCTGACCTACGCGATGAGCGTGATCATGTCGCGGGCCTTGCCCGACGCTCGGGACGGGCTCAAGCCGTCGCAGCGGCGGATCCTGGCGGCGATGAACGATCTGAACCTTGGGCCTCGTTCCAAACACCTAAAGTGCGCGAAGATCGCCGGCGACACGTCGGGCAACTACCACCCGCATGGTGAGGGGGTGATCTATCCGACGCTGGTCCGGCTGGCTCAGGGTTGGAACCTGCGGTACCGGCTGGTGGACGGGCAGGGGAACTTCGGCTCGATCGACGGGGACCCGCCGGCGGCGATGCGGTACACCGAAGCCCGGATGGCGGCCCCGGCGTCGGAGATGCTCACCGATATCAAGATGGAGACGGTCGATTTCGAGCCGAACTACGACGAGCGGCTGGAAGAGCCAACCGTTTTGCCGGGCAAGTTTCCCAATCTGCTGGTGAACGGCTCGACCGGCATCGCGGTGGGCATGGCGACCAACATCCCGCCGCACAACCTGCGGGAGATGGCAGAGGCGATCGTGAAGGTGATCGACGATCCGCACGTGACGATCGACGAGCTGATGGAGATCGTTCCGGGCCCGGACTTCCCGACGGGTGGGATCATCTGCGGACAGCGGGGGATCCAGGACGCATATCGGACCGGGCGAGGCACGATCGTGGTCCGCGGGAAGACGCATATCGAGGAACATCGGGGCAAGACGCTCATCGTGGCGGACGAGATCCCGTATCAGGTTCTCCGCACGACGATCAAGGACAAGATCGTCACGTGCGTGAAGGGCGGCCAGATGCCCGAAGTCTCCGACGTCCGTGACGAGTCGGACCGCAAACATGCGACGCGTCTGGTGGTCGAGCTGAAAAGGGATGGGAACGTGGACGTGGTGCTCAACCAGCTCTACGAGTACACGCCGCTGCAGACGAACTTCACGGTGATGAACATCGCTCTGGTAACCCGCCAGCCGAGGACGCTGAACCTCAGGCAGATGATCGACATCTACATCGATCACCGCAAGGAGGTGATCCGCCGGCGGACCGCGTTCCTGTTGCGCAAGGCGCGGCAACGGGCCCACGTGGTCGAAGGATTGATCCTGGCGGTGGGTGACATTGACGCGATTATCGAACTGATCAAGCAGTCGCCCGACCCGCCGACGGCGAAACGGGGGCTGATGGCCCGCGGGTTGCGGCTGGGCGAGCACGCCGCCCTGCTCGGGATTTTGCCGGAGGCGTTCGTCAGGCGGGCAAGCGAATCGGACCAGATTCTGACCGGCACCCAGGTCGACGCCATCCTGGCCATGCAACTGCAGCGGCTGACCGGCCTGGAGATTGAGAAGCTCGCCCGGGAGTATGCCAAGCTCTCGGAAGAGATCGAGGGCTACGAGGCGATCCTGGGGGACGAATCGCTGGTGCTCGACATCGTCCGCGAAGACGTGTACGAGATGAAGGAGAAGCACGGGGACAATCGGCGGACCGAGATCGGTCCGGCGGTGACCGAGTTCCAGATGGAGGAGCTGATCCCTGACGAGCAGGTGATCGTCTCGATTACCCGGGAGGGCTACATCAAGCGGGTGGCGGTGGAGGCGTACCGCAAGCAGGGCCGGGGCGGCCGCGGCGTGAAAGGCAGCGACACGAGGGAAGGGGACCTGCTGGAGCACCTGTTCTCGGCGAGCACGCACAACTATCTGCTGTTCTTCACCAACCGGGGTCGGGTTTACTGGCTGAAGGTGTACGACATACCGGCGATGCAGCGGACGAGTCGGGGCCGGTCCATCGCCAACCTGTTGCACATGCAGACCAACGAGGTGCACAAGGCTGTCCTGGCGGTGCAGGAGTTTGAGGAGCAGTTTGTTTTCTTCGCGACGGCCAAGGGGGTGGTCAAGAAGACTCCACTGGGAGCGTTCAGCCGGCCGCGGCCCAGCGGGATCATTGCCATGGGCCTGGACCCGGACGACGAGTTGATCGGCGTTGACCGGACGACGGGCCAGGATGAAATCGTACTGGGCACCCGCAACGGGTGGGCGGTTCGGTTCGCCGAGCAGAACGTGCGGGCCATGGGGCGAGCAGCCCGGGGTGTCAAGGGGGTTGATCTTCGTGGCGACGACGCGGTCGTGGACCTGGTGGTGACCAAGGAGGATGCCTCTCTGCTGACGGTTTGCGAGAAAGGCTACGGCAAGCGGACGCAGGTCAGCGAGTATCGCAAGACCCGTCGGGGCGGCAAGGGGGTGATCAATATCAAGACGACCGACCGGAACGGGAAGGTTGTCGCGCTCAAGAGCGTCACCGACACGGACGAGCTGATGTTCATCTCCGCGCGTGGGATCGTGCTCCGGACGGACCTGTCGGCGGTGCGTGAAATTGGCCGGGCCACGCAGGGGGTTCGGCTCATTCGGGTGGACGAGGGTGATCAGGTCGTCGCGGTGGCGAAGATCATTCGCGAGGAGGACGAGGAGGGAAACGACGAGGCGGGTGATGACAGGCAGACCGGCGTCCCGGACGAAGAAGGATCGGGGCAAGGCGAGGGATCGGGGCAATCGAAGGGCTCGGGCGCGGGCGGCGGGTCGGCCCCGGCGGCCGATGTCCCAGACGACGCCGCAACAGAAGATTCAGCGCCCCCGCAGACTCCTCCCAAGCCAAAGCCCGCTGAGGGCGGGAATCCGGACGACGGTGAGACGCCGCAAGGCACTTCACACTGACTCAAAGTGACCGATTCCGACGCAACGAGGGCGGGCAGGGTTGATCCGGGAAATGCCAACAAGTGCTCCCGCCCGGCGAGACACAGGAATGCAGCCACCTTCCATCACGGAATCGCCGAACGAGCTGACGTCGGACATCGATGTGGCGTCGCCAAGAGGTATTGTTCGGCTCCTGCACGCCGCTGATGCCCAGATCTGTGGCGGCTACCGGGGTTATCCGGCAATCTGCGACGACGAGGTTACGGCCAAGATCGTCCGAGTGATCCGCTGGGCGGCGCCGCTGATGGGCCGGGAGGATGCAGCCATCATCATCTCCGGTGCCGGCACGAGCGGTCGGCTCGCCATGTTCGCGGCCCGGACTTTCAATCGCTTCCTCACCCGGCGGAAACGCCGTCCGAATTTCCGCTACCTGATTGCCGGCGGCGACCTCGCGCTTATCAAGGCCCAGGAAGGGGCAGAGGACGACCCGCGCCAGGCATGGGAGGATGTGCGTCCGCTCATCAAAGGCAAGCGGCGGGTACTCTACGTGGGCATCACGTGCGCACTGGCGGCGCCGTACGTGGCGAGTCAGTTGCTGGGCCTCTTGCGGCGGCCGGGGGCACGGTGCGTTCTGATGGGTTTCAACCCCAAGCATTGTGCCCGCAACGTCGAGGTTGAGAATTGGGACAGGACGTTCGCCGATGTAGTCGGTGTTGTTTCTGCAAGGCCAAGCTGCGTGGTTCTGAATCCGGTGGTGGGCCCGGAAGCGATTACCGGCTCCACGCGGATGAAGGGGGGTAGCGCGACCAAGCTGCTCCTTGAGACGATCTTCGCCCTCGCGGCCAGTGAGGCCCATATCGCCGGGGGCAGTGGCAAATGCCCTTCGTTGCCGGCGGCCGTCCGCGAGTGTATCCGGGCGTACGACGCAGCCCGGGTGGCGGCGTACGAGCAATCAGCCGAGATCGCTTCGCTGATCGAGCTGGGCGGGCGGGGGCTCCGGCGAGGCGGGCACATTTACTACGTCGGTTCCGGTTCGCCGGGGATCCTGGGGATCGTGGATGCGTCCGAGTGTCCGCCGACGTTTGGGGCCGGCTTCGAAGATGTTCGGGGTTTCGTCGTGGGGGGGTGGCGGACGTTGCTGGGTCCCGGGCACGATCTCAGCGCCGAGGGGCCGTGGTATCGAATCTCCCTGCACGACTTCCTGGCCGAGAAGGTTCCGCAGCTTACGCGACGCGATCTCGTGGTGGCCCTGCCTTCGGTGGGCGGGGACGCCCGGCTGGGCGATGCGCTCCGCCGCAGCCGGAAAGCCGGCGCCGCGGTCGCGGCGGTGGAAACGCAGGCACGGGTCCCGGGTGGGATATCGCCCGACCTGCGCGTGCGAACCGCGCATCTGCCGCGGTCGATGCTGCCCGGGGCTCAGGTGTTCCGGGAGTACGCCACGAAGCTGGTCCTCAATGCGCTGACGACCGGGGCCCACGTGTTGAGCGGCAAGGTCTACCGGAACCGCCTGGCGGATCTGCGGATCAGCAATAATAAACTCTACCATCGAGCGATCTGGATCATCCGGGACATCATGGGGGTCTCTGCGGCCACGGCAAAGCGCTGCCTGTTGCGCAGCATCCACGGCGTCGATCGCGTGTCGCCGGCACTGATGCGGGCCAAGCCGTCCCGGCACGTCGAGGCGGCAACCGACGCAGCCAAGGTGGTGCCCAGAGCGCTGATTATGGCGGGTAGTCGAGCAACTCATGCGGATGCGGAGAAGATACTGCGTAAGGAGCCCGTCGTCCGGGCCGCAATCGAGCGTCTGAAGAAAGCATCGAAACAGGTCTAGACGGCAAAGGCATTTTGGTCAGTTGGTGTTACGTTTAGGGTGATTGTCATGAATGCATATGGAGGTCCGGCAGGTCTGTTTCTGGTCGGTCGAGGGTGGTGGATTCTCGCGGGTGCCACGGCGGCGCTGCTGATGGAGGCCCCGACTGCCGCGGCACGAGCGGCTGAGAGCAGCGTAAACGTCGCGCGCCTGGCCCGGATCGATGATGTGATGGCCGAAGCAATCGACAAACGCGCATGTCCCGGCGGGGTGGTACTTGTCGGGCATGGTGATGCGGTGCTGTTGCGTAAGGCATACGGGCACCGCAGCCTGGAGCCGAAGAAGACCAGGATGACCGTCGATACGATCTTCGACATGGCGTCGCTGACGAAAGTGGTCGCGACCGCCACGTCGATGGCCATCCTCATCGAGCGGGGACAGGTCAGCCTTTCCGATCGCGTGACGCGGTTCGTGCCCGAGTTTGCGCCCAACGGCAAGGACGACATCACCGTCGAGCATCTGCTGATTCATCGCGGCGGGCTGACCCCCGACAACCACCTTCGCGACTACGCCGACGGACCCGAGGAGGCGATGAAAAAGATCTACAATCTCGACCTGCTTGCCGAGCCCGGCGAGAAGTTCATCTACACGGACGTCGGTTACATCATGCTCGGGGAGATCGTCAAGCGCGTCAGCGGCGTTCCCCTGGACGAGTTCGCGCGGAAGGAGATCTACGTCCCCGCCGGCATGACGCACACCACGTTCAAGCCTCCAAAGGCGTGGTGGCCAAAGTGCGCGCCGCAGGAGAAGCGCGACGGTGAATGGATGATCGGCGAAGTGCACGATCCGCGGGCGTATGCTCTCGGCGGCGTGGCCGGCCACGCGGGCCTGTTCAGCACCGTGGACGATCTTTCACGCTATTGCCGGATGATTCTCCACGGCGGCGTAATCAACGGGCGGCGGATTCTCTCACCACTCACGATCCGGGCGATGATCGAGGCGCGGCCGATAGGCGCGACGTCCGGCGTCCGCGGCCTCGGGTTTGACATCGCCACCGGGTACAGCTCGGCCCGGGGTGATTTCTTCGATCGTTACGCTTCGTTCGGGCACACCGGTTTTACCGGGACCAGCATGTGGATCGACCCCACCACGGGCGTGTACGTCATCATTCTGACGAATCGCGTGCACCCCGACGGCAAGGGCAACGTGATCGACCTTCGCCGGAAAGTCGCGACGGTGGTCGCATCGGCGATCATGACCGATGCGTTCGACCGGCCACCGGCGCCGAGCTGGTCCAGCCGGCCCGCTGCCGGATCCCGCCCCCGGCCAACGCCGCGAGACACCCAGGTGCTCACCGGCCTGGACGTGCTGGTGCGCGACGGGTTCAAGCCGCTCGCCGGGCGGAAGGTGGGTGTGATTACGAACCACACCGGCCTGACCCGCGACGGCATGAGCATCATCAGCGCCATGTCCGAGATGTCGAGTTTCCAGCTCGTGGCGCTGTTTGCTCCCGAGCACGGGTTCAAAGGCGTTCTGGATCGCAAAGTCGAGGACGAGCAGGAGGCGTTGACCGGGCTGCCCATCTACAGCTTATACGGCAAAACGCGCACGCCGACGGGCGAGATGCTCAAAGGCGTCGATACGCTCGTGTTCGACATCCAGGACATCGGCGCCCGGTTCTACACCTACATTGCGACCATGGGCAACGCGATGCGTGCTGCCGCGGAGCACAACATCCGCTTCGTCGTGCTCGATCGGCCGAACCCGATCACGGGGCGATACGTGGCCGGTCCTGTCGCCGACGCCGACAAGCTCGGGTTCACCGCCTTCGACCGGCTGCCCGTGGCTCACGGCATGACCGTCGGCGAGTTGGCCAAGCTGTTCAACGACGAGACGAAAATCGGTGCCGACCTTACCGTCATCAAGATGGAAAACTGGAGCCGCGACCAGTGGTACGATCAGACCGGCCTGCTTTGGGTCAACCCTTCACCCAACATGCGCAACCTCACGCAGGCGATCCTGTACCCCGGCGTGGCCCTGATCGAAGCCTCGAACGTCTCCGTGGGCCGCGGCACCGATGAACCGTTCGAGCGGTTCGGCGCCCCGTGGGTGGACGCGCGAAAGCTCGCCGCAGCCCTGAACGCGTCGGACCTGGCCGGCGTCCGGTTCGTGCCGATTGAGTTCACGCCGACCTCGAGCAAGTTCGCCGGCCAGAAGTGCGGCGGCGTACACGTGCTCGTCAACGACCGCGAGGCAATCGACGCGGTTCGGGTCGGCATCACGATCGCGTGGCAACTCCGACAACTGTTCGGAGACGAATTCCAGTTTGACCGGGTGAACAATCTATTGGTTAATGACCGGGCCCTCGACGCGCTGCGCCGGGCCAAGTCACCCGCCGACGTGGGGCGCGTATGGCGTGGTGATCTCGAGAAGTTCAAACGAATTCGCAGCAAGTACCTTCTGTACCGCTGACCGCGTCAAGCGTCTCGATGGTCGAGGCTGCCGGTTGGGCTGCTCGGTTTGAACCCGCCCATCTGGTCAGGTATAATCCGCGATAGGGCAGAATTCCCGACCATTGCGGGCCAACTTTACCTGCTGCCCAACTCGCTCAGGTTGTCCTGAGCCGGAGAGACCGGCTCCAAGAGGTGCACGAGGAACGGCACATGGACACGAACCGTTCAAGGACAGCCGCTCTTATGCTCAGCGTGGTCATCGGCCTGTCCGCGGGCCCGGTCATCATCGCCCACGCCGACCAGTACCACGGGATGAACGCGGGAGCGCCGGTCTGGAACGGGGCTATCCAATTCTCGCCAGCCAAGGCGGCCGCCATCGCCGCCACCGGTTGCCGGGCCGTCCGCGTCAACTTCCGGCTCGATGGCCATTCAAGCTGGGATGCCGGTATCCTCGCCACCTACGACACCGTCGTCCAGACGGCGCTCGCCAACAACCTCGTCGTTCTGGGCTTGTTTTCCAACGAGTGCATGTCTGTCGGACAGGACCAGTGGAACTACGACCCGGACGGCGACGGCATGAATCAGTACGTCATCGACTACAGCACGACGGTCCTGCTGCTCGTCGATCGCTATAAGAACCAGATCAAGCGCTGGGAAATCTGGAACGAGCCTAATTGCTGGTCGGTTGATCCGAGCACGCACGATCCGCGCTACGTCGGGTGCACCTACATGCTCCCCCGCATCTACGCTAATCTGCTGGCCGAGAGCTACAAGCAGCTTAACTACTACGCGGGCAGGACGATTCTGACCGACAACGGCATCTCCCTCGTGACCGGCGGGCTCCTCGCCCACGAGATCGGCGGGAGCTTCTCTCACGCCATGGATTACATGCAGCAAGTCTACAACCGCACGTCGGTTTGGGACTGGATGCAGACCCACGTGGGCCGACGGTACCCGTGGGACATCTTTGGATATCACTTCTACCTGGCCACGGATACCACTATCACAGCGACCCGCCTGGACCAGTACTTCAACCAGGTTCGCGGCACGCAGGCCGGCAACAACGACCCGGCCCCGGTCTTCATCACCGAGTTCGGGTGGAACTCGGCCAGTGGCGTGGGTGAGAGCGGGCAGGCCCAGAACATGCAGATCGCCTACGACCACATGGAGACGAAGTCCTACATCGTCGGGACCTACTGGTACCAGTGGGTTGACGAGGCCTACCCGTACTATTGGGGGGTGACCCGTGGGGACGGCTCCCTGAAGCCCTCGCACGCCGAGTTCACCGTCCAGAACCAGGACAACATCCCTCCCCCCGAGCCCCAGGTATCCATCTCGGCGGACCGAACTGAGGTGACGGTCGGCCAGTCCGTGCATGTCACCCCCTCGGTCTCGCTGTTTCCCGGGACCAGCGCGAGCGAATCGGTATGGCACTTCGGCCCGGACGAGCAGACGGTACCGGGTATGCCCGTCGCGATCGAGCGATCTTTCGAAGCTCCGGGCGATTACGAGGTGTTCCTGGCAGTGACCGACAGCAACCACCTCTCCGGCACGTCGAACGTCATCGTCATCCACGTCACCGAGCCGCTATACAGTGCCGCCGACTTCGATCAGGACGGCGACGTGGACCAAAGTGACTTCGGTTATCTCCAGGTCTGCTACAGCGGGTCGGGGATCCATCAGGACGATCCGGCGTGTTTCGATGCCCGACTGGATGAAGACCTCGACGTGGACCGGGATGACTTTGGCATCTTCCAGGGTTGCATGAGCGGTTCGGACGTGCCGGCAGACCCTCAATGCGGCCGGTAAGAGGAGGTGCCCTCATCGGCCTCTCTTGGCGAGGGGTTAGCCCATGAATGCACACGGCAATCGACGACGGAAACGAGCGGTTGGCTTGCTGACGCTCGGGCTGGTTTCCAGCTTCGTCGCCCCGGGACTGGCCGATGAGTATCACGGCATCAACGCCGGGGCCCCGGTCTGGGACAGCCTGATCTACTTCGACGACGCCAAGGCGGCCGACATCGCTGCCACCGGCTGTCAGGCCGTCCGCATCAACTTCCGGATGGACGGGCACAGCACCTGGGACACCACGATCCTGGCCATCTACGACCTCGTCATTCAGAACGCGGTTAATCATCAACTCGTCGTGCTCGGCCTGCTGTGCAACGAATGCATGCCGGTCGGCCAGACGGCCTGGAACGACGATCCCGACGGCAACGGTATGAACCAGTACGTGATCGACTACAGCGAGACGGCCCTGCTGCTGATCGACCGGTACAAGGACCGCATCAAGCGGTGGGAACTCTGGAACGAGCCAAACGCCTATACGAACCCCGACTATCGCAACGATCCCCAGAATGCCGGAGGAACCTATATCCTGCCGCGGGTGTACGCCAACCTGCTGGCGGAAACCTACCTGCAATGCGACTACTATGACAACCGGTCGATTCTGACCGACAACGGCATCACCCTCGTTACCGGCGGGCTGCTCGCCTACGACGGGATGACCGGCATGAGTTATATGCAGGAGGTCTACGACCGCCACCTCGTGTGGGACCAGATGCAGGCCAGCGTCGGCCGCCGGTATCCATGGGACCACTTCGGGTACCACTTCTATGTGAATCAGTCCGGTGCGGTCAGCACTTATCAGCTATGGTTGCTTTTCGAGGGCTGGCCCTGGACCGACAGCGTCCGCAGGGTGCAGGATGCCAATGGCGATACCACGCCGGTACTGGTCACCGAGTTCGGCTGGAACACGCTCAGCGTCAGCGAGACCCAGCAGCGTGACAACATGCACGATACGTACGAGTGGCTGGAATCGAAAGCGTATGTCGCCGGCACCTACTGGTACCAGTGGCAGGACGAGCCCGCGGGCGAGTGGGGGATCGTGCGCGGCCCCGGGTTCCACAAGCTCTCATACGACGAGTTCAGCGAGCAGAACGGCGATCCGCCCCCGCCGCCTCCGCCGGAGGTCACCATTGCCGCCGACCGGACGGACGTTTTCGTCGGGCATTCGGTCCATTTCACGCCCTCGGTCACGCTCGCCTATGGCGCCACCGCGGTCGAGTCGGTCTGGCACTTCGGTCCCGACGAGGTCATCGTCCCCGGCATGCCGGAGGAGATCGACCGGGTCTTTGACTCCATCGGCGATTACAACGTCTGGCTCGTGGTGACCGACAGCAACGACAATGCCGGCACCTCGAACAGCGTGACCATTCACGTCACCGTGCCCGAGCACAGTGCCGCCGACTTTGATCGGGACGGCGACGTGGATCAGGCCGACTTCGGCCATCTCCAGACCTGCTTCAGCGGGGAAGGTGTTCACCAGAACGATCCGGCGTGCCTCGATACCCGGCTGGACCCGGATCTCGACGTGGACCGGGACGACCTCGGCGTTTTCCAGGAGTGCATCTCCGGCCCAGGCGTGCCGGCAGACCCCTGGTGTGGCCACCCGTTGTGATGAATGCCTCCGGCATCGCGAGAGGTGGGGAGCCAACAAGATACACCCCTCCCGGCCGAGCGACCGGGAAGGGTGTTGTCGTCCTCAACCGCTTCCGAAGGGGCGGATCAACCCCTGCGGTCGTAGTATATTAAGCCTTACGCCCGGCGACGACGCAGGAGCAGCCCGCCAAGACCGAGCAGCATCAGGCTCGCCGGCTCGGGCACGCAGATCACGTCGATCTCCATGATCAGCGGCGACTCAAACGCGGCCGACAAGCCGTCGTCAACACCCGTGAACGGGTTGACCGCCGGGGGATAAGTCTCGTCGAACGGGTCACGAATCTCCCCCTGAGTGTTGTCCACCGAGTAGAAGTCGAAGCAAAGGCAGCCCACGCCAGGGGGCAGGAGCGGGCCCACATCGTCGAAGATCGACACCATCGTCGACTTCATCCCGATGGACGCAGGATTGCCGGCCAGGTTGATCGTGCCGGACGGATCCGACTGGAAGTAGCCGAGCACGATCGGGTTCGGGGGGCACGAGCCGCCGCACGGTTCCATCGTGTACTTGACCACGGTGGTCGAGAAGGCGCGGCCGTCTTCGTTGTTGCTGCTGTGGATGTTGATGCCAGCAATGCCGTCCGTGTAGCAACAGGTGTCGGTCATGTCATAGCATACCTTCTTGACCGGGTTGTTGTAGCCCCAGTCGTTCAGCAGGCCGGTCAGGCCGGTGGGCCGCATCCCTGCGCCGTCGGTGAATGCCGGCAACTGGTCCAGCGGGTCGGTGTTTGCCGGGTGCCAGCCCATGTCGCCGGGGCACACGATGGGGATCTTCCCGGCAAGGCAATCATCCGTGAGAATGTAGTCGTCCGTGCTGCCCGGGTTCCCGCTCTTGATCGGGCTGTGCGTCGTGGTGAACGTCACCGCGGCACTGGCGCTCATCGCCAAGACACCCACAATCCCCATCAATACTGCAACTTTGCGCATCTCTACCTCCTTCGTCAAAATGGGTCTGAGAATACCGTGTGGCTACTCAGCCTTCACTCTCGCCCGGAGCGAACTCCAGAGACCTGACAAAGACTCCGGACAACATGGTCAACGGAAACAAAAAGGGTTCTGCTCCTCCAAGCCCTCGCACAGAAGTGAACATGCTTCCATGCGCCCTTCCACGCAATCACCATTTTGCCTTCCCTGTCCCTCGTTGTCAAGCAGATTATCGGGTTTCTCCGGGCAAATAGGGCCACCTGGTCTGCGATCATTCATACGGGGTGTATTAATTACACTAGCCATGGAAGCGGCCGTTTCCAGAGATCATGCACAGCGAGGCCGGGGCAGGCGGGTCGGGCTTGCCAGAAAAGGCCGGTGGGCAAGCGATATAACCGATATAATACCGATATAATGAGGCATCGCGACTGGGGCGGGATGCGGTTTGCCAACGTACCAAGCCGTCCTTGCCGGAATGCGGGTCCAAAGAGCGGCTTCACATGGGTTACAGTATCCCATATACTACGATGTGCGACGCGGGGAGCGAATTCCAGCTCAGTTCTCATCTGGGCAACTCGGGGGTGGGCTTGCGGCTTCCTGCGGGCGTGGTCCACCACGCGGTGGCGGCGAGGGCGTGGGGGAAGGGCTGGACTGCATAAGGAAAGCGTATGGGCCAGGGCCGGTTCAGACCCCCGAGAAGCGCTGAGCGATGGGGCGGGTTCACGCTCATCGAGTTATTGGTCGTTGTGGCGATCATCGCTCTTCTGGTGGCCATCCTTCTGCCCAGTCTGGCCAAGGCCCGCCGGCAGGCCCGGCGAAGCGCCTGTGCCAGCAACCTCCACCAGATCGATGTTGCGTTGCTCACCTACCAACATAGTCACAAGGTGTTTCCCCATCAGGCGCGGGTCGGCGTCCCGGGCTCCGATGTCCACAACACCGGGGGCAACGTCATCGGGGCCTGGCCCAGTGGCGTGCATCGCACGGTCGGCAGGTACATTGGCATGCGTTCCGGGGTCAAGGCCCACGAAGTGTTCTACTGCCCGAGCGTCAGTGAGAAGGACCGAGGTTCAGTTGACATCGATCGCGAAGAGCCGGCCGGCGGCCTGGGCAATCCCGAGCCCTATCTCCACATCACGTACTTTTATTACGGCCGACTGAACACCGGCGATGCCACCAACGACCCGGCCAAGCCCCGGGGCGGCTCAACCGGCGAGACGACCACCGCTGACGTGCCCTACAAGCGCAGGTTCTACGTGACCAAGGATCCTGATGCCCGGCACGTCATGATGGCTGATGCGGTATCGCTCTGGACCGGAGGTACGCAGTGGCGGGTCAATCACGGCCCCGATTACACACCCTATGTCGAGGGTAACCGACCCCAACTCATAGGCCAGAACGTCGGCTACGGGGACGGTCATGTGGAGTGGCACGGTGCCCACCGGTTCCCGGTGGAGTTGCGGAGCGATGCTCAGTTCCAGGACTTGGCCAAGTCGGCGCTGCTTCTGCAAGGCGGCTTGGACTTGCACTGGTGGTAGTCACCGCGGGCGGGCTGTGCCGGCCCGCGCATGATAGAGTCGCGACGAGAGGGAATAGGGCGGATAACCCCGCTTGAACAAGGTAAGGAGGAAAGATCATGAAGGCTAGAACATCTTGTATGCTGGCTGCCGTGGGGCTGGCCTTGTGTCTCGGCACCGCTGCCGACGCGCAGCCCACCTACACCTGGGAATACGGGGAGGGGGATGTTACGACGTTGCCCTCGTACCCGACCATTCAGATTTCCGCCACGGATCTGATCAACGGAGTCGTGCCGCTGAGGAACGTCGATCTGGCGGCGGGCTGGCCGAACACTACCAATGGGTATGTCCCGGTGGACAACATGCCCGCCAGTGCGCTGTGCACGCCCTCGCCGCTCAACAGTCCTAACGCCGGGCACAGCGGTTTCTATGGCGGGATCGGCGTGGATGAGACGGGGGCCAGGCTCGCCGACGGCCTTGTCGGTGGCATTGTCGATTCGGTGCTCTCGGATTGGCTGTTGCCGAGCGGCGTCTTCCAGTTTGACCTGCCTGCACCGACCGACATCGGCGAGATCCGGGTTTTCGTGCAGAACACGGACTGCTTTCCTAACGGGCGAGTGTGGCAGCGCTACGACGTCTACATTTCCCGGGATACGAATCCCGACGCCAAGGAGCGGCTGTTCACCAAGCTGATTGACCGGGTCGTCAGCGGCGACATCGTGTGCGCCAGTCCCGGTGACGGCTGGTTCCCGAACGTCAACGACGGGAGCCAAGTCGCCATGATCGGCGCGACGCTGACTCGCGTCTCTGACACCAGCGGCCTGAGGCTGGCCAGCAACGTCACGAGTATCCGCTTCGTGTTCTGGCCCGTGTCGAATACGCAGACGGTGAACTGGGATCAGTGGCTGGGCCCGATCGGATGTTCCGGCATCGACCCGCACGATGTGGACCCGCCGGATGGCGACGGGTTCAGGCGCTCGTTCGAGGCCTCTATTGTCAAGGAGATTGACGTGCTGCCCCCCGACGGCGTGGTGGAGATCTGTGACAACGAGATCGACGACGATGGTGACGAGCTGGTGGATTGTGCCGATCCCGACTGCGACCGCGAGCCCCCATGCGCTACCGTCGAGTATTGCCACAACGGCATCGACGACGACGACGACGGGCTGATCGACGGGGAGGACCCCGACTGTGCCCCGGCGCCTTGGCCGTGCGCGCCCGAGAACTGCACCAACGGCGTTGACGACGACGGCAACACGCTGGTCGATTGCGACGATCCGGACTGCTGGGATGATCCTGCCTGCGGAGGCGAGATCTGTGACAACGGGATCGACGACGACGGCGACGGTTTGATCGATTGCGCGGACCCGGATTGCGACAATGATCCAGCTTGTCAGTGCGTACACGATCCGGTGTTTGACGTCGATGACGACGGGGATGTCGATCAGCACGATTTCGGGGTCTTCCAGTCCTGTCTTACGGGGCTGCCCGCTCCCAATCCGCTCTTCGACACTTTGCCGATCGACTGCCGGTGCATGGACGTGACCGGTGCGAATGACGAGCCGGACCAGGCGGTTTCTCAGGACGACTACGGGATCTTCGAGCGCTGCGCGACCGGTCCGGGAATCTCGTTGCCGGACCTGACCTGCGACGACCCGCCGTTCTGATCGCCCGGGCTGCGGGCAGGAATCGGCCATCTGCTTTCCAGGCGTTCACTTCGGGCGCTGATCTCGGATCAGCGCCCGTTCTTTTGGTGGATATGGAGCATTCGGGGCGGGCAGTCTCGGAGACCTCTGACCGCTCAGTCGCTGTTTGTCGTTGCGGGTTCTTGCTTGCGGCGGGCCAGCAGGAAGCCGAACACGAACGCTACGGTGCAGCCGACCGGAGCGTACCAGGGCCAGGCGACCGTCAAGAAGGTCGGTTCGCCGGTGTACACGTCGAGCGAGGTCCCTGCTTCGGCCTGCGATACCGCGTACCAACTTGCCTCTCCGTTCGCGTCCTCATCGATGATCAACCACTCCTTTCCTTTTTTGCTGGCCGAAATCGCGGCTCCCGGTGAGAGCCGCACGCCATGACTGGCGAACTGCTCTCGCAGCGCGTCCGAGTTGGTGCCGTTGTCAAGAATACCCACATAGTCCGAGGGTATGCGGAACAGCCACCAGCCCTTGTAAGACTTGAGCTTGTCTTCCTCCTTGAGAACCGTGTAAATCGTCTTCTTCTGCTTTTCATGGATCAGCCAACGTCGCCCCTTCTCGGCGGTGGATAGCTCGGCCTGGGGGGACACGTAAAGGTCGTGATCTTCGTGTTCGATGAAGCGTTTTCGCAACTCCTCCGGCAATGTACCGTTGTCGAGGTAATCCGCGTATTCGGCGGAGGCGTCGAACAGGAGCTTGCCGGGCGGGGGTGGGGCCAGCCAGTAACCGAAGTAGCTAACCAGGAGCATTAAGGCGATTCCAGTCACCAGGAACCCGGTTTTACCCCAGTCTTGAGGCGTCGTGGGTGAATCCTTCAGAAGTGCCCATATCCAGGTCGCCAGTAGAGCACCACCGCCGCCCCAGCAGACCGCGTGTGTCCATGGTTGATGCCAGACCATGGCGAACACTACGAAGACCGACAACGGCGCCGACCAGCAGTATCCCCGGCCGTCGATGCCGAGCTTCAGAAAGGCCAGCAGGAACCCCGCCAGCAGTGCCCCGCCGGCGTAACCGGCCATCGCCAGGCCGAGATCGAGAATCGACGGGTAGTACTCCGAGGCGACCGCCGCCAGTTGGGCCATCAGACACAGGACGATGCCCCAGAAGACGACGAAGATCCGGGAGACCAGGACGGTGCGCCGGTCTTCGCTGCTCTCGACGGCCGCCGGTGCTCCCGCCCGCTGAAGCCTTCGCTTGCGCCAGGGCAGATAGAACGCCGACATCACGGTTTGTGACAGAGCGGCGAGGATTGAATCGAGGCTCGAGATGGCCGCCGCGAACACGCCGGCGATGATCAGGCCCGTCAGCCCGGTCGGGATCACGCTCAAGATGAAGATCGGGAAGATCCGGTCGCCCTTCTCGTTGTATGCTGTCAGGGCCTCGCCCGCGAGCGGATGCCGCTGATAGAAAACGTACAAGCCGACGCCCACCAGCATCACGGTGAACGTGATGATCTGGCCGAGTGTGCTGGCGATGATGGCGGCCCGGGCCTGTCTCGGGCCTTTGCAGCAGAACATCCGCTGGGCCAGTAGCTGATCGGTGCCGTAAGCGCCGAGTCCGCCCCAGGTGCTGGCGATGACCGCAGTCCAGATGGTGTAGGCTTTCAGTGGGCTGGGATCAAAGTCGAAGAACTGGAATTTGCCGGCCTCGTACCCGACGCTGAGGATTTCGCCCAGTCCGCCCGGCAATTCGGCAGCGATCACCCCCAACGCGATGAACGCACCCGACAGAAACACCATGAACAGTATGACGTCCGTCCAGATAACCGTCGTAATACCGCCCATGACCGTCCATGCGATCGCAACCGCCCCGATGATCCAGATTGACCAGGTCATGGGGCTGATGCCGGTAGACGCGGACAGGCCCGCCAACTGCTTGCTCAGGATCAGTTGCAGAACGACGGCGGTCAGGTAAACCCGCGCCGATTGGGCGAGCATTCCGCCCAGGGCGAACAACGCCGTCGTCACCGAGCGAACGCTCCCCCCGAGCTGGTTGCCCATATAGTCGTACGGACTGTAGATCTCGCGCTTGTAGTAGGCGGGTACGAGAACATAGCCCACGATGATGCGGGCAAAGAACGAACCGAACACGCCGAGCTGCAGGTAGGTGAAGTTGCCATCAGGCTTGAACACCACATAAGGCACACTGATGAACGTCAGGGCGCTGATCTCGGTGGCGATGATGGAGCCGGAGACCGCATACCAGGGCAGCTTCCGCCCGCCGAGGAAGAAGTCGCGGATGGTGGCCTGCTTGCCGGCGAGGGCGCCGCCGAGCACGGTCGTCACCACCAGGTAGCCGACCAGGACGGCCCAGTCCCAAAGTGTGAAGTGTCCAGAAACGGCTTGGGCCAGCGTATCCATTCATACCACTCCCAGGTCGGGGTCTCTGCAGCGTCGGCAGTTGGGGGGACACTATAGACATACCAACTCCCTGGGGCAAGGTGCAGGAGTCAAGGCGACACCGGCCACGGACGGGTGGCCCACGTGTTCAAAGGTGGTCGGCGTCAACGCCCGCTATCCACGCATGTTTTCGCCGGCAGTGGAGGCAAATGCAATGCACCAACGGTCACCCTTGAACCGGGGCCGAGGATCGGGCACAATTGGATGGGCTGACTGCGCGTTTATAGGACGTGTTCTACATTGCATTAGGATGATGGTGATGCGGAGCCAACAGATGTCAGGCGTGCCGAGGTGGGTGCAGACATTCGCCCGGATGGTCCCAATCCTCTCTGTGCTGGTATGGGCGGGTGGATGCGGGAAGGAGGCCGGGCTGGGTCGGGTGGGGCCGACTCGTGCCATGTGGGTCACCCGCTGGGATTATCGGACGCCGGAAGACGTCAGGCAGGTCGTGGCCAACTGCGAGAGTGTGGGGCTCAACACGATCCTGCTTCAGGTGCGCGGCAACGGCACGGTCTTCTATCCGTCGAGTATGGAGCCGTGGGCCGAGGAGTTCGGCCACAAGGATCCGGGCTTTGATCCGCTCGCCGTGGCGATCGAGGAGGCCCATGATCGCGACATGGAATTGCATGCCTGGGTCAACGTGATGCCGGCCTGGCGAGGCAAGAAGCCGCCCCAGAGCCGCCGGCAGTTGTATCACACGCATCCCGAGTGGTTCCTGATGGATCAGCAGGGCCGCCGCCAGCCGCTGACTGCTCATTACGTCATCCTCAACCCGTGTTTGCCGGAGGTCCGCGACTATCTAACCGCCGTATTCAGGGAACTGTGCACGAGGTACGACCTGGACGGGCTCCACATGGACTACATCCGTTTCGTGACCCACGGCAGCGAGGCGGGGGCTGATTACCCGCACGATGAGGAAACGCTCCGCCTGTTCAATGAGGCCACCGGACAGACGCCGGCCGGTGATCCGCAGGCCTGGGACGACTGGCGACGCGAGGCGGTGACGCAGCTCGTGGCCGACGTTCGCGGAATGATGCGGGAAGTGAGTCCGGGGGCGAGACTGTCGGCCGCCGTCTTCGGCAATCGCACCCTGGTACGCACGAAGCTGTTCCAGGACGGAGAAAGGTGGATGGCCGACGACCTGATCGATCTGGCGTTTCCGATGATCTACACCGCGAGCATGGAGAACTTTACGCGGATGGCCGAGGATTGGCGCAGCCACAGCCACGGCAAGTCGATCGTGCCGGGGCTCGGCCTGTTCAAGCACAAGGATGACGCGGATTCGATCGAACAGGTGCAAGCAGCCTGGTCTTGGGGCGACGGGTTCTGCCTGTTCGCTTACAGCTCGTTGTTCGGCGCGCCGGCTCAGTCAGGGGAAGGGCCCGCCCCGGCCCGCAGCACTCGCGCGGCCGAGCGCCGCCGGCTCCGGCTGAAGAATCTGGGCCCCGTCCTGCTGTCCTTGCCCGGCGGTGAGGAGGCGGCGACCCGGCTGACCTCCGTCCCGCCAACCGGCAGGAGAACATGATGACACCTTTCCGTGCGTTTGCCGCTCTGCTCTCCATCATCTCGCTGAGCACCACAAGCAGCAGTTGGGCCGAGGAGGTCGCCCCCGGCGTCACCTACACCCTGCACGAGCTATCCGGGCCCGTGAAGGCCCATGTGGTTACGGTCGATCGGCTCCGGGCCGAGTGCAAACTCAAGGTCGGCTGGCCGGAGAAGCGACGGGATTTCTCCAGCCGCCAGACCGTCAGCACCATCGCCGGCCTATATGACGACCCGCCGGACCACGATGCTCTCGCGGCGGTCAATGCCTCCTTTTTCGACTCAGCCCCGATCATTACCGGGACGGCCGCCTCCGACGGTGAGATCCTGGAGCCGCCCACCGGCTCTTACGACACGTTTCTGTTCGGACCCACGCGACGGCCGGTCATCGTCGAGGACATCGGCCATGCCAACGGAACCGTCACGTTCGCCAACGGAACCACGACCACCCTCCACCGGTACAACAAGACGCGGGTCACCGACACCGCCGTCGCGTACACCCCCCAGTGGGCCCCGACCAGCACGACCACCCTCGAAGGCGTCGAGGTGATCCTAAGCCAGGTCAGCTATCCCATGCGAGGCGACAAGGCGGTCTCCGGCGTCGTGAGCGCCATCAAGACCGGGCCGGCATCCGTCAACAACGCAATCCCCGCCGGCGGGATGGTCCTTTCCGTTCGCGGTTCTCCGGAGAGCATCTTCCTGGCTAATACCAGCGTCGGGGACCGGCTAAGCGTCTTCATAGACACGACCGCCAGCAACTACAACAACGCCGACATGGCCATTACCGGCATCGGCTACCTGGTCAAGAATGGGGCCGCCTACACCAGCAACTGGTCCCAGTACAGCAGCTCGTTCGTCAACAGCCGTCACCCCCGGACAGTGCTCGCCTCGAACGAGACTCATTTGTTCCTCATCGCGATCGACGGGCGATCCAGCGCCAGCATCGGCATGTCCTTCGCCGAAATGGCCGACTTCCTCATCAATACCCTCAGCGCGACCGAGGGGGTCAACCTCGACGGCGGCGGATCGACCACCATGTGGGTCGACGGCACCGTGCGCAACGATCCCTCCGATGGGAGCGAACGGGCCGTCGCCAACGCCGTCCTGCTGGTGAAAGAGGATACCTCGACGACGTTCCCGTTTGCGGACTCGTTGGCTGCGTCCGGGCGGCTTGCCGGCTGGGACGACAAGTTCACTTACAACGATGTGGTCGCCTTCTCCCCTGCCTCACCCGGCGGCGACGGGTACGTTATCAAAGTGGCCGACCCTGCCGGCGGCGTGGAGACCGTCCGCCGCGGCGACTTCGGTGATGCCGACTGTGTGGTCCAGGCGGACGTCTACTGCGAATATCGCCCCGACCTCGCCGGCGACGGCTATGAACGCTATGGCATCTTCGCCCGCGACAGCGGGACCGGAGCGTTTGGCCTGGCCAGCTTCGGGGGCGGAGACTGTTACGCCCTGACCTGCGACTCGGACAGCGGGAGAATCCGAGCCGGCAAGTACGTCAACGGCACTCTTACCGACTTCCGCGAGGCCGACCCCTATGTTCTTCCATCCACCGCCTGGCGCCGGTTCCGCATCGAGTGCCGGGACACCGGTATCCGGTACTGCGTGGACGGAACCGAGATCGCCAACGTGACCGATACCACGTTCGCGCGAGGCTACTTCGGCATCGGCTATCATGAGCGCTTCACCACCAACAGCAACATGCACGGTACCCGGGCCGACAACTTCTCCGCCGACCTGCCCAGTCCGCCCCCCGGCAAGGCAACCGCACCGGAGCCCGAAAACCTCGCCGCCAACGTCAGCATCAGCGCTCAACTGACCTGGACTGCCGGCAGCGATGCAACCTCTCATCGCGTCCAGGTCGGCACCACCAGCCCCGGCATCTACCGCGGCACCCAGACCGACACCACGTTCGATCCCGGCCCACTTAGCGCCGACCTCACCTGCTACTGGCGCATCGACGAGGTCAACGACGCCGGGACCACAACCGGAGACGTCTGGCAGTTCACCACCCAGCCCGAGACCGCGCACCCCGACTTCGACGGCGACGGGGACGTGGACATGGAGGACTTCGGGCACTTCCAGGTGTGCCTGACCGGCCCTTTCGTTCCCCAGTCCAACCCTGATTGCCTCGACGCCAGACTCGACGGTGACAACGACGTGGACCAGAGCGACTTCTTCGTCTTCCAGGCCTGCATGAGCGGCCCCGATCTGCCGGCGCCCCCGGGGTGCGCGGGGTCCATCGGTCCGAGCGACCCCATACCGCCGCGGCCGCCCGAAGCGATGAGCGGCAGCGAGTTCATCACCGATGTCTTGGACCTGGCCCTCTACCAGCGCGAGGCCCGCATCCTCGAAGAGATCACCGCCGGCAACATCCCCGACTTCCTCCGCAGCTTCGTCCCGATCAACGTGAGCGCTACCATCGGCGGCACGACGCACAACGCCACCTACGAGGTCATGCCCGACTATCTCTGCATCGGGTCCGACGCCGACTTCGTACGCATGCCCATGACCCCTGCCACCGCCCAGGCCATCGCCGACCGCTTCGAGTGCGTCCTGCCCACCCGTAAGATGGTGGACGACATCTACAGCCAGGCGGCCGTCAAACTGGCACCCTCCCCGATCGACCCCGGCACCACGAACATCACCCTCGTGTCCGTTTTTTATCAGCACCACCTCACCATCGAAGGCCAGCGGGCCGGTAACCCCCTCGGTCTGCTTGTCGGCGGCATCAAGAAGGACGTGGTCGTCACCCCCCAGCTCATCACCCATCCCAACAGGGTAGCGATCTACGGCTGGCACCAGCTCAGCGGCGTGCCGATTCAACCCCTTTACCTGGGCCACGTCGATTCCTACGTGGACTACAGCCACGGTATCCGACTGGTCAAGGGCTACATGACTCTCGACGGCTCACCCGTGTCCGTCGCCGACCTGCTCCGCCGCCCCGACCTCCACGTCCTGCTGAGCGATGAGGGAACCGTCGATCACCCGCGGTACTGAACCTGACGGTTGCGTCCCGGTCGAGAGACCGCGGAGAGGGCGGCATCGAGAAGGTGGATTTACCTGAAGGCCGCGTGACGTGCGCGTGAGGAAAAGACATCGATCGGGTCGGTTTCGTCGAAAAGGCTGACGGCTCTGATGCGGTTCACGCCCGGC
>CAZOIA010000079.1:0-23655 GCA_964579675.1 uncultured Planctomycetales bacterium | reverse complement strand
AAACACCTGGGGGGCGGCGCTTTCCGACGAGCCGCCCAAAGTGTCATGGACCCGACGAAAAGCCTGATCACGAAGAGAGCTTTCGTCCGCGCCCCGGACAGCGTATAATAGGCCGCCGCTGGCCCCGGCAAGTGGTCGGCGTGACCGCCACCGTTGGACGAGGCCACTGGAAAAGCGACCAATCCCCCAGGGTGGGCCTCGCCCACCTTCAACCTGATGGGAGGCAGGACCATGCCTCGCAAGGCAACGCCCGCACCGGGCAAACCACTGGCCTCGAGCAAGCAGACGCGCAAGTCCGGATCGAAAGCCGGCCCCGCTCCGTCCGCCGGGAAAAACGCCGCACGGACAACGGGCACGAAACAACGGGCGGCAGCCACAAAGCGGGCAACGCCGGCAAAGCAAGTCGCCGCCAAGACTGCCCCGCCGTCGGGGAAAACGACTCGCAAGACATCATCCCGCCCCAGAACCAGGCAGGCACAGGAGCAGCTATCGCCGTCCGAGGTCCTGGCCCGGGCCGAAGCCGACGTGACCGCAGCCATTGAGACGCTGAACCAGCAGATGAACGCGGCCCTGGAAACCTACACCGAGTTGGCCAGCGTCCAGAGCGGCCGGGGCAGAGCGGTTGTGCGGACCGCGCCGCTCGACCGGGCCACCGCGACCTTCCAGCGACTGGTGGCCGAGGTCGTGGACCAGCAACTCAGTGAAATGCTCCCCCCGCTCATCGATCTCCGCAATGAGCTGGTCCAACGCACGGACCATGGTGCGCCGGCGGAGGCGGCGGACAGCGAGTTCTGCCAGCGAGGGTCCCGGACCCTCGACCACGTGCTCACGCTTGCCGGTGCTACCGCATTCGAGGCCAGGGTCGGCGAGAAGTTCGATCCCTTGATTCATCTGGCGGTGGGTGAGACGTGCCGGCCTGATCTGGCCGACGGTGCGGTGGCCGAGTCGCTCCAGCCCGGATTCCGCTCCGCCCGCGGCAAGGTGCTCGTGCCCGCCAAGGTCAAGGTCAACCGGAGGTGAGACCATGGCCCGGTTGGGGATCGACTTCGGAACGACCAACAGCATTGGCGTCATTCACGACCGTGGCCTGTTCTCGGTCGTTCTTCATGAGGCCAAGACGGGCGCAGGCAAGATCGTCCAGGAGGTTTTCCCCTCGGCGATCCTGACCGAGAAGGCATCGCAGCAGCGGTGGTTCGGGATCGAGGCCGACCGGCGGTTCACGCAACTGGGCCCGACCAGCGGCCACGTCTTCATCTCCTCTCTGAAGCGCCGGCTCCGAGACTATGCCGAAGGCCGGAGCCTGGCCGGTCACGCCGAGACTGGCGCCGGGGGTGACCCTGGGTCCGGGCAGGTCGAGTCGTCTGATGATCTCGCGGGGCTGTTGACCGGTTTCCTGCGTGCCCTGGCCGACTCGATCCGGCGATCCCAGTCGCTCAGCGCCGCCGAGCCGCTCGAAACGGTCGTCACCTGGCCAGCCAACGCCAATGGGGCCCAGCGCCACATCACGAGAAAGTGTTTCCTCGATGCCGGTTTCGAGGTGATTGACACGCTGAACGAGCCGACCGCCTCGGCCATCGAGCTGGCTGATTGCCTGACCGCCGGGAGGGGCACGAAGAAGTCGGGCCGGCCGTCGGCGGTCGCGGTATTCGACCTGGGCGGCGGCACGTTCGACGCCTCGGTCGTCTGGATCGACGGCAGTGACTTCCACGTCCTCGCCTCGGCCGGTATCGAGCGCCTCGGCGGCGACGACTTCGACAACCTCCTCCTGGAGATGTTCCTGGAAAGGCTCAAGCTGCCGGACCGCGCGATCAGTCCCCTGACCCGTCATGCCCTGCGCCGACAGGCCCGGATCCAGAAGGAGACCATCTCGACCGGGATCGTCAGGAGCCTGTTTCTTAATCCGCAGGATTTCGGGCTCAGCGGCATGCCGGTTACGATCCCCGTCGATGCGTTCTTCGAGCGCGCCCGGCCGCTGATTCGCCCTGCCGTCGCTAAGCTCCGGCGCATCATCGAATCCGGCGCCCAGAAGGAACGCCGGGTAAAGACCGGGCCGGCACTGACCATCTACCTCGTCGGCGGATCGTCGAAGCTGCCGCTCATCGCCGACATGGTATCCGACGCGTTCCCGAAGAGTAAGGTGATTCTCACCGACAAGCCCTTCAGCTCGGTGGCCATGGGTGCCGCCGTCTGCGCCGCGGACCGGGTAAGCTACCGTGACGTGTTCGCCCGGCACTTCGGGCTCATCCGGCTCAAGGATCACGGCCGGGCCGAGACGTTCGACCCGATCTTTCCCGCCGGCACTCCCATCCCGCGAAAGGGGGAACCGCCGGTCGAGAAGATCGCCTGGTACCATCCTTGCCACAACATCGGGCACCTGCGGTATCTCGAGTGCAGCTCGGTGGGGCCGGACGGCTTGCCCGACGGCGAATTCCGCGCCTGGTCGGACATCCTGTTCCCCTACGATCCCGCCAAACCCCTGGCCGCCTCCATGTCGCGCGAGGACATCGTAGCAACCGACCGGTTCAAGAAGGACGCGGTCTGCGAAGTGTACCGCTGCGATTCGGACGGCGTCATCACCGTCGAGCTCCGCCGCCCCGCGTGGAGTGATGCCCGCACCTACGAGATCTTTCGAGACTGACTTCGCCAAGCGAAACGCGTTCCCTTCGCATCGCGCCCAAACGATACTTCTTGCATGAGCACATTATCCCGCCGCTTGCGGCTTCGCACACCTCATGGGCTCGTTCACGCCCCCTGCCCCGTTCTGCCTCTCTGTTTCCTTGCGGGCTTGATCAGGGGACCATACCTTACTTGCGCCGGGCTCGTCATCCGGCAAAGATCGAGGTACCTGAATCGGCGGAGGTCATTGATGTTTCATGCATGGGCTGTCCTGACAACGGGCGCGATGTTGATGCCCGGGCCCGGGCCCGCGGCGGCACTGGAGTTTCAAGACGTGCTGACGGACGATGCCGCCCCGGGCTGGGAGACCAAGGCGGGCGATGCGTGGCAAGTCGAGGACGGCGTGCTGATCTGCCCGGGAGGCAAGGGAGGATGGTTCGGCACGAAGCGGACCTATACCGACTTTATCATCGAGCTGGAGTTCAAGCTGGAGCCGGGCGGCAACAGCGGCGTGTTCCTGCGGGCCCCGGCGGAAGGGCACCTGTCCGCCGTCGCCATGGAAGTGCAGATCCTGGACGACTACGCGGACAAGCACAAGAACCTCAAGCCCGGGCAGTACTGCGGCTCGATCTACAAGATTGCGCCCCCGGCGCGGCGGGTGACGAAGCCGGCCGGCCAGTGGAACTACATGCGGATCACTGCCGAAAGCCATCACGTCGTCGTGGTGCTGAACGGCGAGACGATCGTCGATGCCGACGGCCAGTCGCATCCCGAAATCCTCAAGCGGTCGCCGGGCGGCTTTGTCGGGTTGCAGAACTACGGCAACCGCCTGTGGTTCCGCCGCATCAAGCTTGCCGGACGCGAAGGCGGAAAAGGAGACGGGGCGGTTCTGGCTTTCGGCATCGTCGCCGACATCCAGTACGCCGACAAGGACACGCAGGGTGAAAGACGGTACCGCGAAGGGATCGACAAGTTCGAGAAGTGCGTGGCCGACTGGAACCGGCAACCGCTCGCCTTCGCGATTCAGCTCGGGGACATCATCGACGGCAACAAAACCGACCAGTTGACGCACAAGGACCTGGACAAGGTCCTGGCCGTGTGCCGGAAAGTGAAAACCAAGCTTCACCACGTCATCGGAAACCATTGTCTGGCCGTCCCGCGCAACGAACTGATGCAGAAACTGGGCCTGCAGAAGGGCTACTACGAGTTCACCCACGGCAATTGGCGGTTTATCGTGCTGGATACGATGGATGTCAGCGTGATGGGGTGGCCTGAAAACAGTCGGAACTACCAGGCCGCCCGGGCGTACCTGAGGGACCATCCCGACGCGAGGACCTACAACGGCGCCGTGGGCGACCGGCAGAAGCGGTGGCTCAAGAGCCGGCTCGCCCATGCGGCAAAGGTGAACCAGCGTGTGATCGTCTTTGGCCATCATCCGCTGGTCCAGGGGCCGTCCCGCCCGGACCTCCTGGCCTGGAATCACCAGGAAATCGCCAGGATCCTTGAAGATGCGGGCTGCGTCGTTGCCTACTTCAACGGCCATGACCACAAGGGCGGGTACGCTTTCCGCAACGGTGTCCATTACGTTACGCTCGAAGGTCTGGTGGAGGCTCCCACGAACGGCAATGCGCACGGCACCGTTCACATTGACCGGAATCGACTGGTCATCCAGGGCACGGGCAACCTGACCAGTCGCACGCTGGAATGCCGTCCGGCCAAGGCAAGGGCGGACACGACTTCCAAGGCTCCGCAGGCACGGGGCACCTGCACGACGACCCGGGCGAGTGGTCCGTAGCCGCATCTGCGAGCCCGGCCGATTCTGTCGCGGACCCGGCGAATCACCGGAACCAGGGTGCTCCTTGCGACACCGACCGCGAGACCCTACCCTTCGCAGCTTCGGCAGGATGTCGATCGAGGAACCGTCATGAAGAGAATCGTTGATCTCCGGGCGTACGTCGTCGCTGGCGAGGACCAGGGGGCCGACTATCACGCCCAGGCCAGCGGGCATTGGATCACCAGCACCGTGATCGCCACGCCCATGAGCAAGTACCCGCAGTACGCCCGGACGCGCGAGTCGTTCGGCATCGGCGTGCTCGGTACGGTCATGGTCGAGGTCGAGGCCGATGACGGCACGGTGGGCTTTGCCGTCACCACCGGGGGCGTGCCGGCTGCGTACCTGATTGAGCATCATTTCAAGCGGTTCGTCGTCGGCCAGCTCGCCTGCAACGTGGAGATCATGTTCGACCAGATGTACAACGCCTCGATGTTCTATGGGCGCAAGGGGCTGACGATCAACGCGATATCCGGCGTCGATTGTGCGGTGTGGGACCTGCTGGGTAGGCTCCGCGGCGAGCCGGTGTGGGCGATGATCGGGGGGAAAGTCCGCGATTCACAGCCAATGTACGCGACTACGCCGCGGCCCGATCTGGCCCAAGACATGGGCTTTGCGGCGGGCAAGATCCCGCTGCCCTACGGTCCCGCCCACGCCGAGGGGGGACTCGCCAAGAACGTCGAGCTGGCGGCCCGGACGCGCGAGGCCTGTGGGTCCGACTTCCCCCTCGCCCTGGATTGCTGGATGGCCCTCACGCCCGCCTACGCCCTCAAGCTGATCAAGGCGATCGAACCCTACAACTTCCGATGGATCGAGGAGTGTTTGCCCCCGGATGACTACGCCGGCTACCGCAAGCTCGTCGAGCAGCGCAGCCACCCCATCCTGATCAGCACCGGCGAGCACGAGTACACGCGGTGGGGTTTCGAGAACCTGCTCGACACGGGGGTGGACATCATCCAGCCGGACGTGAACTGGTGCGGCGGCCTGACCGAACTGCTCAAGATCAAGGCGATGGCGTCGGCGAAAAGCCGGCTGGTCGTCCCGCACGGCTCGTCGGTGTACAGCTACCACTTCGCCATCACCAGCGACGTGACGCCGTTTGCGGAATTCCTGATGATGGCCCCCAAGGCGGACAAGATCGTGCCGATGTTCTCGCCCCTGTTCGTCGATGAGCCGGTGCCGGTGAACGGGTATCTTGACGTCCCGGACAAGCCCGGATTCGGCGTAGAGTTTAATCCCAAGCTCAAGCGCGAGCGGCCGTTCAACGTCCCGCCGCCCAAATGACGGTGAAACCGGCCGCTTGCGGCTTCGGATACCGGGTGCAGCGGCTGGCGCGCTCCCCTGCGGGTCGCGGCTAAACAGGCGACGCACTCGGATCAGGCAAACGGATATGCAGTTCTCATACGAAGAAGACCTGGAAGACCACTTGCGCTATACCGAGACGCGAGAGGGTTCCTTCGTTGAGCTGGCCCCCGGTCTCGCGCGGATCTGGGGGGAGAGCAAGGGGCCGGCGACGCTGTGCCGACTCTGCGCGAAGGGGGTCGAGCAACCGGTCAGCTATCTCGTCCGGAATCGATTCCAGCAACGATTCGGCCAGACCGCGGTTCCGGTTGAAGGATACGGCGGGGTGGCGACGCCGCCGGCCCATCGCCGGAAGGGTTATATGTCCAGGCTGATCCGCAAGGCGATCGAACGGGCGTCCAAGCGTGTCGATGCCCTGTTCCTTTTCGGTGTGCGCGGGCTCTATCCGAGCTACGGATTCGCCCCTTGCATGGTGCATAGCGAACTCGTGCTACCCGTACACGCTGGAGAAAGAGCACGCCTGATGAATGGGACCGAGCTTCGGCCCATGATCGGCACGGACAAAGAACACGTCTGCGGGCTGTTCAACCAGGCCCACGCCACTCGCCCCTGCAGCGTCGCCAGGGAGGCCAGGTTCTTCGCCGGACCTCGCGGGGCAGAAGATTGGCACGCGGGAGAGGTCGGCAAGGTGCTCCGGAAGGACGGGACGTTCCTCGGATACGTGATTCATACCGTGGACTCGTTCGGACAACGTCATCCCCTCTCCGTCACCGAACTCGTCGGCAGGGATTTCGACGCGACCGAGGCCCTGATCCACGAGGTCGTCCGCGTTGCCATCAACAGAAGAATGGAGAAGGTGACCTTTCATGACACCCCGGACTCGCTTACGGGCCTGGTCTTGCGGCGGCTCGACGCCCAGGTGAGGCTTACCTATCCATTCGACGGCGACGGCATGGGCCTGATCTGCAACCGCCGTCATCTGCTCGTGTCGTTGGCCGGCGAACTCGAACGGCGGGCCGGCAGGGCGGAGCCGGACGCGCTGGAAGCGCTGATCGCCGGTGAGATGTATCCCGAGAACCGGATGCTACTGCAACTGATAACCGGGTTCTTCTCCTTCAAGGACGCCGAGCAGATGGGACATGCGCTGCCTTCAGGCTACGAGCCCGTCGTGAAGAAGTGGTTCCCCGGCGGGGGCACCCCGGAACTGCCCCTGCCCTATACCCATCGGCTCGACCGCTACTGAGCCGGACGCCAGCCACGCATAAGGACGTGGGGCAGCCACTCGAACGATCTTCGCGGCCGCCAGGATGGCGGACCCGGCAATCGGCCGCTACGCCTCTGGCCGAGCTTCGGGCATCTCCAACCGGTAGCCGATCTCCCGGACGGTCCTGATGAACGTCGGACGGCGTGGATCGGGCTCGATCTTGTTGCGTAGCGTATTGATGCAGCGATCGACGCTTCGCGAGGTGACCAGGACGTCGTCGCCCCACACGGAGCTCAGGATCTCGTCGCGGGTAAACGCTCGCCCGGGGCGGGTGACGAGGAGCGCAAGCAGGCTGAATTCCTTCGGCGTGCTCGGGATCTCCTGCCCGTCTCGCAGAAGCCGGTGTGAGGCCAGGTTCAGTTCACAGTTCCCGAACCGGTAAACCCGGCCCTCGTCCTGCCGCTGGCGACGCAGCAAGGCGTTGGCCCGCGCGAGCAACTCCCTGATGCTGAACGGCTTGGTGACGTAGTCGTCGGCCCCGAGGTTCAGACCCAGGACGATGTCCGACTCCTGACCTTTCGCGGTGAGCATGATGATCGGCACGTGGCGCCCCTCCTTGCGGATCAGGCGGCATACCTCGTACCCGTTGATCCGGGGCAGCATGATGTCCAGGATGATCAAATCCGGCCTGCCATTGAGCGCAGCCTGCAATCCCTTCTCGCCATCGACCGCCGTCTGGACGGAGTAGTCCTTGAACTCGAAGTTGTCCTTCAGCACACGCAGGAGCGTGGGATCGTCTTCGACAATGAGAACGGTCTCATCCGGCATTATTCATCATCCCGCGTTCATCATTCATCGTTCGGGCCAACCGGCAGCCGCACCGTGAACGTGCTGCCTTTGCCCGGCTGGCTGGTCACGGAAATCGTACCGCCGTGGGCCTGGACGATGAACCTGACGATGCTCAGTCCCAGGCCACAGCCGCCCGCCGGCCGCGACAGGCTCTGATCCACCTGGTAGAAACGGTCGAAGATGCGTTTCGTGGCCCGGCGCGACAGGCCGATGCCGTTGTCTTCCACCTCCAGGCAGACGTGCGCATCGGCGGCATAGGCCCGAAGAATAACGTGCCGGTCATCCTCGGAATACTTGTGTGCGTTGTCCAGAAGGTTGAGGATCACCGTGATCAGGGCGTCCCTATCGCCGGTGATCGCCGGCAGATCGTCCGACAGCTCGACGTCCAGCCGGCAACCGGCCGAGGTGAACCGCTCGCGCACCGCTTCGACGGCGGCGTTCACCGTCTCCTCGACGCGGAGGTCCGCGAATTCAAAGGTCCGCTTGTTTCGTTCCATGCGGGAGAAGGTCAGGAAGTTGTCGATCAGCCGGCTCAGGCGGGTGTTCTCTCTCGCGATGAGCTGCAGGTAGTCATCGACCTGGTGTCGGTCGCGATAGCGCCCTTCGATCAATGTATCCACCAGCGCCCGCATGGACGCCAGGGGCGTCTTGAGTTCGTGCGATACGGTCGCAATGAGATCGTTCTTGAGGCGGGTGAGCTTCATCTGCCGACTTACGTAGCGGGCCACCAGGAGGGCGAGGGCAGTAATGACGACGATGACGAGGATGCCCGTCCACAGGTGAATGACAATCCGCTTGTCCGCCGCCTCAGACAGCGGATCCGCCCCCTCGACGTAAAGGGCCAACTCCCAGTCCAGCAGGTACTCACCGGCGGAAACGACGATAAGCGGTGGGCGCCGGCGCGCTCTTGCCGTGCGGGGCACCAGCTTGACGCTCACGTCGGCCAGTGAAACGTGCGTCTGGGCCAGTGATTGCGCCTCCGCCGCGATCCGGTCCTGGGTGAACAGGGCCACGAGCCTCCGGCCGGGTGACACCAACTGCCACACGCTGGGCAGCCGGCTTGGACGCAAGCAGGGCCCCTCCTTGTCTGTCGTCCCTGCCAACAGGGGATCGGCCGGCAACGGGGGGGAGGAATCAGGCACCGCCGGCCCCGGCGGGTGGGACTCCAGGTAGTCGGCAGCCAGATCCTCGGCGACAAGCGTGGGCAGCGGCGGGCAGTCGGGTACGACCGTCTGCACCTGGTGCATGAGGAAGCGCCGCTGACTCGACGGCAGAGTGGGATCCTCGTACCCCGTCAACCGCTGCACGAGCGATGCCAACGTGCTGTGATAATCCGGATGCTCGACATCGCCCGTCACGTGCATCAACCGTATCGCATATAACTGGGCGCCGGGGGCGATCAGGTGTCCGTCAGGGGTCCTGGCATTGCGGTACTTGTCATCGGCCAGGGTGCGGGCAAGGATGTCGATCGCCGCCCCGGTACGCCCGGTCTTGCCCAGGCAGCGGGCCCGTGCCTGAAGCGCGCGGGCGGCCAAGTTGACGTCCGCCGCTTGCTCGGCAATCGTCGCATACGAAGCAGCGGCGGCGCCCGCGTCGTTCTCTTCGTACTCCAACCGGCGAGCGTGTATCCACTCGGCTGTCTCGGGCGCTTGTCCGTCGGGTTCAGTCTGAACGTCAACCGGATAGCGAACCCGGCCCGAACGGTCGTAGATGATGACGCTGTCGCACAGTCCCTCTCCCACCAGGTCCGCGAAGGCCTCACCGGCGCCGGCATCGAGGTCAACCCCGGCCAGTGCGGCGGCCCGGTCCTCCCAGTGGGTCTGAAGTTGGCTTTGCACGGCAAGCAGTTGGCCGCGGTACGCCTCCGTGAGTTTCTGGCGGATGGCCAGACGCTCGTTGCGCATGGCCTCGGTCATGAACCACAGCACGCACGCCGTCGGCACCACGACCGCGACCAGCAGCAACAGCAGCACGGGCCATGCCCCCTGGCCATGGCCCGCTCCAGGACCGCGGTACTTCGCTCTCACCATCACTTGGCCTTATAGCTGGCGATGATCGCGTCGAACGTCTTTCGGAAATCCTCAAGCTGATCGCGTTCGATCAGGGCGACGAACGTCGTCCCGGCCGCCTTGCCGAGCACCCAGGTACCGTACGCCACCATCTTCTGCTCGCCCTTAACGTAGTCCGCGACACAACTCATAGCCGGCTGGCCGGCCACTCTTCGCTCGGTCCAACTGTCGTCGCGGACCTTGAGACCCTTGAGGTACTTCTGGCGCTCCGAAATCCCGCTCTCGGCCCACGCGCGGGGGGAGGCTTTCTCCTTGGTCTCAAGCTTTTCGAGCGGCTCCACCGCCAGTTGACTGAATGCTCTTGCCTCTGGATCGAGAATGTGCACCGTGGTTTCGCACTTCTCATCGTCGGAGGTGTGCTTATAAAAGAACCAGCCAGCGGGGGCTTCCAGGGAGATGCCGGTGTCCTTGTCGTAGTACCTGCTAGGTTCTCCGGGCTTGCGATGGCCGATCTCGGCCAGTTCCGCGATGGTGCCCGGCACGTCGAACTTGACCAGGTAGCATCTCGGATCCGTGGAATACCAGAACGTCTGGCCGATATTGAGCTCGGCTCTGTAGCACTCGAACTCACCGGCCGGGACTTTGACCTTCTCCTTGGCCGTCACCTCCAACTCGATGTCGATGCGTCCCGCCCCGAAGGGCACACAGATGGGCAAGTTCACTTTGTACCCCACCGCCAGGGGCAGCCGCCGGAAGAGGTGCACCCCCTGCTCATTGTCGTAGACGACGCCGGTCAGGTCGATCTTCCTCTTCTTGGCTTCTTTGCCCGGAACCTTCGTCGTCGTCTCCGCGTGCTCGGCCCGGTAAATGGCCTCGACGTCGCCGAGCAGCGAGTGGATGAACCGGCTTCTGATTGGCCGGAACGTCTCTCGATCAACGTCCACGCTGCTGCTTCCCCGGGTCAAGCCTGAGATGATGTACCGGCGGATCTGGAATCGCCATACATCGCGCTTATCGACCCTGGCCTTGTCCGCCGTACAGATGAACGTGCCGATGTCCAGGCCGGTCTGGAGTTTCATGTCGAGTTGAAGGACCTCGCCGTCGGCCCAGGGTACGGGATTGAGCTTGAGCGGCTCGTCGGCCGGCGAAGTCGAGGTGATCGCGCAGGCTCGCGCGTTGATCTCGCGGGCGTCGGCGAGCAGGTCTTCCGGTATCGGCGTGGGTTTCCCATCGGCTCCTTTGGTGGCAAAGAGAATCACGTAGGGCTGAGCAGGGACGCGCTTGGGTGTCTGAAAGAGCTTGTGCCTCGGACTGTTGACCCCGACCCAGTACACCTTGCCCGGGGCGAGTGTGACGGGCAGCGTGCACGTTTTTCTTCGTCGGTCGTAGGATGGGTTCCCCGTGATCTCGGGGAAGGTCCCAGCTCCTTTCGTCCAGGACCAGCTCTCGTCCATCATGGGCTGATCGAACGTGACCGTGATCCTTTCCAGCGAGGCCGGCACGTTATCGTCAAAGGCCGTGGGCGTGGTTCGAATTACCACCGGGGCACCGGCCCCGCGGACCCCGAGCTTGTGCAGCTCCTGGCGGGCCCTGGCCACGAGCGATTTGTCTGCCGGGAAGTCCGAGACCACACGTTGAAATGACTCGATGGCCTTGGCCTTGTCGCCCTTCTTCAGGCGGCACACACCGAGCCGGAACTGGGCCCGGGCCACGTACCGGCGATTGGCCTGGGCGTCGGCGATGATCTGCTCGTAGATCCCGATGGCGGCATCCAGATCGCCAACCGTTTCCTCCGTATGGATGCCCTTCTCCAGCAGGACCGAAACGGACTCCGCCGATGCCGCCGGCCCCAGCCCCACCGCGACTGCCAGCAAGATGTAACATGTGTGCCGCATGACCTGGTTCTCCTGTGCTGATCGTACCCTGATTGCGAGCCGTTTGGAACGTTCGGGCAGGGCCGGGGGCGCTCGCGATTCATCTCGTCGTCGGCACCCAGCAGGCCGGCCCACCGATGTGAAGTGTACTCTGCGAATGTTACTGATTTGTTACCGTGGGGTCCGTTTCTCTTCCTTTTTGGGGGATGAGAGCGGATGAGCGTGAGAACCCCCGCACGTTCGCACTTTCTCACGTACGCACTTTCGCACCTCCACGCCTTCACCCGTGCTCGATCGTGACCAGTTCAACGCCGCCGATCAGTCCGTAGGGGGCGAGAGTGTAGTTGTCCGTCCAGTGCTGCTCGTCGGTAAACGAGTCGGGCCCGATCCACCAGTTGTTGCCGTGCTCGGCGTACTGCGTGTTGTGCAATGGGCCGAAGGCGTTGCGAAGGCTGCCGTACACGATGATCTCGATCTCGTTGGTGCCGTCCTTCAACGACTCGCTGACGTCGGCCTCCCACGGCGGCCAGACCAGGGGCGGGGTCTGCTTGCCGTTGACGCGGACCTCGAACAGCGTACCCGCCGGTTCGACCAGCCGTACCAGCGCACGCCGGTGCGTGCGGCTCGTGTGCTGGAACTGCCTGCGGTACACCATGTTGCCGGCGTAGAAATGATACCCCTGCGGGCCCCAGTCGCCCGACTTCAGCACGGCCGGCTCGGCGGTGATCGCATACCGCGTGTCGCTGATCCTGCGGGTTGCGAAATCCCCGACGATGAAGATGTCCTCGATTTCCGTGCCGAGCCTGTAGTCACCGGTCAGCAGGATTTCGTTCGTGCCTTTGCGGATCAGCTCGCCGAGCGGCAGTCTGCGGAACTTCTTATCCCAATGCCATTGGCGGGTGTCGGTCGATACCGTCCGGCGGTTGAGCTCAATCGTAAAGTTCTCCGCCTTCTCGACGACCACAAAAGCGTCGGGCTTGTCCAGGTCGGACTGGAACTCGAAGCACATCCGCACCTTGACCGGCTTGGAGGGTGTGATGCCGCGTTCGGAGAGCACCCAGGGCTGGACCCCGCGGTACTTCTCCAGACCGGCGGCGTCGAAGGCCGCGTGACGGACCTTCCACACCGGGGTCGGCTCGGCCAACGGGCCGTCGTTGAGCGACCACCGGCATACGTCGAGCACCAGCGTGTTGGGATGTGTGCGCGTGAATCGCCAATCGCCCTGGAGGACCTCCCGCCCGAGTTCACGCCGCGGAGGCTTTTCGCCCGCCGGTTCAGCCTTTGGATCGACAAGGACGGCCAGGCTGCCGACCGGGGCAAAGCGGTGCGTCAGCACGATTCTGCCGCCGCCGGTCTGCGCGGGCATCGGTGTCATCTCGCCGGCGGCGAGGTCACAGTACATCGGCGTGCCGGTGGCGTTCAGCGTGACCCGGGCGTCGTACGCCGTCTCGCGGTCCGTGTTCGCCAGGAAGTACATGTGCTTCTCACCATCCTTGCGATGGTGGTGAAGGATCGCCTGAATCTGGTTGCCGGCGTCGTCGGTGATGCTGACGTCGCGTTCACCGGCGGCATCGAGTCTGGCCGTCAGGGCTGCCGGCTCGTTTTTGCAGAGCGCGCAGTTGGGATGCTTGAGCAGGGAGACCCATCGTTCGGCCGCGGGCTCGCCGCCGATCGCGCCCGGGGCTTCGCCGACGAAGATGACCTTCCCTCCCGCCTTGGCGAACGATTCGAGCAGGGCGACGGTCTCGGCCGCCCAGGTGAACGAGGGCGGAACGATGACCGTTTCGTACCGGCCATGGGAGCCGACGCGAAGCTGCTTATCCTCGACGCGCCCCTGGCGGCTCAGGATGATCTCGTCGCCGAAGTCGAAGTCGCGGTGCTCGCCGAGCAGCGTGTCCTGCAGGCCGATCAACTCCTTATGATAGTGCTCCACCTCCGGATGCGGCGCGAACCGGGAGAAGAACGACCACGCACTCGCGATCGGGTGGAGCACGAGGATCCGCGCCTGGTGCTGGCCGATCCTCGTGAGGTAGCCCGCCCGGGCGAAGTAATCGTTGATGAGGCTCATCCTGTCCCAGTAGGGCTGGTGGTAGCTGAAGGTTGGGGGGTAATCGCGCTTGCGATCGCCGGTGAAGCTGTAGAGGGTCAGGTGCGGACAGAAGTAGTTCACCCCGAGGGCGAAGTGGAAGTCGCCGATCCACTTGGCGTCCGCGAAGGTGAGGTCCTGGCCCGAGACGCCGAAGATCTCGCAGAGCACCTGGTCGCGCCCGAACTGGTGGGCGACGCTGGCACACTGCTTGAGGGTCAGGGGGTTTTCGATGTTGCGGCGAAGGTGATCGATGCCGGGGACCTGCTCGTATTCGTAATGGGGCATGGCGGCCCCGATGTGCATGAGCTGCATGAGGAGCGAGTCCTCCCAGAGCCAGTGCCCGGTCATCTTGAGCCCGAGTCGTTCACACATTTTGCCGTAAGGTCGGCTGAACGCCTCGACGAACAGCTCGGTCAGCAGCCGGTAGTAGTCGTGGCGGACTTTCTCAAAGCCGGGTGTCCGGTCCGACAGGGCCGCCAGGTTCTCGATGAGGTCATACCCGTAGCGCTGGCGGAACCGCTCAGGCAGGCGGTGCGTCCACGGGATCGCGCTGACGCCTCCGGCACCGCCGAGGCCGCCGATGCACGGGGCGAAGTTCGGCTCGTCCGTGAAGATCCCCGGGACGGCTTTGCCGTAGTCGCCGCGGAAACGGCGGTTGTAACCCTCCATGGTCAGGTCGAGGAACCTGGCAACCGCGCCCGGGTTGAGCACATCCATGTACGTTTCGCCGTTGAACCAGTTATTGTCGTCGAAAGGGGCGGTCCGGTAGGCAAAGATCGTTTCGCCGGTGCGTGGCCTGTCACCCGGGGCGAGTCGGCGGCTGCGGTTGACCGTGCCGTCGCGATCCTTGTCGATGGCAAAGACGGCAACGGTGGCGGGATCGGCCAGAGCGTCATCCACCTTCTCGGGCGTGAGCAATTCGCCGATGAGCCCGACGCCTCTGGCCTCGGGGTGTTTGCGTATCAGCAGTCCGCCCGCGAAGCCGCTCGGCCACTTGTCCTCGTCATAGAGCCAGGCCTGGATCCCGAGCTTCCGGGCTTCGTCCACGCACACCCCGATCTTGTCGAACCATTCATCGGAGAGGTACACCGTCTCCAGCCCGACCCGCGGGTGCATGAAGAAGCCGCCGTAGCCCGCCGCTGCGAGTTGCCGGACCTGCCAGCGAAGTTCCTCGTCATCGAGCGCGTCGTTCCACGACCAGAACGGGGCCGGCCGATAGCTGCTGCGGGGCGAGCGGAATTCCATCTCGTCAAACTCCTTGCCATGCTGTGCACATGCCAGCGAAGAGGTTGTGATCAGCACGAACGTAAAGAACCCACGGCGCATTCGTATCACGTTTCCTTTGCTGGCTCACGCCGGCCAACGGGTGAGGTGGGTTTTTACCGCGCCGGCCGTGGGACCGCCAGACCTCGCAGCCCGACGGGCTTTCACGATTCTGGCATCTCCGGTGTCCGTCTGGCGCATGGACCGGGTCCCGCCGAAGGCCCGCGGGTGGGCCTGTCCGGGGCTCTGTTCCGCGGCGGCGAGTCGGGCCCGCGGGTGGTTGCGGGTCGGCCCGGCAGATCCTACGCTACCTGCTCGGCTCGACGAGGCTCGCGTTCACCAGGCGCAGCTTGAAGCCTGGGTAGCCCATCGAACTGGTCGAGGGCCGCATCGCGACTCAGGGCGCGGCGGCGGCTTCAAGCTCGCGGCTCTTCGTGAGTGCGAGGGCGTGACAGAAGGAACGAAGAGGAAGCGAATGAGCGATACGCTTGCATGGGGAATCATCGGTACCGGTGCCATTGCCGGGACGTTCGCCAGGGGCCTGACGGGATCCAGAACCGGCAGGCTGGTGGCGGTTGGAAGTCGAGGGCAGGTCTCCGCCGACAGGTTCGGTAAGGGATTCAACGTGCCCCGCCGCTACGGCAGCTATGAGGAGCTGCTGGCCGACAAGGAAGTGCAGGCGGTCTACATCGCCACCCCTCATCCGATGCACGCAGAGTGGGCTACGAGGGCCGCCGAGGCCGGCAAGCACGTGCTCTGCGAAAAGCCGATCGGACTTAACCACGCCGAGGCGATGGCCATTGTCGAGGCCGCCCGTCGCAGCGACGTCTTCTTGATGGAGGCGTTCATGTACCGCTGCCACCCGCAGACGGCCCGGCTCGTGGAGCTCATCCGGGAGAGGGCGATCGGCGAGGTCCGCGTCATCCAGGCCGCCTTCAGCTTCTACTGCCCGTTCGATGCCGAGTCCCGGCTGTTCGCCAACGCGCTGGGCGGCGGGGGGATTCTGGACGTGGGTTGTTACTGCACGTCGATGGCCAGGCTCGTGGCGGGGGCGGCCACCGGCGAAGACTCCGCCGAGCCGATCGAGGTCAAGGGTGTCGGGCACCTTGGCCGAACCGGTGTCGATGAGTACGCCGTCGCATCTCTGAGGTTCCCGGGCGACATCATCGCGAACCTGACCAGCGGCGTCGCGGTGAATCAGGAAAGCGTCGTTCGCATCTTCGGCACCGGGGGCCACATCTTCGTGCCTTCGCCGTGGATACCGGCCGCAGACGGCGGGACCACCCGCATCCTGGTTCACAGGAACGGCCAGTCCGAGCCTCAGGAGATCGCGATCATGTCCGAGAAGGGACTGTATTCGATTGAGGCGGACACGGTGGCGGCGCATCTCGATAAGCGCCAGGCACCCTGGCCGGCCATGACCTGGGACGACACGCTCGGCAACATGAAGACGCTCGATAAGTGGCGGGAATCGATCGGTCTCGTATACGACGTGGAGAAGCCCGAGGCACAGACCCGCACCGTGCACGGGCGGCCGCTGAGGCCGCGTGAAGACAACAACATGAAGTTCAGCCGGCTTCCCGGGGTTGAACTGCCCATATCAAGGCTGGTCATGGGCGTCGATAACCAGACGGCCATGCCGCACGCCGACGTCATGTTCGACGACTTCATCGAGCGGGGCGGCAACTGCTTCGATACCGCTCATATCTACGGCGGCGGCGTCTGCGAGCGGCTCCTCGGGCAATGGGTAACCAGCCGCGGGGTCCGCGGCCAGGTTATCATCATCGACAAAGGCGCCCACACTCCCGGGTGCAACCCGGAAGACCTCACCCGTCAGCTCACCGAAAGCCTCGAACGCCTGCAAACGAATTACCTCGACATCTACCTGATGCACCGGGACAACCCGGACATCCCGGTCGGCGAGTTCATCGACGTCCTGAACGAACACCGCCGGGCCGGGCTTCTGCGCACCTTCGGCGTATCGAACTGGACGATCGAACGGATCGAGGCCGCCAACACCTACGCCCAATCAAAACGCATGGCCGGCATTGCCGTGAGCAGCAACCAGCTCAGCCTGGCCCGCATGGTCGAGCCGCCCTGGCCCGGGTGCCTGTCCGCCGGCGACGCCGACAGCCGGGCCTGGCACACGCGGACCCGGATGCCGCTCCTGGCCTGGTCCAGTCAGGGCCGAGGGTTCTTCACCGCACGAGCCGACGCCGACGACCGATCTGACCAGCAGCTCGTCCGCTGCTGGTACTGCGACGACAACTTCCGCCGGCGCGAGCGAGCGACCGAACTGGCCGCCGAACGCAACGTCCCGCTGGTCGCCATCGCGTTGGCCTACGTGCTGGCTCAGCCGTTCCCGACCTTCGCGCTCATCGGGCCCCGAACGCTCGCCGAAACGCGAACGTCATTCGCGGCATTGGATATCGAGTTGACACCCGATGAGCTGCGTTGGCTGAACCTCGAGGGTTAGTGCCGTTTTCGGCAAGAGGGTTTCGTGCAACCCCACAGAAACTGACCGACCGAAAACCGTACCAGGAAGGGGGGCATTCTATTCACTTCTTACCTCGTCGGCGGTTACGGAGGCCTTGCCTGCGGCCGGGGCCGCGCCGCCTCTCCGTCCTTCTCTGCGTGTCCGTCGTGAGTTTTCAGAAGTTCTCGCCTGAGCCCAGGCCCAGCAGGCAGTCGGTAATCGCCAGTACGCCCAGCAGTACGCTGATGACTCCGTTGACGGTGAAGAACGCCACGTTCACGCGGGAGAAGTCGTCAGCCCGCACCAGCGCGTTTTCGATGAGCAGCAGCACCGCCACCACCGCGACGCCGATGCCGTACAGCCAACCGAGATCGGCCAGTGGCATCAACACGACCAGCAGAACGACGGTTCCAACGTGGGCTGACCGGGCGATCCACAAGGCCGGCCCCGGTCCAACGCGGGCCGGCAGACTGAACAACCCCTCGGCCCGATCAACGGCAATGTCTTGGCAGGCATAGATGATATCGAAACCGGCGATCCAGAGCGTAACCGCCGCCATCAGCACCAAAGCCGGCCAGCCGACCGACGCTGGATGAATCGCCAGCCACGCCGCCACGGGCGAAAGGGCGATCGCGCTGCCCAGTATGAAGTGCGAGAGGTGCGTGAAACGCTTCGTGTACGAGTAGAAGCACAGGTAAGCCAGCACCGGCAGCGACGCGGCGACGGGAATCCAGTTGCCGTCCAACCACCAGAACCCGGCGCAACTCGCGACGAACGCGGCCGCAGCCGCCATCAGGAAGAGCATCGCCTGCCCCCTCGCAACCTGGCCCGCCGGGATGGCCCGGCCGGCCGTTCGCGGATTCCGCCCGTCCAACTCAGCATCCACAAGCCGGTTGAACGTCATCGCCACCGACCGCCCGGTCACCATACACGCAATGATCAGCACCATCTGCCCTATGCTTGGATAGCGACAGGCCGTGTCGCGTGATATGGACGCTTCCCGCGCCGCCAGGAACGTCGCCATGAGCGCAAACGGCAGGGCGAAAACCGAGTGCGAGAACCTGACCATCCCGCCCCATCGCCGAATGACCCGCATCGCCGAGAAGATCATGAGCTTGTCGCGTCCCCTGACTCGTTTCTCGGGGGCTGACCGCCTGCATTTGCACCCCATCGGATCTTGAGCGGATGATCCACTTTCATCAGATCGAGCACCCTGCCCACCACGAAGTCAACGAGGTCATTGACGGTTCCCGGTCGGAGGTAGAAGCCCGGGGCGGCCGGGCAGATGATGGCACCGGCCCGCTGGAGTCGGAGCATGTTCTCCAGGTCGATCGCGCTGAGGGGCATCTCGCGATGGACGAGCACGAGGCGTCGCGCTTCCTTGAGCGTAACGTGGGCGGCGCGGGTAATGAGATTGTCGCCCAGCCCTGAACCCACCGCCCCGAGTGTGTTGCTGCTGCACGGACAGATAACCATCCCGTCCGTCAAATAGGACCCGGCGGCCAGTTGGCCCCCGACGTCGCGGTAGTCGCAGATCCTGATGTGATCGGATGATCGCCCGATGAGCGTCTCACTGCTGAGGTCTTCGACGCCGCACTCGCTGGCCAGCACCTGCTGTCCGTGTGGCGAGACGATCAGGTGCACCGTGACGCCGGCCGACGCGAGGCAGTCCACAAGCCGAAGCGCGTAACACCCGCCGCTCGCTCCCGTGACCCCTACGACGATCTCTTGCCGTGCCAATGCCCGATCCTCAGCACTCAACTGCCTGGATGTCCCATCGTGGCCAGCCGGCGGGTCGCCTCCTGCGCCCACGGCGAATCGGGATGGTCGCGCTCGATTGTCTGGAAGATGGTTCGCGCCTCGTCCGGGCGGTTGTCCACCTGGTAGGCAGCTCCCAATTCGAGTCGTGCCCTGGGAAGGGCATCGCTTTGCGAATCCTGGGCGAACTTCTTGATCAGGGCGTCTAGCCGTTCGATCTTCCGGCTCCACGAGGGATCGGTCGTCGCGATCAACAACTCGATGTTATCGCACAGGCGCGTGTGGGAATACGACTTGGTGGTGTCGATCTCCGCCAGCAGTTTCTCCAGGTTCCTTCGATACAATGGATGGTGGGGATCGAAACTGAACAGCCGCCTGAGAACCGGATACCCGTACTGAGGTTCCAGCTCGGGGATCCTGTTGCTGGCGAGCAGGTCCAGGAGCTTGCGACCTTCCTGGGCGACCGCCGCGAGCTCGACATCTAGCGAACCGAATGCGGGCCGCTTGGCCAGGAATCCCCTCCACCCGCCCGGCCCGGCGGGCGATATCCCCTTGCTCCCGGCGTCGCCGAACCGATCGATAAGTTCACCGAGCAGTCCAATCGCACGCCCCACGTTCCCTTCCCGCGCCTCCAGCGTCGCCAGCCGCAGCATGGCCACGCTCGACAGCGGCGACTCGGGAAACCGCCCGTACAGTTCCTTCCAGGCCGCCTTGGAGGCCGCATTGGGGAAGTCCTCATAGTACCGTATGATCAACACCCCTTGGAACAGGGAGAAAGCGCGATCAACGCGCATGTCACTGGCCCGACCTTCAAGGTACAGTGCGTTGGGGATGTACCGGCTACTCGGGAATCGCGAGCGGAACCACCTGCACTCGTCCTTGGCCGCTTCCCGCTGATCGAAGAAGTCCAGGCTGATCAGCCTCGCGGTTTCCCCCTGTCTGGTTTGGCCGGAGGCCAGTTGCACCCGCAGCGCGACCCAGATCTGCTCCATCAAGCTCTCCGAATCCAACTCGGGATCGTGTTCGATCGATTCCTTCAAGTGGTCCCGGGCAATCCGCTCCACCATCTTCGGGGCGTCTACGTGACCGACGAAGTAGGCCTTCTCGCCCGACCCGAAGTGATTCTCCAGCAGGCGGTAGTACAGCTCGTCCGGCCCCACTTTCGCCTCGAACATGACCACCGGGATCGTGAACATCACCGCCAGGAGCGGGGCAATCGCACCGGGCCGGTAGTTCACCAGCCGGGCGATGATCAGCACGATCGCCATCAACACGCATGCCGCGATCAACGCCAGCACCCACGGCATGTACAGCTTCGCCATCTCCATCGGCGGGAGGTATTCGCTGGCCGAGGCGTTTCGCGTCGCCGACAGGTAATAGACCACAAGCGGAAGCAGAGAGATCAACGCCGTCGCGTACGGGAACGAGAACCGCAGCGGACGCCACCGGGCCAGATAACAGCAGAGCGTTACCGTCATGGCCAGCCAGGGCACAACGGCCACGAACGCGATGATCGCCGTGAAGATCAGCGAGAACCCGAACCGGTACAGCATCGACACTAGAATCGGGATCGCCGTCAGCGACGCCAGCACGAGTCCCACGATCACCATCATCATCGGAACCTGATCGACCGGGATCGGATATATCAGGAAATCAATCAGCGTGATTTGTCGCTCGAGAGTGGGATCGAATGCCTTCCACCACAGCTCCCGGTAGTGCTGAGTCGCCAGCGGAGTAAACTCGCCGGTTCGCAGCCAGAAGGTAAAACACCCCAGGCCGGCGAACAGGACTGCGTTAATCAGCAACAGGATCACCGACCGAACGCGGTACTTCTGCTTGGTCCATCGCCAGACGTCGTAGGTCGGCTCGGGCTCGGGTTTGTCCCGGCCGGCGTGCCGGAGCACCCGCCGCGCCCATCGGAGGGACCGACGCGACGCACCGGCGACCTGGCGGATTGGTTCAGCGCCCTTCGACATCAGATCGCTCGCCCGAGGCTAAGCCGCTCTTTTCAACGCCACGTAGACCGCAACGATCCCCCACGACAGCAGATGCACCGTCACCTCGGAGAAACCGGCCCGGTTGAGACACGAGACAATCGCACCGCGCCCGGGGAAGCTTAACACGGAACGCGGCAAATAGCGATATGCACCCGTCCGATCCCCGCTCACCACCGCGGCCGCAGTCGGCAGAACGCGCGCCAAATAGAACAGGTACAAGTCACGCAGTACCCGCCGCGTGGGAATGCTGAACTCCAGGATGACAGCCCGCCCCCCCACGCGGAGCACGCGGTGCATCTCGCGAAGCCCCACCCCCAGGTCCTGGAAGTTACGGATGCCGAACGCGCAGGTGGCAATCGAGACGCTCGCATCCGCGATCGGAAGGTGCAAAGCGTCGGCCTGGCAGAACAGGGCATCGCCGTGAAGCGAATCGCGGCGGCTGATTGGCCGGCCCGATGTGCGCCGCAGCATCCCGAGCGAGAAGTCCAGGCCGATGATCCACACCGGCCGAATCGCCCCCGACGCGAACGTCCGGGCAACCTCCCCCGCCCCGCACGCGATATCCAGCAACACGTCGTCGCACCGGACCTTCGCTAGCCGCACCATTTCCCGGCGCCAGTGACCATCGCGGCCCACACTCGCCACCCGGTTGATCAACTCGTACGTCGGCGCGATCGCGTCGAACATCTGCCGCACCCGCCGGGACTTGTCCGCTTGCGTGTGCGGCGAAGCGAGCCGCTCGCGATCCCACACAATGTTCTCCGTCTTGTCCGACATGCCGGACATTGTAGCAGCTCACCCGCCCGCGGCGAATCGACCCGCTTGCAGCTTCACGTAATAACGCGATGAGAGTGCACGTGCGAGACGTCGCTTCCGGGGTCAATGAACGTGTCGTTGCGATTGCCGCCTTCCCAACAGCCCCGGTCCCCGTCAACCGCCGGCCCACAACCGTACAGTCGTCCACTGCGTTACATGAGCAGCCTGAGTCGCAGGCGGTTCAGGGCTGCCTTGCGTGTGCGGTCACGGATCTCGGCCCGGGCGAGGAAATCGCCCATGCGGTACTCGGTAACGTCGCAGCCATGTGCGTCTGCGAGCCCGACGTAGACCAGGCCCACGGGTTTGGCGGCGGTTCCGCCGGTGGGGCCGGCGACGCCGGTGACACTGAGTGCGAAGTCGCTGCTGCTGAGCCGGCGGCAGTTGACTGCCATTGCGTCGGCGACCGGGCGGCTTACCGCGCCGTGCTTGGCGATCAGCTCTGCCGGTACGTTGAGCAAACGGGTCTTGGACTCGTTCGAGTAGGTGACGACGCCGTCGAGGAAGTACGCGCTGCTGCCCGGGATGTCGGTGAGGCTCTTGGCGATCAGGCCGCCGGTGCACGATTCGGCGGTCGAGACCGTCTTGCGTTGCTCCGTGAGCAGACGTGCCACCGCGTGCCAGATCGTGTCGTCGTCTTCACCGAAGACCAGCGTCCCGAGCCGGCGGCGGACGTCGGCCGCCGTTTCGTCCAGAAGTGCCTGTGCTTCTTGGCGCGTTTCGCCGCGGGCGTGGATGCGCACACCGATGATCGTCTGTTGGGCGGTGGTGCCCACCGTCGGGTTTCGGCCTCTTTGCATCAGGTCGCGGATCTTCCCGCTGATGTCTGATTCGCCGGCACCGTAACATTGGATCGTTTTGGCCAGCAGGACTCGCGTGCCCGCCCGAACCGCGAGCGCGGGCAGGACGTCGTGCTCGTACATCACCTGCATCTCGCGCGGGACCCCCGGCATCGCGAGTACCATCGCGCGTTTCCACTCGGCGCGGATGCCCGGTGCGGTGCCGCAGGTGTTGTCGATCGGCTCGCTGCCGGCGGGGAACAGGGCCTGGCTCACGTTGGCCTCGGGCATCTCCCGTCCTCGCCTGGCGAAGAACCCCCGGATCTTCTCGATGAACGCTTCGCGAAGCTCAAGTTCGACGCCCATTGCCGCCGCCAGGGCGTGCCGCGTCAGGTCGTCCTCGGTCGGCCCGAGCCCGCCGCTGATCAGCACGACCTCCGCCCGTTGGCATGCCCGATCGATCTCGCGCCGGATCGGCTCCAACTCGTCCGGAACGGTCACGTGCATCAGGGTGTGCACCCCGATCTCCGCCACCCGCTGGGCCAGCCAGGCGGCGTTCGTGTCCGCGGTCTGGCCCAGCGTGAGCTCGCTGCCGATGCTGATAATGATCGCGTCCATACTGCGGACCATAACAAATCGTCGGCGGCAGGTGAAGACTGGTCGGGCCGACGCCCACAAAAGCCAGGTTAACGCGGGTCGGCCGTCGCGAAACCGCAGCCGGCTCCGCGCACAGGGTGCGGCGGTAGTGTAACCCTTAATTGGGGTATCTGAACTGGGGCTCACGCTTTCCTGCTG
>CAZOIA010000078.1:0-24024 GCA_964579675.1 uncultured Planctomycetales bacterium | reverse complement strand
CCCCGACCGTCAGGGAGGGGAGTATCTGCGGATGCGCCAGGGCCGCTTCCTTACCGTCGCGCTGCGGAGAGGGGCTCCGCTTCCTCACGGTCGCGGTTCGGACTCGGTGTCAGCTTCCTCACGGTCGCGGTTCGGAAACGCCTGGCGGCGGCGCCTTTCGACAAACCGCCCAGAGTGTCGTGCACCCCTTCCCGACGCCCGCCGGGCGAGCCGGTTGCCACCCGGCCAGCCTTGGGATATGGTAACCGCTCCGCCGGGAGGGCCAACGACTTCCGCGGCTAGAAAGCTTCCGTATGCAAATCAATCTGCTGTGCATCGGAGACGTCGTCGGGCGGCCCGGCCGATTTGTGCTGTCCCGGTTCCTGCCCGGCCTGATCAGGCAATATGACGTCCACTGTGTCATCTGCAATGCGGAAAACGCGGCCGGCGGATCAGGTCTCACCGCTCAGTTATATGAAAAAATCAGGCGCTACGGCGTTGATATCATCACGCTGGGAGACCACGTGTACCGCCGCCAGGACATCATTCCCATACTAGAAAGCTCGGGCGCCGTGGTTCGTCCGGCGAACTTCCCGCCGACCGCTCCAGGTAAGGGCTTGGCCATTTGTGAGACCAAGGCCGGTCCCAAGGTGGCGGTCCTGTCGGTGATGGGCCGGCTTTACATGAGACCGCCGACCGACTGCCCCTTTCGTGCCGTTGACAGGGTGCTCGGCCAACTCCCGCCGGAGGTCAAGATCATCGCCGTTGACTTCCACGCCGAAGCCACCAGCGAAAAGGTGGCCATGGGTTGGCACCTGGACGGCAGAGTGAGCGTCGTCTTCGGGACCCATACCCACGTTCCGACCGCAGATGAACGAGTTCTACCCGGCGGCACCGCCTACATTACCGATGTCGGCATGACCGGACCCTATGACTCGGTGCTGGGCCGGCGGAAAGATCGCGTCTTGAGAGCCCTTCTGACGAACCTGCACACGCCTTTCGACGTGGCGGCCGACGACATTCGCCTGTGCGGGATCCTGGCCCGCGTCGATGCCAGCACCGGCAAGGCGACCCATATCGAGCGGATCCGCGTGGATGGCCAGGCCCGGGCGGCAGGAGACGACCAGACGAGCCAATAACGGCCGCACGGGGGCGTGGGCCTTGCCGCAGAACCTCTTGTTTGCGCGGACCGGCGGCCATACGATCCGAACCGATGGCTGCCCAGCGCCCTACCTTCGATCCCGACCGGATGACCGTCCACGAAAAGGCGTCCCTCACTTCGCGGACCCTGACCGTCAGCCAGCTTAACGCCGTAATCAAGCAGGTCCTGGGCGATCACCTGCCGGGCACGATTCATCTCGTGGGCGAGATCAGCAACTTCACCCGCGCCACCAGTGGCCACCTCTATTTGACACTCAAGGACGACCGCGGGGAGATCCGGGCGGTGATGTGGCGCTCGTCGGCGGCGACGCTCAAGTTCACCCCGGCCGACGGACTGGAAGTGATCTCCACCGGGCACGTAGACGTCTACGAGCCCCGGGGGCAGTATCAGTTCTACATCCGCAGGCTGGAGCCCCGCGGCGTCGGGTCCCTGGAGCTGGCGTTCCGGCAACTGCACGATCGACTGGCCCGCGAGGGACTGTTCGAGCCCGCCCACAAGAAGCCGATCCCGCCTTACCCCCGCCGGATCGCCGTGGTTACCAGCCCCACCGGTGCCGCCGTCCGCGACATTCTCAAAACGCTGCACCGCCGGTTTCCCTGCGTCTCGGTCCTGCTTTACCCGGTCCGGGTCCAGGGTGAGGGCGCGGCAACGGAGATCGCCGAGGCTGTCCGGCGCCTGAACCGCCAGGCCGACGCCCTTGGCGGGCTCGACCTGATGATCGTCGGGCGCGGCGGCGGGTCTCTGGAAGACCTGTGGGCGTTCAATGAGGAAACGGTCGCCCGGGCCATTCATGCCAGCAAGGTCCCCGTTATCAGCGCGGTCGGGCACGAGGTCGACGTCACCATCTCCGATCTGGTCGCGGACCTCCGCGCACCGACCCCCACCGCGGCGGCCGAACTGGCCGTACCCGTGCTCGAGGACCTGCTGGAAACACTGTCCGCCCAGGCGGGGCGGCTCCGCCGTGGCGCTCGGCACCGGCTGGACCTGGCACGATCGCGCCTTGACGCTGCTGCGCGATTCGAGTGGTTTCGCGACCCCCTTACGCCGGTCCGCCGGCGCGAGCAATGCCTCGATGAGGTATGCTCACGACTGCGGTTGAGCTGGTCGGAGCTCCTGGCGCGGACGCTGCGGCGGCTGGGTGAGATCGAGGTCGTGCTGGCGACGATTCAGCCCCGGGCGTTCCTGCAGCAGCAGCGGAACCGGCTTATCGAGGCCAAACACCGGCTCCGGTGGGCGATGGGGCAACGGGCGCGTCAGGCGGAACGGCAAGCTGAACGGACCTGCCGTGCGCTGCTCGTGGCCTCGCCCCGGGTGCCACTCCAAGCCGGCCAGCAGAGGGTTCGGCAACTCTCTCGGGTGCTGTCCCAGGTTGCCCGCCATCGCCTGCGTCTGGCTCGACAGACGCTCTACGCGCTCGAAGCCCGACTTGAGACCACCAGCCACCGGCGAACGCTGGCCCGAGGCTTCACCATTACCCGCACCCGCCAGGACCGGCGCATCATCACCGGGGCCGATCAGGTCACCCCCGGGGATCAGCTCGTAACCGAAACCGCCCGCGGCGCATTCGAGAGCTGCGTCACCGAACCCGAAGAACATGCATAGCTCCAAACCGATCGTTTATGAGCCAGACTGACCGACTTGCGAAGGCGAGCTGAAAACCACAGTGAAGGACCCGTGAAGGACCACAGTGAAGGACCGCGGCAACTTGTACGTGTTTAAGCGACCTCCGACACGGTCAGAGCCGCTTCCAGCGCGATCAGAGCCGGCCTCTGTGAGGCCGGTGTTTCCTCGGGCGGGGAAGCCTCGCGCCGCGAAGGCGCACCAGGCTCGCAGGGCCCGGCTCGGAACCGTTGCCTACGCTAAACACGTACGGCAACTTGTTGCCGCTCCCACAAACCACACCGGGGTACTTGCGGCAATGAATTGCCGCGATCCTTCGCGATCCTTGAGTTGAGAGAGTCGATTTGTATCTGGTGGCTCTACCAGCGCCGGCGGACGAAGTTTAACGCCAACATGATCGCCAGGCCGGCCATCGTCGCCCCGGTAGTCCCGGCCCCGCAGTTCTGAAGCAGGGGCACGCCGAGCCCACCCCCGGACTCGGGCACGGTGGCCGACGCGGTAGCGGAGTCCAGGGCGTCCACCGCGACAATCACCACCTCCGTTGCCCTCCTTGTTGCGCCGCCGTCGTCGGTCACGGTCAAGGTGACTACGAAAATGCCCGCGTCTAGGTAGACGTGCTCGGCAGTCTGGCCGGTACCGGTCGAGCCGTCGCCGAAATCCCATTCGTAACGGGCGATCGTGCCGTCGGGATCGCTGGCATTGGCCTCGAAGAACACGACGAGCGGTGGTTTTCCGGTCCGGGGAGTGGCAACGAAGCTCACGAGGGGCGCCTCGTTAGGCCCGGAAGTCACGACGATCCGTTCGGTTGCCTCGGCGGTCTGGGCGCTATCGGTGGTCGCGGTCAGGGTGACCAGATAGTTGCCGGGTGATGCGTAGGTGTGGTTAACCAGAGGCCCGGAATCGCCGGGGGTGCCGTCGCCGAAGTTCCAGTTGAACACGAGGAACTGGCCCCCCTCCGGGTCGATGCCGCCCCCGGCTAGTTGCACGCTCAAAGGTGCCGGACCCACCGTGGGTGTTGCCCGGATCGACGCCGTCGCCACCGGTGGGGCGGGCGGGAGAGGCGGGGGCTCTATGTCCAGCCGCGTTCCCGTTGACAAGGCAAAGGAGACCCGTACATCCGTGAGCTCCAGGCCGACGGCGATCGCTTCGTTCTCGATGTATTCGTCGGGGATGAAGTCCACGTCGAGATCGTCTGCGCTGCCGAGGACGCCGTCCGGGCCCACGCCGGCAAGGTTCCCCAGATTCCCGCCTTGGTCGATAAGGCAGGGAACGTTGTTCTGATTGTCGGTGTGCCAGAGACCGAGATAGTGGCCGGCCTCATGGGATGCGATGTTACCGACAACCCGCCCGATCGCGTCGAAGATGGTAAAGCCGGGGGCACGCCGGAACTGGTTGATCGAGTTGGGGAAGTAGGGATCGTTCGGGTCGGGCAGACTCAGCAGATCCAGCAGTACGACCGCGCTTTCCTCCCGCCCGAAGTTGCCCGGATCAATGGACTCCGCGATGCCGATCGTCGGAATGCCAAGCTCATTGATCGTTCCGCCAATGATGACCCGGGATACGTTGGTGTCTCCCCAGGGATCGGGGTGGTCGCGGCTGTTGCGGAACTCGACATCGAAGTGCCCGTCGATGAAATCCGTGTCGCGATCCCCGTTGAGGGCCGCGCTTCGCAAGTCGTTGTAGTTCTCTTCGATCACCGCGATGATCGCGTCCACGACGTCGGCTTCGTCCTCCCACGTCAGCCCCCAGCCGGCCAGGAAAGCCCGCATCGGCGACAACTGGGTGGTGAACCACCCGGACCCGAAAGCGCCGACCGCATTGAGATCGTCAACGCCGTCAAAATCGAGGAAGATGACTTGGGTGGCCCCGACGGCCAGGTGCTCAAACGCAGGCCGCCGGCTCATGACGCGCAGCGTGTAGTCGCCGTTGCTGCTGGAGGCGAAAGAAGAAACCCGAATGGCATACTCGCCGTTGGCCGGCGCGACCCACGTCAGGCTGGAATCCAAGGGCCGTTCACTTCCCACGAACGGGGACTCGGGGGGATAGAGTCCCGACAACCCCCGGTCATCGTCGTTAACGATCAGGGGGGCCTCGTTGATCTCAAAAATACCGACCATCGGATCGAGCGGGTCCTGGGCCAGGACGGTCAGCCCGATCACGTCACCCTTGGTGGCCGTGAACCGGTAGAAGTCCAGATCCGCACCGGGGGCGATGGTTCCTGCCACGTCGATGTCGATTTCCTGCCCGATCTCGGAGCTGATCAGAAGCAGTTGGGCGTCGCTGGTGATATCGTTCGGATCAATCTCGTTTACGGTGACCGCCCTGGCCTTTCGGCGTAGGGCCTTGTTCTCGCGAGGCTCGGACAACGGGTACCGGCACCACGGGTCGCCGGGTTGGAACTCGGTCGGCAGGTTCTCCTCCAGCCACGGCGCGGGCGGCGGGGCCTCGGGACTGCCCGGGGTTGCCGCAAAGACCCCACCCGCCAGACTGAACAGCACGCCCACCGATGCCGCAGTATAGAATGGACGCCAGCGGGTTTGCTCGCCACCGCCGGCACGTAACTGAAGCCTGTTGTTCAACATTCTAAAGAGTCCCGTTTATGGCCCTCTCGTGAAAAAGCCAGCTTCCACACATGACGCCAGGCCCGGCGCTTGCCCGGGGCGGGATCGCGGTTCAGACATCACCGGCCCGTCACCGGCGCCGAGAACCCGTAAACCAGGTAGACCTCCCCTGCATCGGTCTTGCCATCGGGGTCGGCCAGGACCGACGACATGAAGAAATCACCGTACCCGTCGCAGTCCAGGTCACCCGCACTGTTGATGCCGCGGGACAGCAAACCATTCTGCGTTAGTCCGCCGCCCAGGTGGTCGCCGCCCTTTCGGCCCACGAATACCATCCCGGGCAGATTGGGCGTCCCGATCTGATTGAGTCCGATCGTGCCGGTCAGATGGTCACCGCCCAACACCAGGTATACGAGCCCGGCCCCCGTCATGTCGTCGGGCGTCCCGTCCCCGTCCAGGTCATCGGCGGCACGATCTCCATTGAGGTCGAGCCCGGTGGTATCGACCACCCCGTCGCCGTCGCTGTCGAACCGCGGGCTCGCATCCGGGGCGGCGATCAGGATGTCGGCGATCCCGTCGTGGTTTACATCACCGGCGCAGGCCACCGTGGTCCCCGCGTGGTCGTCGGGATGAGCGCCGGCGATGACCATGCCGTCACCCGCGTCGCGCAGTTCCGGAATGGTCACGCCGCCCTGGGGGCTCAGCAGATTGCGCCCGCCGAACAGGATGAACACCTCGCCGGCCTGGAAGCCGCCGCCCGGGGAGGCGTTCGGGCTGCCGATAAGCAGGTCGGGGTAGCCGTCGGCGTTGTAGTCGTCATACAGAACGTTGCTGCGCGGGCCCACGCCCGCGATTGCCGTACCCAGGTTCTCGCCCGCCCGGCCCAGAATCATCAGACCATTGAGCCGGTTCAGGTCGCTCGGGTCGAGTTGCAGCCGCTCCAGAAGATAGTCCGCCTCGATCTCGGGCTGGCGTCGATAGATGACGTAGACCGCGCCGCGGCCGCCGTTGGTGCCGGCCCCGCCGACCGCGAAGTCGTCCACACCGTCGTTGTTGATGTCCAACAGGCCGGTCACGTCGCCGATCCGGTCATTTGGCTGGCCCACGATGTGGAACGGACGCGTCATCTCGAATGCCGGGTCCCCGGGCTGCCAGTAGATGCCCGTCTCGCACCGGGTGTACCCCAGGTCCTGCATGATGAAGACATGCGGCGCGGGCACGGTCGCGTTTTGTGCAATAATGATGCGGCCGTTGTCATCGACAGCCGGGTTGCCCTCCTCATCCAGGGCGACCCTACCCTGCGAGTTCCACATGTACTTCCAGCTCGGCACGTTCGGGCGCTTGAGCTGGAGCATGTAGATCTCGCCCGACTCGACCCGATCACCGAGCAGCGGGTCGTTGCGCAGCGCGGTCACGTCCTCCTTGATCACGGTTCGCCGCGGTGCCCCGACCAGAAGGAAGTTGCCCGACACGGACACGCTGTGCGCGAAACGGTTCGCGGTGGTGGGCGTCGTCGTGAACAACTGCGTGGTCGTCTGGCCCAGGATGCGGCAACCGTAGGGCGGCCTTGCATCCGAGATCCGTTGCGAAGGACAGTAGGTGGCGTACGGCCAGGGGAAAGGCGATGCACAGGTCGGGTCGTCCAGGATCGGCAGGTGGTCGTAGTAGAATCCCGTGCCCAGCACTCGCATGTAGCCGGACTGCGGGAAGTACCCGAACGGGGTGACCGGGTTGCCGTCATCATCCGTCACCCCGTGGTCTATGTAGCAACTGCAGCACTCTCGTCCGCCCACGAAATAAGGGGTCGGCGGGCCCGGGGGTGGGTCGATCTGCGATAGGCTGATGGTTTCCCCGTACAGGACCTGGAGCGCCCCCTGTCGGCGCGGGTCCGTATGTGGGGTACCGGCCGGGAAGTAGACGCTGCCCGACGCGACGTCCAGTGTTACATCGACCGGGGTGGCCAAGCGGGGGGGATCGATCCCCCGCGCCGCCAGCTCGTTACTCCTTCCGAAACTGAATATCGGAAAGGAGGGCTGGAGCAGCGTATCCTGCGTGAACCCCTCACCCGGGAAAAACGCGATGTCGGAGATGCCGTCGGCAGGAAGCGGGGGATCGTCGCAGCACATCGGGAACCAATCATGGGCGGCGGGCACATCGAAATTGGCCGGAGGCAGGCCGGCGGTCATGATCGAGAAAACCTGCCCCACCTCCTGTAGCATCATCACGCGGTCGAAATGGCGGCTGACTTGCGCGGGATTGGTCAGCAGCTCATTTGTGCTGGCGACAATCACCACGCCGCCCCGCAGGAATTGCCCGCTGTTCTCCAGACGTCCCAGACTGGGGAGCGGGGCCGGATGCGTCCCGTCCATCACCTGGTATCGCAGTCTATAGGAGTTGCAGTACGGGAAACCGAAGACGATTTCCAGCTTGTTGTCGCCGTCCTGGTCGGGGATGATCGTCACGGATCGCAGGCCTTCGGTGTGGTACGGGGGAGCCGGGTCGCCGTCCACCGTATAAGCCACCGTCGTCCCGGTCAGGCCCCATTCGGTGTTCGGCTGATGGGGGTTCGGAATGATGCCGGCGAAGATAACGCCCGGCAACTCGGCCGAGCCGACCATATTGACCTCGTAGTCTCCGAGGTACCGCTGCTCCGAGTCGCCGTAGATCATGTATGCCTCGCCGGCGCCCCGGCCGCCGTGTTGCAACAGGCCGGGTTTGCCGAACTGTGCCACCAGCAGCACCTCCCGGGTACCCTGGTCCTCACCGGGGCAGAAGGCATTCGGGTCCCCGCAACGCGGTCTGCGGCAAATGATGCAGCAACCGTTCTCGTCAAACGGGCCGATGTCACAGCACCCGGGGCCGTCGTCGTCGTAGTTGTCTGTCACCAGCATGGCGCTGCCGAGGTTGTCGCCGATGTTGTGCCCGCGGAATATCGCCCCCTGGAAGTAATCGCTCTGGGTCGGGGGGACTTCACCAGGCTGCACGGTCTGCAGGTCCCCCACCCAGAAGGTCAGGGGAACGATGGTCAGTGATCCCTCCGCGTAGTCGGTCTCGGGTGTCACGCCGTTCGGCCTGACCGTGGCCCCGATGAAGAACTTGCCCACAACGCCGGTCGTGTCGAGCGTGACCGAGAGCATGCTGGCATCCAGGTCCGGTGGGCCGATGCCTTGCCGCGTGGTCTCGCCGTCCGGGACACCGTCGTTGTCCACGTCGGGCTCCCGAAAGACTTCGATCGTGCCTTCACCAATCTTGAGGTTCGTCGTCCATTGGACGTTATACTCCTGGCCTTGTACGAGGAGCACGTGGCTCAGCGGGCTTCGCATGGTCAGGGTGGACGTCCCGACGGCCGTGATCTGCGTGCCGGCACCGGTTCCGAGAATGTGGACCGGGTCCCGGGTGTACTTGACCAGGGGCGCGGTCGTACTCAGAAGTTCCGCCCCGATGTAGTAGAATCCGGTCGCGAAGTCCCACGCCGGCCGCCACACGGTACCCCCGGAGCTGGCCGGGACCGTGTCAATCTCCACACTGTTGCCGTTGACGCGATCGGCATCCGGATCGTAGAAGATACAAACCTGAGGGTTGCCCATGGTGGGGTCACCTGCCGCCACAACGATCGGGATCGGCGTCCCTGCCGCCACGACCAGTTCACCCCGCGGAGAAAGGATTTCCAGGTAAGCTCCGGTAGTGATGGTTACCGATCCCGGGGCGTAGGCAGTGGTGGTCTTGCCGTCCGGCGTCGTAACGGTGGCGCCGATGTAGTAGATGCCCGGCACCAGGTCGATGGTGTCCCAGTCCCTCGAAACCGTGGAGACCCCGTTGCTCGAACTTTCCGCAATCGTGGTCTCGCTTTCGTTGAGCTCGCGGTCGGAGTCATGGAAGAGCCGCCACGTGAAGTTGATGACGCCTTCACCGGCATCGAATGCCACCGGGATCCGGACGCCCGCCCCGACGGTCATGTCGTCCAACGGTGAGCTGAACGTCACGCTCGGCAATGCGACCAGCGTCACCTTCCCCGACGCATAAGCCGTCGTGGTGCCGGTTGCGCTGGTTGCGGAGATCCCGAGATGCAGCAGACCCGGCTCCAGGGCTCCGGTAGCGAGTTCGATGAACTTGTTATTGCCACTGGCCAAATTCGTGCCGAAAATCACCTCGTCGCCGGTGCCGGCCATACCATCCCGATCATGAAAGGCGCTGACCGAGAACGACCCGCCCGTCGGGCTGGTGGCGTCATACACGATCGTCACGAGCTCACCGAGCGCCAGGGTCTGATCGAACAACGGTGACGTGACGGAGACTGCCGGCGTTAATGGGATCGCGCCGGGAATCGGGCAACCTTGCCCCAGTATCAAAGGCAGGGTCATAGCGAATCCCGTAAACAGCCCCAAGCCCAGGCGGCGGGATTGGGAATCGAGTCTCATAATCTCATGCTCCACAGCTAGTTAACGTCATCGGGGAGTGTCGCTCCGGGGCGGTTCCCACCCACAGAATGCGTCCCCCGCCCCCTGACCGGCAAGGCCACTGCTATATTCGGGGCCACCAAGATTCCTGTCAACGCGGTCAACCGCATCTGCCGGGGTGAATCCGGATCGGATTGTGGAAAGGATGCCGGTTGAGACCGCTCACCCGTGGTTCCCCCGTGGGCGGCGGCCCCTGCGGCCCGGGCTGGGGACCGTGGTCCGCGGACGTGTTCCTCTCGACGTCCGAGAACCCCGATGCTGCCTGCCGGCGGCCGGGTAGGGCTCACGGCTCAACGCGGAGTCCCGGGTCGGCTTCGCTCACCAGCGGGCCCGGTCCGGGACGGGGACGACCGGCACTCAAGACCACAAGGGCGCCGGGCAGAGCCCAGGCGAGTTGGATCAATCGCCCCATCAGCGAGAGAGAGTAGGCAGCCTCCCGCGTCCCCAAATGAGCGGCGTCAGCGAACAACTGGTTGAACGTCTCCTCCATGACGCCGATCGGCAGCGCGCCCGCCAGGTAGCAAATCGGGACGTAGCCCAGGTAGATCGGCAGCGCCGCCAGGGGGCGCTCTCCAACCATGCCGAGCGCCCAGCCGGCCAGAAACGTCGAGATCACGCCGGTGAGCTGGAGGATCACGGTCAGAGCCAGGCAGGCGGCTACCCGGCCCATACGATGGCGGAACGCGAAGGCTGCACGATCGATCCGCTGGATGTGCGCGGCAAACGGCATGAAGGCCACGACTTTCTCGAGCCGGAGCAGCCGCCGCATCCGGTGTGAGAAGTAGACGCCCACAGCCACGATTATCCCCGTTGCGGTAACGGCAATAATCCGGCCTCTCCCGGCAAACGCGGGATTCCGCCAGTTCAACAGCAGCACGACGCCCGCCAGACCCACCAGCCCGACCACGCCGATCACCCGATCGAAGAACACGCTCGTGACCGCCTCATGCTTATGCGGGGTGTCTCGGGCAATGTAGTAGGCCTTCACCGCGTCGCCTCCTGAGGTGCCGACGGGCAGGGCGTTGATGATGAAGTTGCCCGCGAATGTGACCTTAAGCGCCTGCCAGACCGTCAGGTTGACGTTGTGGACGGCCAGGAGCCACTTCAGGCGTATCGAGATGATTACGGGGCCGGGACCGAACGCCAGAATGCTGACGAGAGCCAGCCCCCAGTTGGCTGAACCGACCACCCGCTTGAGTTCCTCCCATCCGGTATGGGTCACGAGCCAGGTGACGGCTACGACGCAAACCGTATACCGGATGAGAGCTGACAGCCGCTGGGACGACCGCGCTGTCACGCTGATATCCTTATCTGCCGCGTCATCGCGGCGATTCTAGCTTCCATGCTCGAATCCGCCAGTGTCGCGATGCCGCTCGCGGCGCCGGAGTTCCCCGCCGCCTGCGGGTCCGGAGTCCTCCGCCGCTTGCGGCTTCGCGGTCCGCGCACCCTCAATACGCGCGGGTCAGTCGCGAGCAGGGGTAGTAGTAACGTAGGATGCGTGCCGCGGTCCAGCCGTCCTGTGCGAGCCCGTCCGCGCCGTATTGGCACATTCCGATGCCGTGTCCAAACCCGCGGCCATCGGTGAGCAGGACGGCTTTGCTCTGATTGGTGATTTTGCAGAAGGTGCTCTTAATCAAGCGTCCGGCGGGATCGACGGCGAGCCGGAAGTTCTCCGCCTCGAGCGCGATCGCCCGGCCCTGGGCGTCGATGAAGGCCAAGCGAACGGCTCGGCCATCGGGGGTCTTGTCAGTGACCTCCACCCGTTCGATCGGTCCAATCGAATTGAACTTCGGATAGCGATGGCGCAACCGTTGCCCGATCGTCGCTTTTTCGAGCCGGACCGGGCCCCAGCGGTAGGCGGGGGAATGGCGGCAGTAGTCACACTTAACCCCGCCGGCGAGCGGGGGTATGGGCGGGACGTGCTTGACCGGGGCGGCGGCCTGGGTACTCCCGCCGCAGGTCGAGCTGTAGTAGCTGCAAAAGATCCGCTCGCCCTCGGGTGCCGACCAGGTGCAGACCAGGCCGCAGGTACCGCGAACCGCCCGCACCGCCTGGGGAACGAGCGACTCGCGCTCCAGGCCCAGGTACACCTGTGAACTCTCCGTGGCCGTGACATCCCATGGGCGGGACCGCCCCACGGTCTGCTTCTGGTACCAGGCATAGGTTCGGGCTGCGATCGCCTGGGCCAGGAACGCCTCGTCGTGGAACGTCGCGGGGAGCTCCGCGGACACCACCCCGATCAGATAATCCTCGACGTCAACGACATTGATCACTGCACCGCAGGCGTCCGGCCGGCGAAGCAGGCGCAGTGACCCGCGGAACTGCCGCCAGATCCCGTCGCCCAGCCCTACCGCTATGGGCTCTGAGCCGTGCGGCCGAAGATCCACCGCCCGGGCCTCGAACGTCTGCGAGAGTTCCGGGAAACGGATATCACCCGAGTCGAATCGGATCGACAAGCGCGGCAAGGTGATCCCGGAAACCAGGGGTGCCCCACCGGGCACCTCCAGCAGATCGACGGGTTCGTGAACCCTGACCTCGCAGTCGGGCACCCGATCCAGCAGCAGCACCCGGATGGCCCGATCCACGCGGGCTGCGTCCCCCGAAACCGGGCGCGAGGTGTCGGTGCCGGGCTCGGGTTCCAATGGGCGATCACAACCCACGCGCCCCGTCGTGATCGCCGCAAGCACCAGGCATGTCCGGATGATGGCGCCACGAGACCTGGACCCGATCCCGCGATTCGGATGCTGCCGTTGACCATCAGGGACGCAGGTTGTCATGAAGCCCCGGGCGGGCCCGCCCGGGGCTTTGCCGATGGGGTTGCTTGGTCGCGCTGGCATCAATCCGCTTGTTTGCGAAGTGACAGGCTGAATTCGCTCAGTTTCTGCCTTACCTCGTTGAGCGAGGTTTGCCCGAAGTTCTTCGTCGCCAGCAACTCCGCCTCGGTCTTCATCACCAGGTCGCCCAGGGTGATCAGGCCCAGTCGTTGGAGACACTTGCGCGATCGGCCGGAGAACTCGATTTCCGAAAGGAACTTGTTGAGAACCTCTGGGGAGCCAAGCGGGGCCGGATGACGCGGCGGAACCGGCCGGGTCGACCTCTGGGCCTCCTCTTTCAATTGCCCGATCCGAAGGTTCTTCTGTTTCAACATCGCCTTGATCTCATTCAGCGACGTTTCCCCGAAATTCTTGTACGACAACAACTCGGCTTCACTGGTCCGCAGGAGATCGCCGAGGCTGTGAATGTTCATTTTCTTCAGGCAGTTGCGACTCCGAACGCTCAACTCGAAGTCGGCGACGGGCATATCCAGGATCGCGTCACGCTTCTCGCGATTGCGCTCCAGAGTCTCGTCATAGTGCATGTTCATCGAGCTTTCGATGTCCTTGCGGAACAGCCTAGCCCGGGCGTGGTTGGGATGCTCGGCAAGGACCCGCTCGATGCACGTGGAAGCATCGTGGTACTGTCCGTAATCCTCGTAGATCACCGCCAGGTTGAGCAGGGCGTTGACGTAGGCGGGTGTGCGCCGGGCGAGGGTTTCGTAGAGCTCGATTGAGTGATCGTCTTCGCAGTGCAAGTCAAGGATACGGGCGAGGTGAAAGGTCACTTCCGCATTGTCGCCCTCCAGTTCGTGGGCGGCCTTGAGGGCTTCGATCGCCTCGTCCACTTGGCCTTTGGCCTCCAGAAGCAGAGCTCGGCCGCAATGCCACTGGGTGCTGTGAGGCCCGTCGGGCCCCCCGCGGTTGAGCTCGGCCTCTGCCTGATCGAGCTTACCTTCACGAATGAGCGAGAGGACGTTGTCCATGTCGTGTTGTCCCCTGTGCGCAGGCGCGCGAATTCTGATATTGTTCCCGTTGCCGGCCGTAGTTGGGAGAATCCCGAACATCGTAGTTTATCCAGCATTGCGTCTGTTGCAAGTTGCAGATAGGCTCACGACTGAAGCGAGCTCGAGGTGTCCCCCCCAACGACTGCCAATCAAGCAAGCCAGCCGGGCGAAGGGTCATGGTGGTAGGGCTAAGTCGAGACGGGGCCACCGGGGCCGCGGGCCCGTATCCAGCGGAACACGTAACCTCTTGTAAAATAAAGCCTTACAAAGAATGAGGGTGGTCGCAATCATCAATCCGACGGCCGGGGCGAGTCAGAGACGAGCCGAGGTGCGGGCGATGATCACCCGACTGCGGGCCGCCGGGGTCGAGCTGGACTCGTGCGTCACCGCCGTTGCCGGTGACGCCCGGCGGATCGCGGCGGAAGTGGCCGCCCGTGCCCGCGCCGCCGGGGACAGCCGGTCCGACCGGCACCTGCGGGCTCTTATTGCCGTCGGCGGCGACGGGACGATGCGCGAGGTGGCGGACGGCCTGGTCGGCAGCGACCTCCCGATGATCGTCTGGCCCACGGGGACCGAGAACCTGCTGGCCAAGTCGTTCGGCTTCCGGGCCGAGGCCGAGCTGACCCTGGCGTGCCTGACCGGTGGCCGGACCATCCCGATGGATGTCGGCTTGGTCAACGGCCGATCCTTCCTGGTCGTCGCTGGCGTCGGGTTCGACGCCGAGGTAGTCGAACGGCTCGTCCGTTTGCGCATGGGCCACATCACACACCTGACCTATGCCGGACCGCTCTGGCGCACCTTCTGGGAGCATCGATTCCCCTGGTGTCGCGTGCTCAGTGAAGGACAACTGCTCTGGGAAGGCCGGGGGCTGGTCTTTGTGGGCAATCTCCCCCGGTATTCCTTGGGCTTGCGCATCACACGTGACGCCCGGCACGACGACGGACTTCTGGACGTGTGCATGTTTCCCTGCCGCGGCCGGCTGAAACTGATCGGTCATTCGTTGCGGGCGATCGCAAGGCGTCACGTCGAGCACGGTGGCGTTCGGTACGCCCGGCTGGGCCGGGTCCGGGTGGAGTCGCCCTCGACGGTGCCGGTCCAACTGGACGGCGAGCTGTCGGGCGGGTTGCCGATCGAGGTCACCATCCGGCCCGCGGCGATTCGACTGCTGGTTCCGCCGACGTAGGGGTGCCCGCCTGCCGGTCCGTCCTCAGGCCGGTTCCACTCGGATCAGCGACCGAGTACAATTCGCGCCCGTGAAGGGGCATGATAACGTGAAGCCCGTCCAGGTCGGTGAGGTGCGTGTCGGCCCCGGGTGCGGCCTTGTGCTGATCGCCGGCCCGTGCGTGATCGAATCACGCGAGCATACTCTGCGCCTGGCTGAGGCGATCAAGAGGATCGCCGATGCTGCAGGTATACCGCTCATCTTCAAGGCGAGCTACGACAAGGCCAATCGTTCGAGCCTGGGCAGTTTCCGCGGCCCCGGGCTCGACGTGGGTCTGGCCATCCTGTCCGAGGTGCACATGTCCGTCGGCGTGGCGGTGACCTCCGATGTCCACCAGCCGGACCACGCCGAACCCGCCGGCCAAGTGATTGACCTTGTTCAGATTCCGGCGTTTCTGTGCCGGCAGACCGATCTGCTGGTCGCCGCCGCCGGGACCGGACGGACGGTCAACATCAAGAAGGGCCAGTTCATGTCGCCGGACCAGATGCGACCGGCGGTGGAGAAGGTGCGGGCGTCGGGAGCAGCGGGCGTGATGCTGACCGAACGGGGCACGTTCTTCGGCTACGGGCGACTGGTCAACGACATGACCGCGATCCCGCAAATGGGGGCCTATGCTCCGGTCGTTTTTGACGCCACCCATTCCTGCCAGTTGCCGGGTCAGGCCGGCACCGAATCCGGCGGGCGGCGGGAGATGGTCCCCGTCCTTGCCCGGGCCGGCGTCGCCGCCGGCGCCCACGCTCTGTTCCTCGAAGTCCACGACAAGCCCGCAAAGGCCCGGAGCGATTCCGCTACCGTCTGGCCGCTCGACCGGCTGGCCGATCTGCTCGCCGATTGCAGACGGATCAGCGGATCCTGAATGAGTGATAACTGGTCTGATCCGTCCCATCAATTACCGGTTTCACGGAATCGAAGTCACCGGCGGCGCCTGCCTCAGGGTTTTCCCGTGTTTGCCTGATCGCGTATACTGTCGTGATCGGCCCGGCACCATGCCTGTTTGCCGGACGGGGTATCGGCCTCGATGACCTGCGGCGGGGCTGCTCTCGTCATGAGCGACGTCAATTCCACGGATTCGCCGAAGAGGTTCAGTTCGGCCCTGGCATTGCTGGGTCGCATCTACGGTCTGGTTCGCCCGTTTCGCGGCGACTTCTGGCTGGTAAACTGTCTGACCCTGCTGATCATCGCGGCCGAGGTGCTTGAAGTGCGGCTGGTCGGTTCGGGCTTCAAGCAGATTGAGGGGCTCGGCCGGCAGGTGTCGGCCGATGGAGGAGGCGTCGGCACGTTCTGGTCAACCCTGGCCGACCCGCCGGTTGCGTTTCTCGGCAAGGTGCGCAGCCTGGCGATCATTATTCTCATCCTTGCGGTGGTTCGGGGCATCCTGCGGTTCTCCAACCGATTGGCGATGTCGTGGCTGGGCGAACGGGTCATCTGGCGGCTCCGGTCGCTGTTGTTCAGTGCTTTGCAGCGCCAGTCGTTTGCCTACTACGATCGCAACTTTTCCGGGCAACTGATCAACCGCGTCACCGGGGACGTGCAGCGGGTCCGCCGGATGATCAACATGGCGTGGTTCACCTCATTGCAGACTGCGGTTTACGTGCTGGGTTACTTCGTGCTGATGCTGACCATCCATCCGATGCTGGCGGTGGTTTCGATGACGACCGTGCCCATCTGCGTGTGGCAACTGATTCGGATGGCGGGCAAGCTCCGGTCCGCCTTCCACGACGCCCGGGATGGCGAGGACGACATGGTCACCACGCTGGAGGAGAACATCGCCGGGGTCGAGGTGGTCAAGGCTTTTGCCCGCGAGAAGTTCGAGGTAGCCAAATTCGAGGAACAGAGCCGGTCTCTGTTTGAGCGGGTGATGGTGGTGGTCGATCTCTTCCGCGGGAACATGCCGGTTTACCGGGCGCTGGTCCGTCTCAATCTGGTTCTGGCCCTCGGGGTGGGCGGGGTGCTGGTGATGAACGGCCGGCTGTGGATCGCCGAGTTGTTCGTGTTCAGCATGGCGGTCAACGTGATTGGAAACCAGCTCAGGCAGGTTCTTAACGTTACGAACCAGGTTCAGGAAGCTCTGGCGAGCAGCGAGCGGATCTTCGAGATTCTGGATGCCCGACCCGACGTTGAGGAGAGGCCGAACGCCCGCCCGCTGCCCCCCGGACGCGGGCACGTCGTATTCGATCACGTGACGTTCGGGTACGACGCGGACCACCTGGTATTGCATGACGTGGTTCTCGAAGTCGCCGCGGGCGAGGTCATCGCCGTGGTGGGCCCCACCGGCGCGGGCAAGAGCACCCTGTTGAACCTGTTGCCGAGATTCTACGACCCCAACGCCGGTCGCGTGCTCATCGATGGTGTGCCCGTGGACGAGGTCGCGCTGCAGTCACTTCGCGCGAGCATCGGGCTGGTGTTTCAGGAGACGTTCCTGTTCTCGGACACCGTGGCCAACAACATTGCGTTCGGCGTTCCGGAGGTGAGGTCGGAGGAGATCGTGACCGCGGCCCGGATCGCCCGGGCCCACGATTTCATCGAATCGCTGGAAGACGGGTACGACACGGTGATCGGCGAACGGGGGGTGACGTTGTCCGGGGGTCAACGGCAGCGGCTGGCGATCGCCCGGGCCATCGTGAAGGACCCCCGGATCCTGGTCCTGGACGATGCGATGGCGTCGGTCGATTCGGCGACGGAGCACGAGATCACTGCGGATCTGGACGCGGTTTTCGAGCATCGCACAGTGTTCATCGTGGCTCACCGTCTAAGCAGCGTGAAGCGGGCGGACCGCGTGGTGGTAATCGAGGAGGGACGGATCACTGCTGTTGGCGCCCATGATGAACTGATGAGTACGGAAGGGCACTACCGGCAGATGGCCCGGGTTCAACTCGGCGAGTTGGTGGATCGGGACGAAGTTCGGGCGTGACCCGGCGGTTGCGAGTGGTGCGGGGGGCCGGTATACTGGTCTCCGGCGTGGCGCGGCCCGAGGGGCATCCACCGGGCCGAACGGAGGATAGGCGCTTGCAACAATGAGAAAGGCTGGGGTTGCGGCAGGAGTGTTCGGGCTGCTCGCGGGGGTCTCGATTGCCGACGCAGCACGGTGGGTTGGCCCGGGCAGCTTCACAGGCCCGGTAGAGCGGCCGTCACTGTACCTGGAGGCGGTTGCATCACTTGCACTGACGCAGTTCAATCTTGACGATCTGGTTTCGGGAACGAACGTTGACCGGCGCGATCTGGGTGGTTTCGGGTTTGTGACGGCCTCGGCGGGGGCCTCGATTGTGGCCCGGACGGCTCCAGTGGCCGGGGCTGAGCCCGCTTCCTCCCCGATCGCACTGCTCGCAGCCGGGACGAGTTCCGAGGCAGCGCGGCTCAACTTCGTGATGACCGAGCCCGTGATGAGCGTGGGCTTCGTGCTGATGGGAGTGGAATCGTGGGCATCCCTGAGGGTCCATGGCCCCGGGGGCGAACTCATCGGGAATTACCTGGTTCCCCCGGGACTGCCGGGCGAACGGCGCTGGATCGGGATCGCGCAGGACGACCGGAACATATCGAGGGTCCAGTTGCAGCCGATGAGTCCCGGGGATTACGCGGTCGATGATGTCGAGCTGGGCGTGCATGCGCCGGAGCCGACGGCACTTGTGTTATGGTCCTGGGTCGCGGTGCCGGGGCGAAGGCGGATTCGCGGATAGCCGCAGCAAAGGCGTGGATGAATTCGGAGCAGTCATCGCGGCGACGGCGGAGAACGCGCACCCTGCTGGTGCTGGTTTCGGTGGTGGGCGTGGCGGCGGCGGCCATTGCGGTGGGCGACCGGATTCGTCTGCGGTCTTTGAGGGGCGACCTTGCCGATGCGGACCCGGTGGTTCGCCTGCAGGCGTTGTGTCAGGTTGCACGCGAGCGTGAGCGCCGCTTGGCTGATGCCGTTCTCGCCGCCCTTGAGACCGAGCAGGACCGGGCAGTTCTGGGAGCGGCCGGGTACGCCGCGGTGCGGATCGGCGAGGCGCTGGGCGTTGGCGTGCTGCAACGTCGAGCGGACGAGGGCCCGGACGACGCCGTTCACGCCAAGTTGATCCTCTATGCAGCCCGGCTGTCGCAGGGCGACGCTCGCCTGATCGACTGGCTGGCCGCGGGGGTGGCATCGGGGGAGCCCTGGCGGCGGGCCGCCTCAGCGGTCGGGTTATTGGAGACAGGCCAAACCCGCGGGGGGGAGATCCTCATTAAGATGGCCCCCGAGCTTGCCCCGGACGTTCGGCTATTGGCGATGAATGGGTTCCGAAGGATCGCCGAGCCGATGGCCCAGGCAATCGGCCGGCGGATCGACTGGTCTGTCGTGCAGGAGGGGGGGATCGATGATCCCCGTTGGGCCGACGTTCGGGTATTCTGGGAGCGCCACGCGACGGCGGAGTTGTTGAGCGACGTGCTGGCGCGGCTGGAGCGGCCGGATCGCAGGTGGAAGGAGGTCAACCGGTTGCTCCACGCCCGGGATCGCGTCGCAACGTGGTTCGAGTGATCGTGACCGATGAAAATCCCTCCACCGTTGCACCGCTGGTCTCTCAGTCCCAAACAGGCCGTGCGTCTTCAAAAGCGACTCGCTCCTCGGCTGCGGGTCGAGCCGGTGCGCGGGCCGGTCCGGGTCGTTGCCGGGGCGGACATGGCCTTCAGTCCTGATGGTCGGCGGTGCCTGGCCGGCGTGGTGGTGTACGATCTGGCGGCGCGAGCGGTCCGGGAAGAGTCGCTGGCCTGGCGAGATGTCCGTTTTCCCTACGTTCCGGGTTTGCTGACTTTCCGGGAGGCGCCGGCGGTGTTGGCGGCTGTTCGGAAGCTCAAGACGATACCCGATTTGTTCATCTTCGACGGTCACGGCCGGGCCCATCCGCGGCGGTTGGGCCTGGCGTCTCACGCGGGTTTGCTGATGGACCACCCGGCGGTCGGATGTGCCAAGAGCCGCCTCTGCGGGCAGCACCGGGCCCCACCCGCGACGCCCGGATCCTTTACGCCGCTGATCCATCAGGAGGAAACCGTCGGGGTCGTGCTGCGGACCCGGTCCGGCGTCAAGCCCGTTTTCGTGAGCGTCGGGCATCGCGTGACGCTCGACGACGCGATCCGGGTGGTGGTGGATTGCGTGACGCGATACCGGCTTCCGGAGCCGACGCGGCTCGCTCACCTCCTGGTCACCCGCCACCGCCGTGATCCGAAGGGGAGCGTGTCGGCCGTTTAGCCGCGACCCAAAGGGCAGTGCGTCGGCCGTTTAGCCGCGACCCAAAGGGGAGCGCGTTGACAGTGCGAAGCCGCAAGCGGTAGGGATAATACTCGTTGGGAAAACGAGATCTGAGACCTTTGTAGCACGGATGGGCATAGAAATGAGAGGTGGGAAGTGAGAGACGAGAGGTGTGACGCAATGGATGATTGGAGGCGCGACTGCAGGTGTCGGGACGTTTCGCGACGGGACTTTCTGAAGGCTGGTGCGAGCACGGCAGGCATTCTCTACGGTGCACAGGCTGGCCGGGCGGACCCCGGTGACATCCCGCCGGAGGCGAGGACCCCGGCGCCCCAGGCATGGTTCGACGAACTCACCCGGCCCGGCGAAGTCATCACCTACTCGGGCGAGCATCTGCAGAACCTCATCTTTCCGATCGGCGGGATCGGGACTGGCACCATCTGGGTGAAGGGCTCAGGACGACTGGTCAACTGGCAGATCTTCAATAACATCCAGAAGAACAGCCTAGTCGATGACACGTTCTTTGCCGTCCGGGTCGAACAGGAAGGCAAACCACCGATCATCCGCGTGCTGCAGCAGGAGCCGATCGGCCTGTTTCCCGGCATCGAAGATGTTCGCTTCGTGGGGCGGTACCCGGTCGCGACGCTCACCTTCCGCGATCCGGAGTCGCCCGTTGACCTGGAACTCGAAGCGTTCAACCCGATGATCCCGCTAAACGAGAGGGACTCGGGGATTCCGTGTGCCATCTTCACCATCCGGGCGACCAACAAGACCGAGAGCCCGGCGACGGTATCGTTCCTGAGTTCGCTCCAGAACGCGGTTGGCCATTCAGGCAAGGGCTCGGCCACGGGCACTGCCCACGGGACGTACGGCGGCAACGTGAATCGCGTGGCCGGCAAGGGCCGGATCACCGCAGTGGCAATGGGCGCGGAGCCGGGCAAGCCCGCCAGGATCAATCCTCCCGTCGAGTTGCTGCTTGACCACGACGACCTGCCCGTGCTCGGCGAGTCGCCGGTAACGGGCTTGCGCCTCACCGGCGCAGGCGAGCACAAGCCCAGCCCCGGCATCCAGACCGTTTATTGGCTGGCCAAGGGTAACCTTAAGCAGTTGGGCGGGTCCGTGCTGAGCCAGGTTGCCAAAGGCGTCCGGGAGTTGGGGGCAGTGCTGCTGCTTTCCGGGGTTGCCAATCCGCTGCTCAAGCGGGTTCGTCCCGCCACGGGGCCGAAGGTCCGCCGGCGCGAGACGGTCTTCGCCACCTTCGATGATAAGAGCTTCGGGCAATGGACGGCCAAGGGCGAGGCGTTTCGCGGGCCGAAGTCCGGCACGGTGGCGGCCCAGAACCCGGTCACCGGTTTCCTCGGTGCGGGTCTGGTCAACACGTTCGATCCCAACGATCATCCCCAGGGTTCGCTCACGTCGCCGATGTTCGTGATCAAGGAGAAGTACATCTCCTTCCTGATCGGTGGGGGGAATCATCCGGGGGCCTGTTGTGTCAACCTCAAGGTGGGCGGCAATGTCGTACGCACCGCGACCGGCAAGCACTCCGAGCATCTGGAGCGGGCCGAGTGGGACGTCTCGGAGTTCATCGACCGGGAGGCCCGGATCGAGATCGTTGACCGCAAGAGCGGCCCATGGGGCCACGTCCTCGTTGATGACATCCGGTTCGGCAATGTGCCGATCGATGCAGTCACGGCAGATGAGGCTCGAGAGTGGAACGTCCTGCTGGATGAGGCCGGGCAAGCTGAGCCCATGACGGCGGTCGGCGTCGGCAGGGGCAAGATGATGCTGGTGCCGGTGGAACTGGGCGGCGCGAGGGCCGGCGTCGATCCGATCACCCAACGTGACAAGGTGCTGGCCATGCTCGCGTCGCTGGCCGGGGTGACCTACCGCCCGCAGGTCGGCCGCCCGGGCGACGCACCGTCCTCTGGAACGATGTGCCTGGCGACGCGGGAGCCCGGGGCGGTGGTCCAGACCGGGTGGACCGATCGGGACGAGTTGTTCCGCGAGTTCGCGCCCACGGGCCTGCTCTTGATGCCGGGGACATCACCGCAAGGCGTCCCGCCCGCCGGACCGACCGACCCGGGCGGAACCATCAACGCCGCCCTGTGCGTCAGAAAGCAGGCCGCTGCCGGATCATCGGCCCAGGCCACTTTCGTCTTCGCCTGGTACTTTCCCAATCAGTACTACCCGCAGAACAACTATCGCATCGCCAACAACACTGCGATCCCCCTCGGCAACATGTACGCCAACTGGTACCGCAACGCTCTGGAAGTGGCCCGGCACGTGCTGACCGGGTACGACGACCTGCGCCAACAGACTTTCGCCTTTCGCGACGCGATGTTCGATACCTCGTTACCTCAGTATTTCATCGACGCCGTTGCCGCCAACGCCTCGATCATCCGCTCGCCGACGTGTTTCTGGACGAAGGACGGGACGTTCTTCGGCTTCGAGGGATGCGTGCCGACCGGCGGCGGGTGCTGCCCGATGAACTGCAACCACGTGTGGGACTACGAGCAAACGCTGGCCAAGCTCTTCCCGGGGCTCGAATGCGACATGCGGAAAACCGAGCTGAAGTATCATCAACGAGGCGACGGCGGGACGCACCACCGCGTCGCCGTCCCGCGGGACAACCCGAGCAAGCACGCTCCCCCGGTGGCCGACGGCCAGTGCGGCGCGGTGCTCAAAGCCTATCGCGAGCACCTCCAGTCGCGCGACGGCCGCTTCCTCGGCGATTACTGGGAGCGGATCAAGAAGGCGATGGACTTCGCCATCAGCCAGTGGGATCCGGACAACGACGGCGTCATGGAGACGCCACAGTTCAACACTTATGACCGCGTGATCTACGGTCACAACACGTTTGTCAGCTCGCTGTACCTGGCCGCGCTGCGGGCGGCGGAGGAGATGGCCCGGCTACGCAACGACCAGGGAGCGGCTGAGCGGTACCGCGGGCTGTTCGGGAGCGGGCAGAACAAGATGGCGGAAACCCTGTTCGACGGCGAGTACTACATCCAGAAGGCCGACAACATCAATCTCGGCTACGGCACCGGCTGCTGGTCGGACCAAGTGGTGGGTCAATGGTGGGCGCGGATCCTTGACCTGGGCGATATCTTGCCGAACGATCAGGTGCGAAGTGCGCTCAAGGCGATCTTCAAGCACAGTTTTCTGTGGCGGATCGAGGGTTTCCAGGGCACGCAGCGGTTCCTGCAGTTTGCCGACGGGGACGACAAGGGGTTGCTGTGCGGCTCCTGGCCCAAGGGGGGCCGCCCCGCGGACCCGATCTACTACCGCGACGAGTGCTGGACCGGCGTCGAGTACCAGGTCGCCGCTCACAAGATCTACGAGGGCCAGCTCGTCGAGGGCCTGGCGATCGTCAGGGGTGCCCGCGAGCGGTACGACGGGCGTAAGCGAAGCCCGTGGAACGAGATCGAATGTGGCGACTACTACGTCCGGGCGATGAGTAGCTGGTCGCTGCTGCTGGCGGCCCAGGGTTACGCGCACGACGGCCCGGGTCGCAAGCTGGCGTTTGATCCCCGGCTCACGCCGGGGGCCCACCGGTCATTCTTCACCACCGCCGAGGGCTGGGGGCAGTTCGAGCAGAAGCGAAACACCCGGGAGCAGACGGACACCCTGGTGGTTGTCGGTGGCCGGGTCGATCTCGCGCAAATGCGTCTCGGCCTGCCTGCGGGCGCCAAGGCGGTCGAGGGCGGTCTGCGGCTGAACGATCGCGAACTCGTGGCCGAGGTCGGGTTCGATGGAGGCTCTGCGGTCATTGAACTGAGTTCCGCGATCACGGCCCGGGCCGGCGACAAGCTGCACGTGACGCTCAACTGGAGTTGACCTGGGGCACCGGAGGACCTCTCTCACGTATCTCAAACTGACCGACTCCCGCGTGACGAGCCGCGGGCTTTGTACGTGCATAGTGTCTCCTGGGGCGGGCTGGCACAGAAACCCGTCGCTGGCGCTCTGGGCTCTGATCAGGACGAACGCGCTGGCGAGTCAGAGC
>CAZOIA010000077.1:0-24547 GCA_964579675.1 uncultured Planctomycetales bacterium | reverse complement strand
CGACCTCGAGAGCGGCCAGCGTGTGGACTATACCGTTATCGGGAGGGTTCTAGAGGGGATGCAGATCGCCGACGCCATCGGCGAGCTGGATACCACGACCGATACCGCGGGCGACGGGACGACCCTCGCTCATTTGCCGGCCGAGAGCGTCCAGATTGTGCGAGCGGTCACGGGCGAGGAGTACGTGCCGGAGCTTAATCAAGCCCCCATCGCCGATGCCGGCGACGATGAGACCGTCATGGTCAATGAGTTGGTGACCCTGGACGGCTCCGCCAGCAACGATCCCGACCCGGGCGACAGACTCTCATTCAACTGGGTTCAGACCTCAGGCCCCCAGGTCACGCTGAGCGATCCGGCGAGTGAGACGCCCACCTTCACGCCCGGTCAAGTGGCCACCCTGACCTTCGAGCTGACGGTCACCGACCTGTCCGGAGAATCGGACACGGATTCCGTGACCATCACCGTCCGGTCGGAAACCAATCAGCCGCCGGTCGCCGACGCCGGCGAAGACCAGACCGTCCAGACCGGCGAAAGGGTCATGCTGGACGCCGGCAGGAGTAGTGACCCCGATCCCGACGACAACGACAATCTCAGTTTCGAGTGGGCCCAGACCGAGGGCACCTCCGTCACGCTCAGCGATACGACCGAGGTGAGTCCCACCTTCACCGCGCCGGACAGCGGTGACACGCTCTCATTCGCATTGACCGTCACCGATGACGAAGGCGGGATGGCCACCGATACCGTGACCATCTCGGTCAACTCGCCGCCCGCCGCCAGTGCCGGCCAGGATCGAAACGTGGTGGCCGATCTGGTGGTCACGCTGGACGGTTCGGGCAGTACTGATCCTGAGGGCGACGCCCTCTCGTTTGCCTGGGAGCAGGTGGCCGGCACCGACGTGACGCTGGACGATGCGGCCAGCGATCGGCCGACATTCACGGTGCCCGAGGCTGCCGACACCCTCACGTTCACGGTGACGCTCGATGACGGCAGGGGTGGGACCGACACCGCCTCGGTCACGCTGACGGTCGTGACCGACCCTCACGTCCGCATGACCACGAGCCGCGGCAATATCCTTCTCGAAATGCTCGATGACGAGGCGCCAATCACCACCCTCAACTTCATCCAGTACGTGGAGGACGGGTTCTACAACGGCACCATCTTCCATCGCATCGTGCGCAGATCGGAGACGTCCACCATCGACGTCATTCAGGGTGGCGGAGTCCTGCCCGGCTTGATTCGCCGGGAGGGCGCCCGCGATCCCATCGTGAATGAATTCAGCCCGGATCGAAGCAACCTTCGGGGCACCTTGGCCATGGCCAAGTACCCTGATGATCCGGACTCCGCGATTTCACAGTTCTTCTTCAACGTCGGGGACAACTCCGAGAACCTGGACAACCAGAACGGCGGATTCACGGTTTTCGCCGAGGTGATCGACGGCATGGACGTGGTCGATGGGATTGCCGGGATGGACACCGAAACGCAGCAGGACCCCGACGGTAACTCCTTCGAGAACGTGCCGGTGGAGGAGATCAGGCTCGTCGTGGCCAGATTGGAGGCGGGCCTGGCCGAGCCGAACCCCGGTGGTTTCGTGACCACCAACAGCGGACTCCAGTACAACGACGTGTATTCAGGCGGCGGGGCGCTGGTCACGCCGACCTCAACCATAAGGGCTCTTTATACCGGCCGGCTCACCGACGAGAATGGCGACGTGTTCGACTCGACAGAGGACGACGGCGAGCCCCGAGAGTTCCCGCTTACCGGCGTTATCGACGGGTGGACAGAAGGTCTTGGCAACTACAACATGAGGGAAGGCGGGGTTCGGATACTCGTCATTCCGCCCGAACTGGGTTACGGCGATCAGGAGCGAACCGGCATACCTGCGAACTCGACGCTCTATTTCGAAGTCGAGGTCCTGGAGATCGTCGAATGATGCCACCCTCGCGTGGGCCCGGTCCTTATTGACCCTGCTGGCGTGATCTCATCCGGCGCGGTATGAGTACGCCCGGGAAGGGTCGTCTCGACGGAGCCGGCTTCGCCGGCGCACATGCACATGCCGATCCCGCAAGACAACCGCCTCTTTCATCGCATGTTCAGCCGGCCGCAGGGATTCCTCGCCGGCACCTTTCTCGCTCTCATCCTCACCGGGACTGTTCTGCTCAGTCTGCCGATCGCGCACGCACGGCCCGGCATCAGCCCGCTTGATGCGTTGTTTACGGCCACCTCCGCGGTCTGCGTCACCGGCCTGACGGTGGTGGACACCGGGCGGGATTTCAACCGATTCGGGCAAATCACGATTCTCATCCTCATCCAGTTGGGCGGGCTGGGAATCATGACCTTTGCCGTTCTGGTACTGCAAGTGGTCGGTCAGAAGTTGTCGTTCCGTTCGCAGGCTGCCTTACAGGACGTGTTCTACCAGAAGAACGCCGCCGTCCGGTTCCGCCAGAACCTGAAGTGGATCATCCTGTTCACGGTGGTGATCGAGGCTCTCGGGGCGGTGCTGCTGTTTCACGCCCTTCCCGCTGAGCTGCAACGGGGCCCGGGCGCCTACGTCGCGGTTTTCCACGCCGTCTCGGCATTCTGCAACGCCGGCTTCTCGACGTTCAGCGACAGTCTCGTTTCCCTTCGTGGCCATCTCGCCTTCATGACCGTCATCAGCGTGCTCATCGTGCTGGGCGGGCTGGGATATACCGTAATCCTGGAGATCACCAGCCGAGCGTGGTACCGGCTGATCCGCCGCCCGAATCCCGTCGTCTGGTCGCTGAATACGCGGGTGGTGCTGACGACCACTCTGGCGCTGATTCTGGTCGGTGGGGTTGCCTTGGGTGTCTTGGGACTTGCCAGCGACGAGCCGGGTCGCTCGCCGCCGGCCGGCAATGCGATTTTCCAGTCGATCACCGCCCGCACCGCCGGCTTCAATACGGTTGAGATCGGGAATCTGCCGATGGCTTCTTTGTTGTGCCTGGCCCTGCTGATGTTTGTCGGCGGGTCACCGGGCTCGTGTGCCGGAGGCGTCAAGACCACCACTCTGGCGATCTGGGTCGCCCGTCTCAAGGCCCGACTGCAACAGCGCGACGACGTGACCATCCGGGGCCGGCGAATCCCGGTGGACCTGGTCCGGCGAACGGGATTGCTCGTGGGAGTGGCCGCGGTCTACAATCTACTTGGCGTCATGGTCCTGGCTATCACCGAAACGTCTACTCCGGGGGTCGGCCTGGAGCACATCCTCTTCGAGCAAGTGTCCGCCTTCGCGACGGTCGGGCTGTCCACCGGCCTGACCGCCAAGTTGAGCGTGATTGGAGAACTGTGGATCATTCTCACGATGTTCGTCGGCCGACTTGGACCGCTGACAATCGCTCTCGTGGTGATGGAGCGGAAACCTGCCGACGTCCGGATGGCCGAAGAGCGGCTTATGATCGGCTAGAAAGAAGGATTCGAGAGTGGAGAATTGAGAATGGGGAATTGAGAATGATGAACCTGTTGTCCCTGTTTACGGAACCGCCTCGCCCCGCATCACCTTCGCCGGTTCCCAATGCTGAGTTCTCAGTTCTCGATTCTCAATTCCATTCTCTCAACTCCCCGCGGGGCCCGGCCTCATGAGTAAGGCACGCTGCAGAGAGGACTACTCGCATGAAACAGGTATGTGTTATCGGCCTGGGTCAGTTCGGCACTCATCTGGGCCGCACGCTGGCCCGAATGGACTGTGACGTCCTGGCCATCGACGTTGACGAGAAAGCCATCGCGGAGATCCGTGACGACGTCCAGCAGGCGTTGATCATCGACGTGCGTAGTCTCGAAGCCCTCAAATCAGTGGTGACCAAGGACACCGACGAGGCGGTGGTCGCTCTGGGGGAGAGCATGGAAGCCAGTATCCTGTGCACGCTGCATCTGCACAAGATCGGCGTCAAGCGGATATGGGCCAAGGCCTCGAGCAAGGACCATGCCGCCATTCTCAAGGCGGTCGGTGCCACCGACGTAATCTTCCCCGAGCATGAGACCGCCGAGCGAATGGCCCATCGGATTATCAACCCCGATCTGCTCGATTATCTGCCGCTCTCGCAGGAATACCGGGTGGTCGAGATCAGCGTTCCCGATTCGTTCGTCGGGCAGTCACTCGCTCAGCTTCACCTCCGCAAGAAGTACGGCCTGCTCGCGGTGGCGATCAGGCAGCCGGATGGCAATCGCATCGAGTTCATGCCGCCCGCCGAGACCGTCCTGGCACGCGACTGCAACCTGGTGGTCATGGGCAAAGAGGCCGACATCGCCAGGCTGCACGAGAAGGATCGAACACGGGCTGCTGGACAGCGGCAAAGCCATCCGGGATGATAGGGTGATGGCCGGGGCAGAGCTCACACTCACGGATCTGGCGAACCGCGGCGAGCTGGAGGCACTCGAGAATCGCTGGCTCGATGCCATCGAGGGCGCGGCCCAGGATCAGCCCGATCTCCTTGAGGCCCTGGCGGTTCTCACCAGGAACGACCAGAGAGACCAGGCAGTGGCCCTGGCGTGGACCTGGCTGGCCACCGAGCAGGAACGGGCCCGCCCGCCCGAGTTGCTCGCGCTGGGGCGCGAGTTGCTCCTGCGGTGCGGTGACAACGATGAGATGCGCCAGGAGATCCTCCGACTCTACAAGGAGGTTTTCGGTGATCGGCCGGGGATCGATCGGCTGATAGAGGTCTCCGGGCTCGGAGGCGGAAAAACGGTCCTGCGGGCCCTCCGGACGCTCGAGATTTGCCTCGACCTGCACCCCGCTGATTGTCTGATCTCCCGCTCGGATGAGCGCGCGGCCGAGGTGACCGCGGTCGACGCCGAAGCCTGCGCCTACACCGTCCGGTCGGCCCGCGGTGAGCAAACCCTCGATGCGGACCAACTCGCCCTAGCCTATGACCCCGCCGACCCGGACGACTTCCGCGTCCTGGTTCAACTGCACCCGGACCGGCTAGGCGAGCGGCTCGAGGCCGACCCCGTCGCGGTGGTCATCGGCATCCTGCGGAGCCACGGCGGACGGCTTGACTCGGACGAGCTCGAGAATCTGCTCGTGCCGCGATTCATACCCGCCGACCGCTGGCGCAAATGGTGGACCCGGGCCAAGGGCGACCTGAGGCGCTGCCCCAACGTGGGCATAGAAGGCAAGACCCGAGTCATCCTCACCTATCACACCGAGGGACGATCGCTCGAAGATGAGATCCTGCCGCAATGGGAAGCTGCGGGAACGTCCGCCGAACGCCTTTCCGTCATCGACATGTATTTCCGCGAGGCCAGGGCCCGGCAATCCGAGGTGAAGCCGGTCATGGTCAAACGTATGCACGGCGACCTGCTCAACCGGGTCAATCTCTTTCGCAGCGGCTCAGCTTCCGAAGCGCTGGCTGAGGCGTTGCTGATTGATCGGCTGGCCGGGGGCGCGGAGCTTCCGGACGGCGGGGCCGCTCCCGCCCGCGACATCGTCAACGAGAGCCGGGATCTGATCGGCCTCTTGCGCGGGGTGAAGGAGGCCGCCCTCTACCCCCTGGCCATTGCCCACGTGAAGGAGGCCAAGCCGGCCGACTGGGCGGACATCTATGCCCGCTTGCTGCCGGTCGCCCCGCTTGAGGGCTGTGAGTTGATCGCCCGGGTCCTCGCCGAAGCCGGCCATCGCGATCGGCTCGCCGAAGCGGTGGATCGGATCCCGTCTGACTTCACGCATCACCTCGGTGCCCTCTGCTGGCTGTGGCGCGGACCCTCCATTGAGGGCCTGGACCCGATGTCCCCCCGGGAGCTGTTGCTCAAGTTGCTCGAGCACCTGGCCGAGCTGACAATAGGGGAAACTACGTCCCCCCAGGTGCTGCGTGACGCGAGACACAGGATCCGCGCCGCCCTCAGCAGCAGCAAGTATGCTCGTTACCGAGCGGTCATTGCCGGAATGGAGCCGGGCCTCGCCGCGACCGTCCAGCGGACAATCGACCGGCTCGACGGGCTCGGGCAGGTTGTACGCAACGATCTGCTCGGGATCATTCTCGACACGCATCCGCAGCTTGCCGTCGCCGCCAAGGCGAAGATCGATCCCTGGACCGACGACGGGGTGATTTTCTGCACCCACGAGGGCAGGACCAAGCACGAGGCAGAGTTGAATCACCTCATCAATGTCAAGATGTCGCAGAACGCCAAGGCGATCGGTGAGGCGGCCTCCCACGGCGACCTCAGTGACAACGCGGAGTACAGATCCGCTTTGGAGGAACGTGATCTGCTCCAGGCCCGGGCGGCCCGGATGCAGAACGAGCTGGCGATCGGCCGGCTTCTGACGGCGAACGACATCTCCACCGACGCGGTGAACATAGGCACCCGGGTTACGATCCAGGCCGTTGACGGGGCGGACCGGCACGAAATAACGGTTCTTGGCCCCTGGGAGGCGGATGTGGACAAGGGCGTTTACAACTACCGCGCGCCGCTCTGCATGAAGCTCAAGGAACTCCGAGTGGGAGACGTGGCGGCTCTGGACCTCGGCGGCGGCGAGCGCGAGTACCGCGTCGAAGAGATTGCCAACGCCCTGACCTCCAAGGCAACTGGTTAGGAGTTCGCGGGTATCAGCTTGCGGTAGTGTACCCCTGCTTCTGGCGGCTGAGGAACAACGCATGCGAATTGCCGGTGTGCTGGCCTGTTTGCTGTGTGGGCCGATGGCCCGGCAGGCGACCGCCTCACCAACGATCGATGGATTCCTGGCTGACCCCTTCTGGTCTCTTCACGCCCGCGTCTGGACCGCCCGCGATCCCCGTCTGCCCCACAATGCCGCCCGATTCTACCTGGCCTGCGACGAGAACTATCTCTATTTCGCCGCCGACGTGACCGACGCGAACGTGGCTGGGGATCACCGCAAGCAACGGGATGAGGTCTGGGGCGACGATGCGGCCCAGGTGTTCCTCGACTTCGGCGACGGCTCGGCGGCCGAGCGCACGCCGGAGACGTTCGCGTACGGCTTCAGCGCTGCCGGGGGCGCCAGTTGGACCCGCGGAACCGGCGACGGCAGCGGCGCTGACTATCCCGCTCACGATTGGCCACCCGCGTGGAACTCAGCCGTCGAGTGGGCCGTCGCCCTGAAGACCGGGACCACGTTGAATTACAGCGGCGATCGGGATACCGGCTACGTGGTGGAGGCACGCATCCCGTGGTCCGAACTCGGGCAGAAGATGCCGTTCCAACCGGACCGGACAATTGGTGTCAGCTTCCTCAACTTCTGTCGGCCCGAGCGGGCGGTGATCGGCAATCAGCCGCTTGCGACGCTTCCGAACATCGACCTCTCGAACAGCGAGGCGCCACGGTTGTGGCAGCGCGTCCGCACCAACTGGCAGGGGCCGCTCGCCATCCGGGGCGTCGTCGGACCGCTCCCGCTCTGGCTCGGCACGAGCCTCTACAACAATGAGTGGAAACGCTTCGAACCGGCGGAAACCGACCCCGCCGGCCCCTGGTTCAATCGCCCGCGATGGACCGGCAAGCTGGACCGCATGGCATCGCAGCAGCTCAACGCCCTGCTCCTGACGCACCCGCACCCGTTCCCCGGCCTGCTTGCCTTGAAGGGATACCCGGGCGCCTGCTACTTCCCCCGGGAGCAGCTTGACCAGCACGTCGCGCAATTCAAGTGGCTGTTGGCCGAAGCGAAACGCCGGGGCGTCCGCGTCTACCTCATGATCTGGAACATCTGCCTGCCGCCGAAATGGGCTGAATCACAGGGGCTCCACGAGCTCGGGGCGGACACGCCCCTGTCGCGGGCCTATACGAGCCGGGCCGTTATTGATCTCTTGAGTACCTACCCGGATCTGGGCGGGCTCGTTACGCTCGCCGGCGAGAACCCGCCCGGATGCGTGGATTTCGTCGCGGACGCCATCGCGGGGGCGATGAACCGCGCCGGGGCCACCACCACGACCAGGCACGCCGAGGATGATCCAAGCGCCCTGCCGGAGTTGATCTTCTGGACCTGGTGCAGTTATCCGGAAGACGCTCGCCGTGTCCTGGATGCTTGTCCCCGCACTCGCTTGATGCATTACCTTCAGTGCGAGCAGTGGTTCAAGCCGATGGTGGACCCGCGGGTCCCACGGTTTGAGGCCTTCACGGCCGCGGTGCAATCGCACACTCGCAACCCGGCCATTTCAACCATCGTCCTGGGCGGGCCCAAGTCATCCCTTGCCTATCTGCTCTGGGGCGATCCCGAATGGATACGCACGCTGGCCCTCGACCTTCGGCGGGAAGGGGCCCACGGGATCTTCTTCGAACCTTACTGTGCCGACGCCTGGCTCGCGACCGAGGCCCTGGCCGTCTACAGCTTCAGCACGGGCCAGCGGTTCAATCCCCGGCGATGGGCGAAGAGGCTCGACGAAATGTACGGCGTCGGCGAGTATGCCCCACAACTCCTGGAGACCATTCAGCACGCCAGCGCCATCGTCCCCCGGTTCGTCACGCTCGTTCACAGCCAGTCCGATCACTACATGCCCCAGTTTGGATTGCCGCTGACCCATTACCTCGAAATGCCCACGCTATCCAGTTACGTGTTCGAGAACACTCAGACCCTCGACGATCGTGGGTACCTGACGCCCCGGCTCGGAATGACCTGGCCGAACCCGGATTGGGGTGAACGCATTGCCGGCATTCGCGAGGCCGTCCTCAACCCCGCGTCAGCAGGCTTCACCCGGCCGAAGGCCATTGCCGACGAGATCAATCTTCACGTCATCACGTGCCAGTCGCGGCTCGGCGGGCTCAAGGCGGTTAAGCCCGCCCACCCCGATCAGGCCCGGCGGTTGACCAGGCTGCTCGACCGTATCGAACTCAACGTCGCCCTCGGCGAACATCTCTCGCAGAAGATAAAGGCCGCCATCGGCTGGCAAAGCTTCCAGGCCGGGCGCGGGCGCAGCATCGATTGCATTCGGCCGCTCCGGCAATCGGTCAAGGCCTGGGAAACGGTGGTCGAGGTTGCGGACCGTCTCTATCCCGAGCCGGTGCGATATTGGCAATCCCAAATCGTATCCGTTCCACCCTGGACGCAGAACCAGATCTGGGGAAGTTACCGGCTTATCGAGGGCCACTGGCGCGACCAGTCGCCGCGGTTCGAGCGCGAATTGAACCTGGTCCGGCAAAGCCTCTCCACGGGCGGCCCCGGCGCGAGTCTGCCCCTGTGGGATATGCTGGATGCTGAACCGGCGGATAGCCTGCTGTCGCTCGGGCGGATCGGCTTCGAGATCGACCTCGAACGGGACCTGCGAATCAAGATCGGCGATGGCGCCGCGCTCACCGCCGACGCGGACCTTGTGCTGGGAGGAGCGAAGTCACTGCTCGCCGATACGCGTCGGCTTGATGGCGGTGCCCACGTCGTGGTGAGCACTGATCCCGGCCACGCGCCGATGCTGGGGCATCGACCCTATCGGATATCATTGGCCTATCGGGTCATCGAGAGGGGCAGCGGCACTCCGGCTCCGTTCGAGATCGGCGTTCGGCCTGCTGGTGGTGGTGAGCCGCTCGGCGATCATCGCTTCTGGGGGGCGCCCAACGGCCACATCGGCACAAGGATCCTCAAGGTGCCTCCCCTGAAGCGCGACGATTACGTCTTCTTCATCGCCGTCCACGGTCAGGCCGCCATCGTGGTGGACCAGATCGACGTCCAGACCCTCAAGGCCTATTGATTTCCTCCGACTGACCGATCTCGACAACAACGAGCCGCGGGCTTCAGCCCGCGCGGCTCCCTGGAGTTGGGGTTGCCTGCTCAATAGAACGGGTCGGTTCGAGCGAGTCAGCCTTGCAAACCAGGCGCTCGGCCCGGAGAATGCCAGCCCATGAGGCCCGGCACGGTGCCGGGCCCTGTTCGTAGGGGAAATCCGAATTTCCACGCAAGGACGATCCGACCGTGGCCAACCCAACAGAAGCAGTGTGGTTCAATCTCGATTCGCTCATCGACCCCGGCATCACCGGCGGACGGGTGACCTCTTACAAGGAGGGCCAGCCCGAGCCGGCCAAGGGGCACCTGGCGCTGGAGGACAACGGCTGGAAGAACCAGGTGACGATGTACGCCCTCCAAGGGTTGGTCAACCGCAAGGGGCCCCGGCTCATGTACGACACCCAGTTCTGGAACTTCAAGCCCGCCGACACTGTCTGGCGCGACTACTACGTCCGGAGAAAGGGCATGCGGTTCGAGACCTTAACCGACATGTTCGACGTGATCGACCGATTCCGGGCCGACTTCAAGGGGCTGGTTATCCACGACCCCCGCATCGAGCAATCCCTGTACGTGGCCTGCACGCTGGCGGGCCTGGAGGATCTGCTCCCGGTCAAGCCCGACGTGGCCGAGAAGCTCATCTCCACATACCCCGACCTCAAGACGGTCCACAACCTCGTCGGGCGGTGGAGCGACGAGTTTGCACCGTTGGACTACGCGATCGACGAGCTCATGCCCCGCTGCCGGGCGGGAATGATCCACAGCGTGGACAACCTCTGGACCGGCATGTCAATCCACACCCTTGATCTTTCGATATCCCGCAAGGCCTTCATCTTCCGGTGCAGCACGGTCAACAAATACGCCGAGGACAACAAGCGGATCTGGAAGATCCACAGCGCGGCCGGTCCCAACTGCGGCGTCTACGGCTGGGGCGAGCCCGAGGACCGCTACTGCGAGATGGCCTCCATGAACAGCAATTACATCATGTGTGCCGAGGCGCCGAACCTGAGCTTCCATGCCAGGGTCCCGGTCGAGCGGCAGGCATTCCGCCAGAAGTCGCACGTGGACAAATCGAAGCTCGTTCTCGAAGAGGACAAGTACTACGTTGCGTTCATGACCACCGAGGGCGACGCGCTGAAGATACACCTGGCCTTTCAGGGCGGGGCGTGGCACGACGAGCAGCGCGGCCGGGTGCCCATCAACTGGGGCTTTCAGCCGCGGATGCTCGACGTCGCGCCAGCCATGGCTGAGTACTACTACGATACGATGACCGAGAACGACTACTTCTACTGCGGGTGCAGCGGCGCGGGCTACACCTATCCCAACTGGATGCCTGAGCCCGATGGCTTCTTCCGCGAGACGGACGAGCACATGGCCAGAGCCGACCTGCAGGTCATGGACTGCTGGATCCATTTCTCGCGGCCCGTCTATGAGCGCTACGCTCAGTTGAGCCCCCATACCGAGGCGTTCGTGCTGCCCTGCGGCCCCGGGCAGGTCAAGATGACCGAGGCCGGCACGCCGGTCATCCTGCGTTACGGCGGGTTGCACTACTTCCCGAGCGAGAAGACCGCCGAGGACATGGCCGAGGCCATCATCAAGGCCGCCGCGACCACCATCTGCAAGCCGGCTTTCCTCACCGTCTTCGCGGTCCCGGACGCCGCGGACAACCAGGCGGCTCAAGGAGGCTTCTGCCCCGCCGACTACGTCAAGGTCGCGGAAATCCTGGGCCAGCGGGAGTACAAGGTCGTCACCCTGGAAGAGATGGCCTGGGCCGCCGGGCAGTACGCCAAGAAGTACCCCGATCGAATCAACAAGCCCATGGGCCGTGATCGTCAGACCCGCATCGGCGTGAACGTGATAGAGGACTCCTGATCATTTGAACACAAGCGTCCCGAAGAACTTCGGCAGGTGGAAATCCGGCTGGGGATTCTCGACGATCGACCACGTCAGCCAGTGCGGGTGCGAGGCGGCGTCGGCGCATTTGTAGAAGTTGGCCCGCCACGTGACCCCGGGCGCGGGCTTCACCGCCGCCGGACAATACCTGGCCAGTATGTCCACGGGCAAGCGGTACTCTACCGTCCAGGTCGTTGGCTCGGTTATCTCCGGATCGACGGTCCTGGGCATGGTGTGTGCGACCTCGATCCGCTCCAGATCTCCACATTCGACGGCAACGGAATCCTTCCGGGGAATGACCTGGAAATGGAACAGCATCGTGCCGCCGCAGTTCATTTCCAGATTGAAGTACCCCACCGCCGGATCAGTGCCCGGCACGAAGAAGAACTCCACGCAACTGTCACGGCATACGGGGTCCTGGTGGTTGCGGGCAGTTGCCCGGACATATTGATCCCGGACGCGGAAGATGACGTAGAGGGCCCGTTCATCATACAGCAGCTTGGCCTCGACCTTGGGGAAGTGTTTCGGCCGATCACCCATGAAGTGCGTCAACGCGACCGGCTCGACCGCCCGCCAGACGTCCTTGTCCCAGTTCCCGTCAATCACCATCCGCTTCGTCAGGCGATTTACGCGGTACGTCATCGCTCCATCCTCGTGGCCGGTCTTGCCTGGCGATGCGCAACCAGCGATCCCGGCCAGCAAGACGCACGCAAACATGGTTGGCATCGGCAGTTTCGTCGTCATAACGGTCATCCCTTCCGCAAATCAGGCACGCACCGGCCCCCGTCTCGGGGCAACCGTCCGCCCGGGGCAGTATACCTTGTCGTTGCCCAAAGTCAGGACCTTGACATTTCCTGGAGGGCTGCGAGAGATTCCAACGGCCCGTTCATGATCCGGTTGTTGCCGAACCTGGCGGTATCGCCAGGGCCGATGTGCGGTACGATTGGCATCAAGGGGAGTGAAAACGACACCTGGGCTGGTAAGGGACACTCGCCCGTAAGTCCTTGCACTGCCTGCACTGCCGGCAGCGCCTTGGTATCTGCCGGCAACGATCCGGTAACTGTTAAAGAACCCCATAGAAGTAAAAACGCTACCTGGGCCGCTAGGACTCGAACCTAGAACCTTCTGATCCAGAGTCAGACGTGCTACCGATTGCACCACGGCCCAATTGTCAATGTTCCCGTGTCGGCGGCCGGCGGCCCCTCGCGCCGGGGACTTCTGCGGTGGCGGCGCGCCAGGCACACGCCACGCAGACCACCCCCGCGGGAAAAGGATGCGCTTATTGTGGGGCCTGATGGCGGTTCTGTCAATATGGCTGGGGCGGGCGTTGCCACGGAACCGCGAAGACGTCATACTGGCCGCCTCGCGGTTTCGGGCCCCGGCGGTGGCGGACTGCAGCAACGAGACACTGCCGGTGAGGGGCGCGACGTGGCCAGTGAGCACGAGATGCAGGGGTGATGACCAGAGGCATCAATGGCTGGGAGCCGGGCCATTGACGTTTGAGGGCTCGGGCGATCTCGCTGACATCTCCCGGCGGATCGATCGGATACTTGCGGCGGGATAATGCGCATCGCGCAAGTTTCTTGTCCGGCCGCTGCTCCTTTTCTCACGAGAGACAAGCCAACGGGGAGCACGGTTTGAGCGGGATCGGTATGAGGATCCTATTCGTCACCATGCAGTTCGGACGGTCCTACACGCAGGGCACCGAACGATACATCAGCATGCTGAGTGAGTGTCTTCGGCAGCGGGGACACGAGGTGGTGGTCCTGGCCGGCGACCCGCTTCAAGTCGATCGCCCGCGTCCCCTCGGGGCACCGGTGGACGAGGGGCGGCAGATCCTCGCTCTCCCGGCGCGGGGTTGGATGACCGTGGTGGGGGGTAGTGCCAGGCGGATTGAAGCGTGGCTGAAGCAGTACCGGCCCGACCTGGTTCACGTCGCGAACCCCGCCCACGTGGGCGTGGCGGTGATGGGCGCTTGCGGGCGGCTCGGCATCCCCCTTGTCGTGACCACGATGGACTTCTGGTGGGTCTGCCCGAAGGCGACGCTGTTGCGGCCCGGCGGAGTGGTTTGCGATGCGACGCCCGGCTGGAGCGGGTGCATCCAATGCATTGCCGCCGACCACGCCCGGGCAGGCGTGCGGTGGCTGGGTCGTCTTCCCCGGGCACTGTCGCCGCTGGCGTTGTCTCTCTACTTCGCCCGGGCGGCGATGCGAGGGATGTCCCCGGCGGACATGGTTCGATGGATGCGCCGGCGGTCCATCCTTGTCGGTCATCTCGACGCGGCGGACCAGGTGATCTTCCCCTCCGGCGCGACGCGCGAGGTGATTCAACCGCACCTTTCTCATGACCGGTGGAAAATGGTGCCGTACGGTTTGCCGGGCAGATGGTTCGAGAATCGGCGCCGGCCGGCGGCACGCGCCAAGCCCCCCGAGGCGTTGACGATCGGTTATGCGGGGGCGATACTGCCGCACAAGGGGCCGCACTTGTTGCTCGCAGCGGTGAGGGAAATGGGTTGGAACCGTTGCCGGGTCCGGCTGGCTGGTCCACCCGGCGATCCCGCTTATCTCAGAGTGCTGAAAGGCGCATCGCAGGGATTGAACGTCGAGTTTGCCGGTCAGCTTTCCCGCGACGAGATGGTGGTCTTTCTTCGCAGCCTGGACATCCTGGCGATGACAAGCCTCTGGCCCGAGAATCTCCCTTTCATTGTGTTGGAAGCGCATGCGGCGGGGGTTCCGGTCGTCGCCAGCAACGTTGCCGGCGTGGCGGAGCAGATTGGGAACCGCCGGTTGTTGTTCCCGCCCGGCTCGGTGGAGGCACTCGCGCGGGCGCTCGACTACGTTCGCGAGCATCCAGATGCGGCCCGGCAAGCGAGGGTGCACACGATCGAGGAGATGACGGACGCGACTGAGGTAGTCTATCGGGCGGCCCTGGCCCGGCCCGGGGGCCGGTGAAATCGTCCGCCCAATCGACGGCGGCACGAACATGCAGGCAATAGAGCACGCAGTACACAGCAGTAAGCCGCGGCCTTTGGCGACGTTTCTCAACCCGGTGACCATGATGCGTAATCTCTGGTCCCACCGGGAGCTGACCTGGCAGCTCGCCAAGCGCGACATCGAGGGCCGGTACAGAACGAGTCGCCTGGGGTTGCTCTGGGCCGTCCTGACGCCGCTGTGCCTCCTGGCGATTTACACCTTCGTGTTTACCGTCGTCTTGAGCATCCGGTGGGGCGACGACCCGGGCGAAACCCGCGGGGAGTTCGCCCTGACCCTGTTCTGCGGGATGCTGCTGTACGGTTGGTTCGCGGAGGTAGTGAACCGGGCGCCGACGATGATCGCGGGCAATCCCAATTACGTAAAGAAAGTGGTGTTTCCGCTGGAGGTGCTGATCGTTTCGGCGCTGATCAGCGGGTTGATCAACATGCTGATCGGGTACGGCGCGTGGCTCGTCGGCTGGGGACTGATCGCGCGTACCTGGCTCGACTTGTCGGCCGTTTATTTCCCCGTGGTGCTGGTGCCGGTCTGCCTGACCACACTGGGTGTATCGTGGGTCCTCGCGTCGGTCGGGGTATTCGTGCGGGACGTCGGCCATGCCGTCGCGCTCGCCACGCAGATGCTGTTCTTCGTCACTCCGATTTTCTACAGCATTGACAGGATTCCTGAGCGGTTCCGCTGGCCCCTTGCGATTAATCCATTGGCGCATGCGATCGAGGACGTTCGTCGGGTCCTGATGAGGGGAGAGCCGCCGGACTGGTACTGGTGGGCCGGTGCGACGGCGGGATCGGCGGTGCTGGCGGTGCTCGGTTACGCGTTCTTCATGAAGAGCAAGCGAGCGTTTGCGGATGTCGTCTGATCCGGTCCAGCCCGACGTAGCCGTTGCCGTCCACAACCTCGGCAAGTGTTACCACATTTACCCCAGGCCTCAGGACCGCCTGAAGCAGGCCCTCTGGCGCGGGCGCCGGCAGTTCTTCAAAGAGTTCTGGGCTCTTCGTGGCGTGTGCTTCGAGGTCCGGCGGGGAGAGACACTGGGTATCATTGGCCGCAACGGCTCGGGCAAGAGCACCCTCCTTCAGATTATCGCGGGAACCCTGACGCCGGCCGAGGGCGAGGCCCGGGTCAATGGACGGGTGGCGGCGCTGTTGGAGCTTGGCAGCGGGTTCAGTCCCGATTTCACGGGCCGGGAGAACGTGTACATGAACGGCTCCATCCTCGGGATTCCCCATGAGGATATGGAGAGACGATTCGATGACATTGCGGCGTTTGCCGACATCGGTGAGTTCATCGATCAACCGGTCAAGACCTACTCCAGCGGCATGTACGTGAGGCTGGCGTTCGCGGTGGCGGTGAGCGTGAAGCCGGAAATCCTGGTCGTTGATGAGGCCCTGGCGGTTGGAGACATTTTCTTCCAGCAGAAGTGCGCGCGACACATGCAGAAACAGATGGCCGGCGCCACCAAGCTGCTGGTCACGCACGACATGCAGGCGGTTACAACGCTGGCTGACCGCGTGCTGGTGCTCGACCGGGGTCGGCTTCTGCTGGATGCGCCTCCGCTCGAAGCGGTCGAGTATTACACGAAACTAGTTCATAACGAGGAGTTCCGGGTCGGGCCCCCGGTGGTCGGTCGCGCGGCGGGCCCGGCGCCCGAGAAGGTCGTGCCGGGCCTTTCGTGGATCGAGGTCAAGGACGAGCGCACCGGGGGAGCCGGCGAGACCAGGATCGAGCGCGTGGCGATCGCGGGAGCCCGGGGCGCTGCGGTATCGACGGTCCGGGCCGGTGATCTTGTCGTCGCACGCATGGTTGTTAATTCCGTGGTGCCCAAGCGGCATGTCATCTTCGGATACATGATCAATGATCGTCTGGGCAACGCCATATTCGGCGAAACCACGTGCAGCCTCCGGGACGGTCTCGTCGCCCTGCATTCTCCCGGCCGGTATCTGGTCCGGCTCGAATTCAAATGGCCGGAAATCCAACCCGGCAAGTACACGATCACCCTGGGAATAGGCGAAGGCACACATCCTTTGAACCACGTGATCCAGTGTTGGGCCCACAACGTGGCCGCGTTCTCGGCGATCTGCCCGACCAGGGCGGTTCATTGCCTGTTCAACAATCCGATCGTCGGTTTCGAGGTCTCGCCCGTTGACCGATCGCGGGTTCAGAACGTTTGACGGGACGTTGGCGGAGAGATAACCTGCGCTGCGAGACGCGGGACACCCGCGCCGAGCGAAGGCGGCCCGCTTGCCCCGCAGGGAGGAAACGAAGGAATGCCGGGTACTGAACGGGTCGAGCCCATGAACCAGACAGAGGACGAGATCGTAGAGGCATTTCACAAACTCTACTACTACTCGCGGGTCTGGGCGAATACGTTCTGGCTGGGCGTGCAGACGCTCAAGTGCCCGCTGGACCTGTGGATCTACCAGGAAATCGTGGCCGAGATCCAGCCAGACGTCATCATCGAATCCGGGACGGCTTATGGGGGAAGCGCTCTCTTTCTGGCCGCCGTTCTTGATCAGATCGGGAAAGGAAAGGTCGTGACGATCGACGTGGAGACCCGGGAAGGTCTTCCCCGGCATGAAAGGATAGAGTACATCGTAGGCTCATCCACGTCGGAAAGCACGCTCCAGCGGGTAAGACAGTCCATACGCCCTGGTGACAAAGTGCTGGTTATCCTGGACTCGGCCCACAACACAGAGCACGTACTGGAGGAATTGCGGCTATACCATGGGTTCGTGACGCCGGGCAGCTACGTGATAGTGGAGGACACGAACATGGGCGGCCATCCCGTCCACACGGACTACGCGCCAGACTCGGGGCCGGGACCGATGGCCGCGGTTCTTGAATTCCTGGAGGGGAACCCCCGTTTTTGCGCAGACCCGATGCGCGAGAAATTCAAGATGGGTTTCAATCCGAACGGTTTCTTGAGAAGAACAAGCTAGACGCTGACTGACGGATTGTCGGTTCTGAGGTGTCTGCGGTTGAGTAGGCTGGTGTGGGAAATCCGTGATCCGAAGTTCGAGGCGGAGCAGTTGTGCCCCCAAATGGCGGTCTATCCCTGGAGCGGCCACCGCAGATTCGCGTACGACCTGGTTTATTTCGTTAGGCCGACGCGGGTCGTCGAACTCGGAGCGCACAAGGGGACATCATTTTTCGCCTTCTGCCAGGCCGTCAAGGATGCTGGTCTGAACACGCGTTGCATCGCGATCGACACCTGGAAGGGCGACGAACACACCGGGCCATACGATGAAGGGGTCTACGAGTCAGTCAAGAATATCGTTTCCCGGTACTTCGCCGACATCGATGTCGTTCTCCTGAGGATGCTGTTCTCAGAAGCATTGGATTCGGTTGAGGACGAATCGGTGGACGTGCTGCACATCGATGGGCTTCACACTTACGAAGCGGTTTCGGAGGATTATCATACTTGGCTCCCCAAGCTCAAGCCTAACGGCGTTGTCCTGTTCCATGACGTCGCGCCGTCAACGGGCTACGGTTCAGCCCGCTTCTGGCGCGAGATTCGGGATCAGAACACCAGTTTCGAGTTCCCGCACTCCTGGGGCCTGGGGGTGCTGTTTCCCAAGGGAGACAAGCTGTACCGGGCCATGGCCAGGAACAATCTTGAGGACAAGCTGAGAATCTACCAGTTCCAGGCCGGACTGGAATTGTCGCGAATTCAGGTTGCCGACGTGACGGAGATGGCGGAGCAGCGCTACCGGGCGATCCAGAAGCAATCGAGGCTGATCGACGAGCGCGATGCACTCATAAGACAGCAGGATGAGCTGGTCAGACAGCGCGATGACACCATTGCCTGTCAGGCCAAGGCAATCGACGAGCGAGACGAGGCAATACGCCGACAGGCCGCGCTCATCGATGACCGCGACGCAGCCCTCGCCTCCCAGGCGAAGATGATCGATGAGAGAGACGCGTACCTGCGGGAGTTGGAGGAACTGACTCGCCGGGGCGATGAGTCGATCCGGCGACTCGGGTCCACGATGACCACACTCGAGGCGGATCTGGCAAGACCCTGGTTCTGCATGAAGGCAATGTTGCGGGTCCTTCTGGGCGCGCTCAGAACCCGTGGGTGACAGGGGTATGAGATCGTACGACATTGCATTTCTGCTCGGTTATCCCGAGATCTCCGGCGGCACGAACGTCATCATGGAGCATGCGTTGGGCCTGAGTCGCCTGGGGCATCGCGTTTCCATCGTGACGGAGGTTCCGTTCGACCCCCAACGCCTCTTCTGGAAACCGGAGGCGGTGAAGCTTCCCTTGCTGAGCCACGCGGATTCCGTCAATCGCCGGTTCGACATCAGTATTGCGACGTGGTGGCGGTCCGTTTTTGATCTGCCGCATGTTCCGGCGAAGTGGTACGCCTACTTCTGTCAGTCGATTGAGTCGCGTTTCTTCCACGAAGAGGACTCGGACTCCAAGGCGCTGGTGGACTACACGTATCGGCAGCCTCTGGCGATCGTGACGGAGGCGTCGTGGATCGCCCGGTACCTGGAGGAGAATTACCACCGGCAGGCGGCGGTGGTCCGGAACGGGATCGACAAGAGCCTGTTCAAGCCCGACGGGGAGGTGGTCGAGTCCCGCCCCCGGGGAGGGATGCGGGTGCTGGTGGAAGGTCCCCTCGGGGTCGGGTTCAAGCGGGTCGAACTCACCATCCGCCTGTGCCAGCAGGCAGGATTGAAGGACATCTGGCTGCTGACGCCGTCCTCGTGCAACGGGTACGCGGGCGTCCGTCGCGTGTTCTCGCAGATCCCGATGGCCCAGGTGGGCGCCGTCTATCGTTCCTGTGACGTGCTCGTGAAGCTCAGCACCGTCGAGGGGATGTTCGGACCGCCGCTGGAGATGATGCACTGCGGCGGGACGGCCATCACGTCCGACGTTACCGGTCACGAGGAGTACATGCGACACGGCGAGAATGGAATCGTCGTTCGCGGTGTGAATGAGATGGAGGTCGTCAAGTATCTGCGCAGTCTGCAACGTCGCCGGGAGTTCCTCGAGAAACTGAAGCAGGGCGCCGGCGAGACGGCCAGAGCCTGGCCAGCCTGGCCCGACGCGGTCAAGGCCATGGAACGGTTCATCATTTCGGTCGTCGAACGGGATCCGACCCACGAGATCGCCCAGGACTATGCGATGCAGTCGCTACGGGCCGCCCTCATGCTCTCCGGGCCGCTGAACTGGGCGGCGAAAAGGGAATACCCCGCCCGCCTGCTGGTGCGCATGCTGCGGCGGAAGTTCGCCCGGCACGTTCGACGGAGAGTGCCGATCCTGGACCGCATAGTCCCAGCCCCCGTCTGCCCTCAAGAGGCCGTCGATCACCCCGCTCGCCAGATTCCTGAGTTGCCGGATTCGAGAGCCCTGGTACCCAGGCCCACGTACAGGGTCTGTTTCGTCGGCGACGAACGGATCCACCGGGCCCACACGCCGTCGAGGGCCGAGCGAATGCTCTGTCACTTCGTTGATGCGGCAGCGGGGATCGGCCCCGAGCAGTTGGCGGCGATCCACAACTTTGCCCCCGACCTCACCTTCGTGTTCGAGCCCGACCGGTTGACCGCCGATCTCATCGCCGAGCTGCCGGGCATCGTGGTCGCGCACACCTGCCGGGACCTGTCACCGGCTGATATTCAGCGATGTCGAGTGCTGTTCCCGGCTGCGAAGGGGGCCCGGGCGGCGTTGTTGCACGTTGACGCCAGGGTCGCAGCCCGCCTGGTCGAGGCGCGGATTCATGCCCCCGGTTCGTTCTTGCTTCCCACGGATGGCCGGGTCTTTGCCCGCGATGATGCCTTCGAGCAGTGGCTTGGCCGCGATATCCACGTCCTGTACGTCGGGCAGACCACGCCCGCCAACCGGCCTTACCTGTCGGTACTCGCCGAACACCCGGGGTTCCTCCAGATAAGCCAGCCCACCGCCGACCGGACGTTGCGGTCCGTGTTGGCCGGCACAAAGATGGTCGTCCACCTGCCGGGAGCTTCCAACGACCACATCGATACCGCCAAGGTGATCAGGGACATGATGAGCGGGTGTCTTGTGCTCGGCGGGCGTTTCTCGGTAGATTATGGCCTGATGCCTGGCGAGCATTACCTGTTTGTCGACCGCCCTGATGAACTCGCGTGGCAGGTGGCTCGACAATTGGACATGCCTGACGATCTTGACGTGATCCGCCGGGTCGGTATGCGGCAAGCGTACCGGTTCGACGCTGAGCGGTGCTATGTGCCGATGATCGAGAAGTACTTCTGCCAATCTCCCGACAGCACCGTCGGGGCCGAATAGATGCGAGCCGTGCGGAAACACCAGATACCCGGCCAGGGACCGATCTGTCGCGACAGGCTCTTGCCTCTAGTCTATCGTCGCGCGACGCTCACACTCTACCGCCGCAGTGGGAAGCACGCAGCCCGCCGGCTGCGAGTTGGCACCGAGGGAATACTCCCGGTCCCGTCAATGGCCGACGTATGGGCCGTCTACCTCTCCGAAACGCTCCCGCCCGCAACGATCATGCGTTGGCCTCCTTCCCGCCTGTTTCGTCTTGCCTGCGGGATCAATCGAGTTTGCCGGATGATCTACAGTTGCGCGCGATTGGCGTTCCACATCGTCAGACCCGCCTGGCGGCTGCAACGCCGGCTCAGGCAGGCCCTTGCCGAACACTCCCGGGTCAAGGCGATGGACCGGCTCCATTTCGTGTCGCGCCCGCCGGTGGCCGACCTCGACGTTCTCATCGGCGGCAGCGTGCGGTTAAGAGGTTTCACCTTCGAGGCCAACGTCCTGCGATGTTTCCTGCAAAGAGTCGGTCCGGTGCCCAATCGCTGCCAGATTTTCGTGCACGTGTACCCCGAGGACGCCGGGCTGCTTCCTCCCGACCGTGCGGGCCATGGCTTCTTCTGCAAAGATCACGACCCCGCGCTTGAGTTGTCCCGGTGGCCCAGGTCTCGGGTGTACCGCGACGAAGTACCCTTCGACGATTTGCCACCGGGGTTTCACCGGGTCGAGATTGGAGTAATCGACGTGTCCACGCTTGAACGAATGGCCGTTGAAGGCACGGATGGAAGTGCCGTCAATCTGGGCTGGTTGCGGGTCAACGACTCCCGTCCCCCGTCGGAGACCCGCGCACATGCAGGAGCCTGACGTGCCCGCCGCCGACTCGCGTGTTGTCGGTCTCCGCTCTGTGCCCGCCGTCGTCTCGAAGATGGCCCGGGGCAAGAAGGTGATCGCTTTCGATGTCTTCGACACGCTTCTCAGGCGGCGGATTGAGCCGGAGACAATCAAGGACCTCGTGGCCCGGGAACTCACGCGCCGACTCTCCGACGATGGTACCGCGATCGACTGGACACTGATTCGCCATAAGCGCCGTTTGCTCGAGGTGGATCTCGGCTGTGCGAACGAGGCTCGCGGGCACGACCACGAGTTTCGCCTGGCGGAGATGGCTGCCCGCTGGGTTGACGAATCCCGCCGCGGCGAGGCAAATCCGGATCTCGTGGCCGCCATCGTCCGCCGCGAGATCGAGCTCGAGAAGACCGCCACTTTGCCGAACCCCGGTATCGCCGAGACGCTCGCGGTCCTCAAGCGAAACGGCCGCCGGCTCATCTTCATTACCGATACCTACCTCGACCTCAACGACGTATGGGGCTTGCTGAAACACCATGCCCTCGCCGCGCTCTTCGATGACGGATACTGCTCTTCCACCGACTTCAAGACCAAGCGGGCGGGCACGCTCTACCGGCACGTTCTGCGCTCAGAGAACCTGCGACCATCCGAGCTGCTTTTCGTGGGTGATAATCCCCATAGCGATGTCCGGGTTCCCCGAGGTCTCGGGATCGACACCGTCCAGGTCCGGGATGATCGCGAGCACAAGCGGCGGGCCCGACTTCAGCTTCTCGAACGGCTTAGCCGGAAGAACCCGTACTGGATCGGCAGCCTGGGCCGCGAAACCATCGAATCCGTAACCACCTGCATCAAGGACAACCCGTCTCCCCATTACAGACTTGGTTTGACCTTATCGCCTGCGTTTATCGCATTCACGCTGCACGTCATCGAGCAGGCCCGCGAACTCTCGATCGATCGGTTCTTTTTCCTGTCGCGGGAGGGGTTTACGTTTCTCAGGATGTACCGGCGGATCATCCGACGACTCGGCATCCGCGATGTCATGCCCGAGGCGGTCTACCTCGCGGTGAGCAGGGCGGCCACGTTCCTCCCAAGCATGGAGCGTCTCGATCAGGCAGAGTTGGACCGCATGTGGCACCAGTACGATCGGCAATCGATGAACCAGCTCCTGCGCAACCTTAGTCTGCCGCCTGAGGAATTCCTGCCTCTGGCCGCCCGGTGCGGCTTCGCGGATATGGACGCCCCGATTGAAGATCCGGCCTCGCATCGGCCTTTCGGGGCCTTCCTGGCGGACCCCGAGGTGCAACGCCGCTTCCGGTTTCATCGCGATCGCGCTCGGGACCTCCTGCGAACGTACCTTGCTCAGAAGAGTTTTCTCGGGATCGGCAACGCGGGGGTGGTGGACATCGGATGGAAGGGATCGATTCAGGACAACCTCGTCCGGGCCGTGGGCGGAGCGCCCGGCTTCCCCTGCGTTCACGGCCTCTACTTCGGCCTGACCGGCGTCGGCCCCGACAACCATCCCCGCTCCCACAAGCACGGGTTCATGGCGGACAGTCGCCGCGACGACTACATCGAGAACGTCATCTTCAAGAATGGGCCGGTATTCGAGATGTTCTCCTCCGCCCCTCACGGTGCCGTCACCGGCTATCGCGCTGCGAGCGCGGCGGGGGGCCGCGTCAAGCCGTTGGTCAGGCTGACTGAGAGTGAACGCCGGAACTTGCGGACCCATTTCGCAACCGTCTTCCAGGGCGTCGAGGACTACTTCCGCCAGTACCTCGAGGTCGCACCGTTAATCCCAGCTGCTGCTGAAGAGATGAGACCTTCCGTGCTCGATCAACTGCGCCGGTACATTCTCTATCCGACGGCCGCTGAGGCAAAAGCGTTCGTCGACTACTCACACGTGGAGAACTTCGGCGTGCACCAGGTCTCCACGTACGAGTTCCAGGGATCCTGGAGGCACATTCTTCTCGGCGGGTCTCCTCTCGGCATTCCGCGCCGCCTCCGTGAGACGCTCAGACAGCAGTTCTGGCCCGAAGCCATCCTGAAGCGCACGCGGATCCCGTTGCTCAACTTCCTCTTCGACCTGCTCGAAACGCGATCCGCAAGCCGCCTCTGACGCCCGGGGAGGCTGGGCGACGGTCGGACGATGTGATATGCTGGCTCCGCATGATACCTCGGTCTTCTGATCCGCTTCCTGCTGCTGTCATTACCAGCCACAGCTCCAGTGCCTCTCTGCCGCGGGCGATCGAGAGCACACCCGAGCACGCTCATTCGCGTGTCGAACGTGTGAGTGTTGGCGAAACGGGCGTCCGCAGCCTCCAGAGCGTGGACCTTTGGGATACTCTGTTGCGCAGGAGGTGCCATCCTGACGAAATCAAGCTCTTTACCGCCCGGTATCTCTACCTGAAGCATCACCGGCGGCTGCGGTCTGAGTACGTATCACCGTTCCTGCTTCTGCAGGAGAGGATGCGCTGCGAAGCCGACCTCGGCCGGCGCGAACAGGAAAGGGGAAACGACAACGAGTACCGGATTGAAGAGGTCTTCGCCGTGTGGCTCGAGCGCGTCCTTGCCGAGGGGCACCCGCCGCGCGATATCCCCGGGGTGATTGAGGAGCTTATCGACGTGGAGGTGCGTCAGGAAATCAGCATGGCGTACCTGGACGAGAAGATCCGGTCGGTGCTTGAAGGGACGGACAGAACTCGCCTCGCCTTCATATCGGATTTCTACATGGGGGCCGGCACGCTGGCGCCGATTCTCCGGCACCACTGCGGCGCCGCGTTACCCCCGCACGTCTTTGTTTCGTGTGACTATAGCCTCAACAAGAGAAGCGGGCGCCTGTACCAGGCGGTGCAGGCCACTCTTGGCATCTCTCCCAAGCATCATTCCCATGTCGGAG
>CAZOIA010000076.1:0-24596 GCA_964579675.1 uncultured Planctomycetales bacterium | reverse complement strand
AAACACCTGGGGGCGGCGCCTTCCAACAAGCCGCCCAAAGTGTCATGCACCCTCCCCGGGTCGGCTCCGCGGGTTGAAATCAGCTCGCTTGGGCGGGTAGCATAATGGGCGGGTAGCATAAAGCGTTTTCATCGGGCAACCAGCGCACCGGCATAAACGAAAGACAAGGATCTCATGGCCAGGCAAGCGAAGACGGCGATTTCACCCACGCGTCAGGAGGACTACCCCGAATGGTACCAGCAAGTCATTCGCGCGGCCGATCTGGCTGAGCCCTCCCCGGTCCGCGGCTGCATGGTGATCAAGCCATGGGGTTACAGCCTGTGGGAGAACATCCGGCGGGTCCTGGACGGCATGTTCAAGGCCACCGGCCATCGGAACGCCTACTTCCCGCTCTTTATCCCCGTGAGCTTCCTGGAAAAGGAAGCCGAGCACGTGGAGGGCTTTGCCAAGGAGTGCGCGGTGGTGACGCATCATCGGCTTGAGGCGGGACCTGACGGCGGGCTGGTGCCGGCGAGCCCGCTGGAGGAGCCCCTGGTGGTCCGCCCCACCTCGGAGACGATGATCGGAGCCATGTTCGCGAGGTGGGTGGAGTCCTACCGGGACCTGCCCCTGCTGGTCAACCAGTGGGCCAACATCGTCCGCTGGGAGATGCGAACGCGCCTGTTTCTGCGAACCACGGAGTTCCTCTGGCAGGAAGGACACACCGCCCACGCCACCGCCGAAGAGGCGAAGGAAGAAACGGCCCGCATGCTCGGGGTGTACGCCGACTTCGCCGAGAACTACATGGCCATGCCGGTGATCAAGGGCGAGAAGACCGAGCGCGAGCGGTTTCCCGGGGCGGTGGCCACCTACTCGATCGAGGCGATGATGCAGGACCGCAAGGCCCTCCAGGCGGGCACGTCGCACTTCCTGGGCCAGAACTTCTCGCGGGCCGCCCAGATCAAGTACCAGGACGATGCCGGCAAGGAGGTCTATGTCTGGACCACCTCCTGGGGCGTCTCGACGCGATTGATCGGCGGTTTGATTATGACCCACAGTGACGACGACGGCCTGGTCCTGCCGCCCAGGCTCGCACCCGCCCACGTGGTGATCCTGCCGGTGATTCACAAAGACCAGACGCGGGCGGAGGTGCTCGGATACTGTGACCGGCTTGCCCGAGAGCTCGGCGATGTGAGGTACGATGACCGTCCGGTGCAGGTCGAGCTCGACACCCGGGAGGGCCGGGGCGGCGACAAGGTCTGGTTCTGGATCAAGAAAGGGATGCCGATCCGGCTGGAGGTCGGCCCGCGGGACGTTGCTTCTGATTCAGTCTTCGTGGGCCGACGGGACCGCGACCACAAGGAGCGATTCAGCCAGCCCCGCAAGGAGTTCGTCGCCACCGTCGCCACCCAGTTGGGCGAGATCCAGAACGGGCTTCTCGAGCGGGCACGAGCCCTGCGCGATCGCCATCTGGTCCAGATCGACTCGATCCAGGAGTTCTACGACCTCTTCACGCCTGCGAATCGGGAGAAGCCCGAGATCCACGGCGGGTTCGCGTTGTGTCACTGGAGCGGCGATCCGGAGGCGGAGGAGAAGATCAACAAGGACCTGAACGTTACCATCCGGTGTATTCCCGTGGATGGCCCGGAGGAGAAAGGTCGCTGCATCATCAGCGGCAAGCCCAGCCGTCGGCGAGTGATCTTCGCTAAGGCCTATTGAACTCCTCCCCGAGAGACACGTGAGTTGGGGTGCGTGACAGTTCCGGCGGGGACCTTCGGGCGGAGAAGGGGACGGCACCTCGCTTTTCCGAACCCCGACCGTCAGGGAGGGGAGTATCTGCGGATGCGCCAGGGCCGCTTCCTTACGGGCTCGCTACGGAGAGGGGGTCCGCTTCCTTACGGGCGCGGTTCGGAAACACCTGGGGGCGGCGCCTTCCAACAAGCCGCCCAAAGTGTCATGCACCCCGTGAGTTGGCTACCGCGGGTCGCAGCTTGTCAGCGGACCTTCCATCTTCTATCATTGCTGGGCCCTATACCGGTTTGCGTGACAATGAGTTATCCGCGTATTGACGAAAGGAATATTTGAGTGGCTGCCGTCAAAGGTAAACAGATCCAGCGGTTCACGTCGGAATCCGTCTCGCAAGGCCACCCGGACAAGATCTGCGACCAGGTCTCCGATGCCATTCTGGACAGCGTGCTTCGTCACGACCCCCACGCCCGGACGGCCATCGAGACGATGGTCACCACCGGTTTGATCGTGATCGCCGGCGAAGTGACCGTGCACAATCCCGAGGCGGAACGTGCCCTCGCCGATGCCGAGCAAACCGCTCGCGACACGGTGCGGGAGATCGGTTACACCGACTCGGCCATCGGCTTCGATTACCGAAGCTGTGCGGTCCTCCGCGCGATCCACTCGCAGTCCGCCGACATCAGCCAGGGCGTTACCACGGGCAAGGGGCTTCACAAAGAACAGGGTGCCGGCGACCAGGGGTTGATGTTCGGCTTCGCCTGCAACGAGACCCGTGCCCTGATGCCGCTGCCGATCCATCTCGCCCATCGGCTCGTCGAGAAACTCACCGAGGTGCGTGAAGAGGGCGTGCTCAAGTGGCTCCGGCCGGACAGCAAGTCTCAGGTGACGGTCAGGTACGAGAACGGCACGCCGACGAAGATCGACACGGTGGTGATCTCCACCCAGCACACGGAAGACATTGTCGATCGCAGCGGCAACATGTCCGCCGCCGCCCGCAAGCGGATCATCCAGAAAGTGATCCGCCCGGTGATCATGAAGGAGCGGGCGGACCTGTGGGGGCCGCGCATTCGCTACCACATCAACCCGACGGGCCGGTTCGTCGTCGGCGGCCCCCATGGCGACTCGGGCCTGACCGGTCGCAAGATCATCGTCGATACCTACGGCGGACGGGGCCGCCATGGCGGGGGGGCGTTCAGCGGCAAGGACCCGAGCAAAGTGGACCGCAGCGCCGCCTACATGGCCCGCTACATTGCCAAGAACATCGTCGCCGCCGGGCTGGCCGACCAGTGCGAGGTCCAGCTCGCGTACGCCATCGGCGTGGCCGACCCGGTCAGCGTCCAGGTCGATACCAAAGGCACCGCCCGGATCGACGAACGGCGGATCGCAGACCTCGTTCGCGATCACTTCCCCATGCGCCCGCGGGAGATCACCGACTACCTGAAGCTGCTGCGTCCCATCTACCGGGAAACGGCCCGCAACGGCCACTTTGGCCGAACGGGACCGGGCTTCACCTGGGAGAAGAAGGACATGGCCTCCAAGCTCAAGACAGCCGCCGCCAGATGGATGAACTGATTCCCGGCGTTTGTCAGAGGGAATGGCAGCCCAGATTGGGACTACGTTGGCGTGTTGCTCGTTGAGCCGACCAGCTCTCCCGGTGGCGGGGTGTTCCCCGTGCTCGAGCCGGTGACAAGCGTCCACGGGAAGGTAAGGCCGCTGGGCGGATTGAACAGCCCCGTATCGCCGCCCAGACCGAGCGGAATGACAAAGTTGATCGTCCAGTTGCTGCCGAACACCCGCCGGATGCCAAGGACGTCACATCCACTCAAACACGCCAGGGCAATCGCGAGCCCCAGGATGCTGGCCCCACGCTGCCACGGTGCTCGACTGCTGCGGCCCCGGCGCATACTCGGCTCCCTCGGCGACCTCCTCCATATCGGGCCAAGCCACCGGCGACCTTGAGCGACGTGCAGCTAGGCACCGTCAGCGGTGACATTATCGGAAACAGCAGGGCCCGCCGCCTCCGGCGGAGGGGAGAGCGGACGCGGCGGATTGGAGGCAGGCTCACTCTGCCATGAGAGGCACTGGTCGCCTCGGCCCCGAGACGGTAAAGTATGGGGCCAGGTGCGTGTCGCATGTGGCGCCGGACAGGATCAGCGGCGCTCCGCATGATCCGCGTGTTTGGAGAAAACCGCGATGCCGAAAATCAGTGCCTTCGCCGACGAGATCAGCCCCGATCCCCAGGTCCAGATGGACGGCCTCGAGGCCAACGGCGTGAGCTTCGTTGAACTGCGCGGCGCCTGGGGCGTCAACGTCATGAAGCTCTCGAGCCGGCAGCGGGCGGACCTCAAGAAGCAATTCAACGATCGGGGCTTTCGCGTGTCCTGTATCGGCTCGCCCATTGGGAAGGTCAGGCTTGACGAGGACTACCGCCAGCACTTTGACGCCTTCAAGCTCGCCGTCGATATTGCCCAGTTCTTCGAGTGCCGGTTCATTCGCATTTTCAGCTACTACCCGCCCGAAGGCCGGGACATTGCCGACTACCGCGGCGAAGTGGTCGGGCGGCTGGCCGAGAAACTGGACTACATCGTCGATCGCGAGATCACCCTGGCCCTGGAGAATGAATCCGACCTGTTCGGGGCCTACCCCGAGCGGTGCGTTTACCTGCACGCAGCCCTGCCTTCGGATCAGTTGGTCGCCGCCTTTGATCCGGCCAACTTCGTGAACATGGAAGTGCAGGACGTCTACAATACCTGTTGGCTGCCGCTGCGGAGGCACGTGGGCTATTTCCATATCAAGGATTTCAAATACGGGATCAAGGACCACGCGGTGCCCGCGGGCCAGGGCGACGGCCACATCCCCGAGATCCTGCGCGACGCCGCTGCTGACGGATACGACGGCTTCCTCGCACTGGAGCCGCACCTCGCCAAGGCCGAGCATTCAACCGGGCACACCGGGCCTGAACTGTTCAAAGTCGCTGCCGAAGCGCTCAAGAAAATCTGTGCCGACGTCGGATGGAGCGCGTGATCCTCGTCTACAATGCACCGTGTTCGTGGAGGGGGCGGCGGCGGCGTGCCCGTTGCCGGGGCGGGGCTGCGGGGGGTATCATAGAGCAGGTTGGCCTCCGGGCGAGGACGTCGGCATGACCAGACTTCAGCAAGCGGCGAAACGGGCCCAACGCCGGCTGTGGCTGAATCGGTGGCTGGAAGCCCTGGGGTGGTCGCTGGCCGCGGCGGGCACGCTGTTCGTCCTGATCGTCGTGGTAGAGCGGGTCTGGCCCGGGTCCAGTCTCGACGAAGACGCGCGCCGGGTGGTGAGCACCGTGGCTCCAGGGCTGGTGGGGCTGGCACTGGCGGGCTCGGTGGTCTGGACCGCACTGACGAGGGACAGCCTCGCGTATGCGGCGGCCCGGCTCGATCTCGCGGCCGGGCTCAAGGAGCGGGTCAGCACCGGATTGTATTGCGAGAACGCGCAGGACCCCTTCGCCCGGGCGGTCGTAGCCGACGCCACCCGCGCCAGCCGCGGAATCGCCGTGCCACGCCATCTGCCCGTGAAGGTCCCGTATTCCGCCAACTACGCCGGCGGGTCGCTGGTCCTCGCGCTCCTGTTCTTCTGGCTGTTCCCCGTGATTGATCTGGCCGGCAAGCAGGAACAGCTTCAAAAGGAACACCAACAAAGAGAACTCGTCTCCCGCACCCGGGCCGCCGTCGCGTCCGTCCTCAAACAACAGGCTGCGCAGATTGGTCGCCGAAACCCCGCCCTCAAGGATGAACTCGACAAGCTCGAACCCCTGCCGGACGCGCCTCTGGCGAAGCCTCAAGACGTTATCAACGAACCCATCAAGCAGATCAACCAACTGGCCAAAAAGCTCGAGGAGAGGCGAAGCGACTCCGGACTGGCCAAGATCGACGAGTTCAGGAAATGGGCCCGCCGGGCGGCGGCTTCTCAGCCACCCGATTCGCTCACCGGGCAGTTGGCCCGGGCGCTGGCGAAGGGCGATTTCGAGTCCGCTCAGGAAGCACTCCGGGCCATCAGGGCCGAGCTGGCCAAGGCCGCCCAAACCGACCAGGAAGCCAAGCAGGCGCAGGAGCTGCAGCGGCAACTCCAGGAGCTCTCGGCCAAGCTCAAGCAGGCGGCCCAGAGCGACCGGAGGAACCGCAAAGACCTCGCCGACGCCGGTCTGAGCAAGGAGGAGATCGAGAAGGTCCTGAGGAACCTCAAGGAGGGCAAAGCTGGTGACCTCGAGAAGAAGCTGGCCGAGCGGGGCCTCTCGCAAGAGCAGATCGACGAACTGGTTAAGCAGTTGAAGAAACGCTGTGGGGCGTGCTCAATGGCAAGCAAGCTGGCCCAGAATCTGGGTCAGGCGGCCGCGGGCGCCGACGGCTCGGGTGATCTGTCGGAAGCGGCGATGGCCGGCTTCTCCGCCTCCGCCGAGCAGCTTTCGCAGCTCGAAGCGCTCCAGCAGGAGCTCAACCAGCTCACCTCCGACATCGACGATCTCAATCGTATGAAGAACCAGCTCTGCCAGGGGTGCTCCGCCTGTGGCGGGACCGGGATGAAGGACGGCCAACCTTGCTCCGCCTGTCAGGGGACCGGGATGGGCCAGGGACGGGGCAGTCCGGGACAAATGGGGCCGGGCATGGGGCAACTCGGCCAGGGCCAAGGCGGCGTTGCTCCCGAGCAGGCCACCCGCTTCAAGACCGTGCGAGAGCGGACGAGGGTCAACACGCTGCCCGGCGCGATTGACGCCACGCGGTTCGTGCACGGTGAGCAATTCAGCGGCCCGGTGTCCGACGAATTCGTTGAGGCAGCGATTGCCGCCCAGCGCGAGGTCCAGGACGCCGTCGCCCGCGAGGCGCTGCCCCGGGTCTACCACGGGAGTCTCAAGAGGTACTTCGACCACGCCATCACCGGCCTGCCCCCGGAAAAGGTCCAGGCCGCCCGGGACAAAGCCGGCCAAGAGAACACCGATGCCGAATGAGGAATCAGCGCTCGGCGCTCAGATGTCTTTCTCACTTCTCACTTCTCACTTCTCACTTCCTTCAGCGCGCGTTCGGCATTCCGTCGTTGGCGTGTTTCTGCTTCTTGGCCCGTTCAGCCTGTTGACCCCAGCCGGATGCAAGCCCGCGGACGAAAAGCCGATCGTGACCCTGTATTGCAGCGTGGACGAACCGTTCGCCCGAAAGGTCGTGGCGGCGTTCGAGGGGCAGACGGGGATCGTGGTTCGACTCAAGACCGACACCGAAGCGGGCAAGACCACCAGTCTCGTGCGGCGGATCGAGGCGGAGCGTCACCGGCCTCAGGCGGACGTCTTCTGGTCGAGCGAGTTGTTCAACACGATCAAGATGGGCCGAGGCGGGTTGCTGGCGGCATACCGGCCGCCGGCCGAGGGCATTCCCGATCGTTACAAGGACCCCGGCGGCCAGTGGACCGCCTTCGGGCTCCGGGCCCGCGTGCTGGGATACAACACGGACAAGGTCAGGCCGGCGGCGCTGCCGACCACCTGGCGGGCCATTGCCGAGGCCCGCTGGGCGGGCAAGCTGGGCGTGGCTGATCCCCGTTTCGGCACCACTCGCGGGCACTTCGCCGCCTTTTACGCTCTCTGGGGCGAGGACGAATACCTGTCGTTTCTGACCGAACTGGACCGGGCCCTTCAGGGCGGCCTGATGGACGGCAATGCCACCGCCGCCCGGTTCGTGGGCCGGGGCGAACTGCTCATCTGCGCCACCGACACCGACGACATCTATGCCCGCCGGGAACACGACGAGCCGATCGACATGATCTATCCCGATATGGGCGACGGCGGAACGCTGCTTATCCCCAATTCGGTCGCCCTGATCACCGGCGCCCCGCACCCGGAACCTGCCCGGAAACTGATCGACTTCCTGACCTCCGAGCAGACCGAGCGGATGCTGGCCCGGAGCAGTTCACGCAACATCCCGGTCCGCGAATCGCTGCGGGCCGAGCTCGGCATCGAACTTCCACCGGAAACCAGCCTCACGTTCAGCCGGATCGCCGACGCGATGGACCGGGCCATCGAGTTGGCCGGCGAGTATCTGATCAAGTGACGGACTTACTGCCGGATCGCCCCCGGCTGAATCGACAGGATCAGCGGCAATCGCAGGTCACCGCCGGGGTGTACGGTTGCCTGCAGCTCGACCTGGCCCGCCGGGGCTTCGAGCGGGATCGCGAGCCGATATGTTCCGTTGCCGATCTTGTCCGGGTCGGACCAGCCGAAAGGCAAGTCCCATTTGCAAACGGCGACCTTCGGCGAGAAGCGCAGCTCGATTGCCTGCCCGGGCCGGATGCTCGTCGCCTCGACCTCGAAAGACACGGCCGGGGCGACCGTTCTGAACGCAAACCCAGCCCGCGAGGTGATGTATGCCGGGAAGCCGGCGTCCAGTGTTATGCTGATGCGGCGTCCGTTGCGGACCGGGTCGATCGGTTCGCCCATGCCGTTGGTGATGCCGACGTCGGCGTCGGTCTCGAAGGTGAGCACCCGTCCGGCATCCGGCGCGCAGGCGGCGATCGTATCGCGCTCACCGTCGCTGAAGCGGAAGGCGTAAGCGCCTTGCCCCACATCGATCTGCCCGGTCACCCGGAGGCCGGCCAGCGTCCGGCCGATCGTGGCCAGCGCCCCGTAGCCGGGTTTCAAACGGAAGTCGCTGCGCACCAGGCCGAAGTTCATCTCCGCATAGTACGGGTCCGTGCCGTCATTCCTGAAGTCGTACCAGGAGACGCTTTCCGCCGCCCCGCTGGCCACCGACGCCAGGTACACCCGGGCGACGAGCGATGCCTGGCGACGTTCGCAGTATCCGCCCAGGAGTTGGCTGGGGAATCCGATTTCCGTGATCCACACCGGCCGCCCGTCCACCAGCGCCTTGGCCTTCTGGAGATCCTGGATATACGACAAATCCTCCAGCGTACCCCGGTACGGGTGGATCGTCAGGGCGTCGAATTTGCCCCCGCGGGCCATCGTCAGCTTGATGAAGTTCGTGTCGATGCTGGAGGTGGAACACCCCAACACCTGCGCTTCGGGATCCTCGGCCTTGATCGCCTCGTACGCTCGCGTAAGCAGCGTGGCGTAGAGTTCCTTCGGCCCGGACCAGAAGAATATGTTCGGCTCGTTCCAGATCTCCCAGTGCTTGACCTTGCTCTTGTATCGCCGGACCACCCGGCCGACCCATCGGCAATACTGGTCGATGCCCTCCGGCGTGTTAGCCTTGGCGTACGGTGACCAGTAGCAGAGCAGCCCGTACACGCTGATCCCGTGGTCCAGCGCGACGTCGATCAGGTCATCGTAGAACGCCCAGTTGTAATGTCCTTCGCTCGGCTCGATCAGTCCCCAATCGATTTGCTCGCGCGTCCATTTCACGCCCGCGCGTTGGGCGAGCCCGGCCAGTTCCGTCACGCGTTCATGAGCCCGGGGATCGCGGTGCCAGCGGTACAGGTAGAGCCCGACGCCGATCGGACTCTCCGGATTGAGGGTGGCTGAGCCGGGCTCGGCCGGCAGCGTGCTCATCCCGATCGACACGGGTGGCGAGTTGGAGCCCGGCTCGACCCACTGGAACACGGCTTCCAGGAAGTGGTGCCGGCCCACTACCGCGCCGAACGCACGAGTCTGTTGTCTCGCGCCCGCGGGGGGCACTGTCATCTCGACCACCTCTCGCTTGACCCGTTCGCCAAGATTGCGAATGTCGCACACGAGCCGGCCCTTCACCTCGGACGAACGAAGGTTCTGGACCCGGACGGAGAATCGGGCCCGCCCCTCCGTGTGCCGGATGTCGGGGACGAGAAGGAGATTGAGGCCCTCGGGCAGGACAGTGTCGATCTCGATGCGTTTGAGCGCGATCCTTCCATTGGCCGGCCCGGCATCGGTACGGTCGAGCCGAAGCTGGCTCATTCGCAGCGGCAAACGCACCTGCCCGTCGTTCTGCCCGCCGAAGTGTTTCCAGGCCTCCATGTTGCCGAGGGGAACCTCGAGTACGAGCTCCCCCTTGCCCGTCAGGTGTCCGATCTGTCGATGGAAGCGCTGAAAGTGCGAAGCCAGTTGAACGTGGATGCTGTGCCCCGAGCCGTCACCATCAAGCACGAGGCGCAGGGTAGCCGGCTCGCCAAGCAGCGAGAAATCGGTGTTGAGTGACGGGGCACCCGCGCCGGCGTTGAATGCATATTCCCACCTCCCGCTGTCCAATCGGTTTCCCGGCCCGCCGCCCGGGCCCCAGCCTCGGGACGAGCTGAAGTCGAAAGCCACGTAGGTGGACGTCATTTCACCGGCGGTCAAGTCCGCGATTCCGAAAAACTCGGATACAAGCAACAATAGTATGGCGATTGGAGGGTATCTCATGCCGTCATTGATCCCCATGTTACCATCCATTGCTCACGCCGGTCAGGGGGAGGTCCACCTCGTCGAGAGGCACTCGCTCGCCGGGGGTCATCGGGTGAGCCGATACGCGATTGCTCCGGGGCAGCGATCCGCCTCTCATTTGAGCGACATACTACTGTCGAGCTACTGTCGAGGCGGGCCGGGCTTGTCTGCCATAATCCTCATATACATATACATAGGTCTCGCCTGCTCCGCGGGCTGAATGACGGTTTTCCGTCTGGAAACACCTTCTTGGGCCCCACAGGCGTCGATGGACGCGTCTTTTCGAGCGGTTATTGGAGATATTTGCCGAAAAGCCTGTTGCAAACTCGCGTTTCGGGCGATAGATTCCGCAAGTGCAGAAACGGCAAGGGTCCCGGCGCTTGGCTAGTCCCCAAAAAAAAGTTGGGAAAACGGGCTTGACAAGGCGTGGGGCACCCGTAAGATTGTGCCGGCAGAGGGAGGAACGGACTCGGGCTCTGGCTTGGCCGTCGCTTCATTTTTGGGGCGCACGGAAGGCACAATAGTTACAGATGCGGGTCGATCGCGGTCTTTGGCGCGGGATCGCATTGCCGGCAGGGTGACAAATCCTAAATAGAAACGGGATAGAATGCCGATGTTGTTGGTCAATAAGGCCGACCAGCCCATCTAGACCGGGTGGTGCTGTTTGGATTTCAGGACGTGATTTTGGTTCGTTGGGGCGATCGGTACAGGCTCTGGTATGGCTAAGCGCAACCGGGCGATACCGGGCCGGGCGAAGTGATGCCTGCCGGGTCTCATCGAGAAGTTGAGAACGAGTAAGACGCCGTATTTCCTTGTTAGGAGGCCAACAGAATGTTCAATCGATCAGACAGAAGAATCAGGCGAGCGGCTGCGCTGCCAGCGTCCCTGATGCTGATGGGGGTGTTGGGCGCCACCATCAGCCTCATGCAGATCTGCATTCCGATACCGAGGCCGGCGCCGGCGCTGAGTGCGACCGCGACAGCTTCGCCTGCCACGGGCACGGATGCGACGCCGGTTACGTTGACGGCGACTGCTGCGGGCGGGACCGCGCCGTATACCTATGCGTGGACGTCCAGCCCGAGTGTGACCATCACGAACGCCACCCAGGCCAGCGCTTCGGCTACGCTCGATCCGGCCGCCGACACGACCTACACGTTCACCGTGACGGTGACGGATGCTGCGGGCGCTACGGCCACGGCGCAAGACGTGACGGCGATCACGGTGACCCCGGCGGCGCTCACGGTTAACGCCGGTACGGATCAGGCCGCCAACGGCGGCGATACGGTGACCTTGACCGCGCTGGCCACCAACGGCACGGCTCCGATCGGCTACGCCTGGCAGGTGACGGCAACGCCCGCGGCCGGCACCGTTACGTACTTGCCCGCCGACGGCATCGGCCAGAGCCTGCAGGCTACGTTTTCGGCTGACGCGGAGGGGACGTTCACTTTCCAGGTGACCGCTACGGATTCCTCCAGCCCGGTGCAGACCGCTCAGGATTCGGTGGGCGTTGCGCTCACGGCCAGCGGTGCTGCTGCGTCGTTCACGTTCACGCTGGGCGTCGACAGCCTGACCGGGACCGCAGGTAATGATGCCTTCAGTGCGCCGCTGATCTACGATTCCGGTGCGGGTGGCCAGGTCGCCTCGCTCCAGACGGGTGACAGCGCGAACGGCGCCGGTGGGGCCGACAGCCTGACCGCGTTCCTGAACTCGGCTGCCGCTGTCGTTCCATCGTCCCTTGCCGGTATCGAGACGTTCAATCTGACCAGCTATACGGCCAACTCCGATTTGGACTTCACGAATGTCAGCGACGCCACGACGGTCACTTCGGTCAACAGCACGGAGACCATTGACCTCAACAACGTGGGTGCGATCGTCAATCTGGGTGTCACGAATTCAGATGCCGGCATCCAGGCCACGTTCGAGGACGCCGCCCTGACGGGCACCTCCGACGAGATCACGGTGACCCTCTCGCAGGTCAGCGACGGTGCGAACAGCATCATCACCCTCAACACCAGCGGAGCGGTCAACGGCTTTGAGACCCTCAATGTCGTCAGCACGGGCAGCGCCGCCAACGTGCTCAGGGATCTGGTCCAGGGTGGTGGCGGCACGAGCCTTGCGACGATCGATTTCTCGGGCGCCCAGGATCTCGAGATCACCAATGACATCACCAACGGTATGGCCAACCTCGATACCATTGACGGGGCTGATGCCACCGGCGCGTTGGAGCTGGTGCTGGATACGGCCTTGGACCTGACCGTGACCACCGGCTCGGGCGACGACGAGATCACGTTCGGCGCGGGTGATTTCAACGAGGACGACACCGTCGATCTCGGCACCGGCGACGACATCCTGACTGTTGTGCTGAACGCCAGCGTGACCACGGATGTCTCCATCGCCAACACCGAGACATTGAGTCTCCAGGGCGACACTGACGGCGTCGCCGAGAACTTCACGCTCGACGTCAATGACGTTACCGGGATCACGACGATTCGGATGGAGGAAGACGCCAACGCCAACGACACCATCACTCTGCGGGATCTGGCGGTCGGCTCTCCCAATATCGAGTTCCGTGGCGACGGTGACGACAACAATCAGATCTTCGACAGCATCATCTATGATGTGGACGGTGCCACCGACACGACTTCGGATTCGATGACCATCACCATCAACAACCGCGGTACGGACGGTGAGGATCTGTCCACCAATGACCGCACCGTTGCGATCACCACCATCGACGTTGATAAGTTTGAGACGGTCAGCCTCACGAACAGCGATGGCGGCGAGGTGACAATCACCAATTTGCTTGGTGCAGATATCGAGTCGTTGACGCTGACGAGCAGTACGACCGACGCTCCCTTTGAAATCACGAACGCTCTTGGGTCTGCCGTTGCTGCGACTACTGTGATCGAGACCGTCGATGCGTCGGGCGTCGCCAGCGACCTGACGGTCAGCGTAGCCAATAATACAGCAGCCACCGATGCAAGCATCAGCAGCGGCGGTGGCGACGATACGCTCATCGCCGGCCCCGGCGCCGACGAGATCGATTCCGGCGCCGGTGACGACACCATCACCGGTGGCCAGGGTGACGATACCATCACTGGCGGCACGGGTGACGACACTTACGTGTTCACCGCCCACGCTACCAATGGCATCGATTCGATCGCGATGGAGACCGGAGATACCGACGGGAGCGCGATCGACGATGTCTACGACTTCCGGGCGGCCGAGAACCTTGACCAGGCCGCTCCGACGATCCGCGTCGAGGCCGATGCTGATATCACGGCGGGCGGTGATAGCACCGTTGCGGCCAATGACAACGTCATCATTCTGACCGGCGATTACTTCGCAAACGCCGCGGCCCTGGACGCGGCGGTCCCGGAGTGGGCTGCGTTGAATGACGGTATCGACATCCTGGTCATTTACAGCAGTGACGCGGCCTCTGACGCCCGCATCGCGGTGGTCACGGTGAATGCGGCCGGCGACATCACCGCCGCTACCGACGTGGCCATTCTGGAAGGGTTGACCGTCGGCGAGGCCGCGACCGGCTTTGTCGCCGCCAACTTCCTGACGGATTGATTGGCGTCAGTGTGGTAGTGATGTAGGGTCCGCTCTGGCGGACCATCGGAAGTGTTAACCGAAGGGCCCGGCGGTGCATGCCGCCGGGCCCTTTCTCACGTAGGGTCCGCGATTGCGGGCCACCTCGTGGTTCCGCGCCACCGGCGTCTGAAAGGCGGCACCTGTCGAGGTATCTGCCGCATTCTCGGTATTCCACTGCCATCATCCCCGTAGGGACGATTGTCGGCCGGCCGGGTGGCCTAGCCTGGATTATTCACCACGAAGGCACGGAGACACGGAGAAGACAATGAGATCAGTCGAAATCGATGCCTCGGGTTCCGACACGGCCACCAACACACTGTCGAAGCCTCGACCCAGCAGGACTTCACCTGACTTCTTTTCTCCGTGGCCTTTGTCTCTCCGTGGTGAATCCATTCATGAATAATCCGGACTAGGTCCTTTTGGACTCTACGACCCAGTGCATATCACGCAGAGGGAACGAGTTACCTGAGCCGCGTAGGGGCCGCCGTTGCGGGCAATTTTGCTTGCCTTGGTCGGCCGTTCTGTTAGAACAAGCGCGGTATCGGTCATCCCGTGTGGGAAGGGTCTGTGGTGCGTAGCGTCGTGGTCATGGTTGTGTCGGTTGGCCTGGTGATGGCGGCTTGTGCGTTGGCGCAGCCGGGGTCCGATTCGCTGGAGCGGGTCTGCCCGGTGGACTGGCGTGGGGTGCCGCTGCGTGAGGCGCTGGTCGGGCTGGCGGGCCGGCTGGAGGTGGCCCATATCCTGGACCCCTCGGTGGATCCGGCGGCGTTGGACAGGAACGTGCGGATGTCGGCCTGGCACCTGACGGGCGAGCAGGGGTTTCGGTGGCTGGCCCGGTCGGCGGGACTGGCGGCGGTGCTGGTGGACGGGACGTTTCTGGTGGCGGCGGAGGATCGGCTGCCGGTGGTGTGGCGGGCGGCGGGGAAGGGGCTGGCAACCCGCCCGGCGGAGGAGGACGACGCCCGCTGGCAGAGGGTGCGGGGGCGACGGGCGGACATTCACTGGGTTGACGCCCCCCTGAGCGGGGTGGCGCGGGACGTTGCGGGGGTCTTCGAGGTTGACGTGATCTTTCACCCGGCGATTCTTACCGATCAGCGGCTGGTGTGCCTGGATGCGTCCCAGGTGGGCCTGGACGGCGTTTTCGGGGTGCTGGCGGAGCAATTGGGGGCCCGGGTCGGGTTCCTGGACGGTGCGGTGTGGGTTTGTCCGGCTGATGACACGTCGCCCCGGCTGCCGGCGACGGCCCCGGCGGGGGTTGGCGAGGTTGGCGAAGCCCGGGCACCGGCGGCGGGCCCGCTGAATCGCCGGGTGCGGATCGACCGGTCGATCACCACCTGGGCGGCGTTTGCCGCCCGGCTTTCGGAGGCGGGGGGGGTCTCGTATCGGATTGAGGTGGCCCCCGGGGCGGTTTACCCGGGGATTGAGGCGGCCGGTTCGGTAGCGGCTCTCCTGGAGGCGGCCCGGCTGGTGGGCCGGCTGTCGTGGGGCTTCGAGCAGACCGGCCCGGACCAGGGCCCAATGTTGAGGCTCAGGGTCCCCGAAATACGCTAGGGTACCGGGAGGCGATTTGCCGATCAGAGGGTGAAAAACCGCTTGACGATCCCTAAACGGGATATACACTTTTCCCGGAATGTGATTGACTGAGTGACGTGTTGAGTCGAAGCAATGACACGATGCCATGCGTGAGGGAGGCAGAGTCATGAGTTGGGCGGACGGATTCCACGAGACGGACGATCCGACGCCGGTTTCGCCGCTTGAGTCGGGCGAGTCGTCCGAAGAGGGAACGTTTGGTCATCCTGACGAGTTGTCGGCGGCGTTCATGGGCGCCCGCGACCCGAATGACGAGGCAGACGAAGGCGATCTCGATTACTTCTGCGATGACGACGAGGAGGATGACGACGACCTCGACGACGATCTTGACGATGATTCAGAAGACGATTTTGACGATGACGACGACGATGTAGACGATGAACTCTGACTGGCTGGCGGATTCGCCTTGTCATCGGAGTTGATCACGCCTTGTCAGGTGGACGAGTGCCGAGCGAGTATCCGGATTCCGAACGGCGGAGAAGCGAGCGACGGTCAGTGGTGGACCGGCGTGGTGGTCTCGAAAGGCGCCGGGGCCCCGGGCGCCGTCGTAGCGATACGCGTCGGGAGGCTGAAGAAGGTGAGATGACCGACGAACTCCTGGAGTTCGTGCTGGCCATCGACGACTACAAGCGGGTGAACAATCGCCCGTTTCCCTCCTGGAGCGAAGTGTTCGAGGTGATCCGTTACCTCGGGTACCGGAAGACCGCACCGCGGGGGGAGCACATTGATCGTCCTGCCGAGGGCCCGACGGATTCGACTTGACGGCGGGGATAGGGGTCTTGAAGTTGGATTCAATCGACCAGGTGGTTTTCGTTCTCGAAGTGATGTTGGCCCTCGGGCCGCTGGCGGTCTACTTCCTTGCCCTGGGTCTGGTGAACAGCCAGGCGCGGCCTTGCCTGGTGAGGGCGCGGGCAGATTTCGCGCTGCTGGCGATTGCCTTTGTGCCGGTCATCATTGTTCCGGTGGCCGCCCTGGTGGAGCACGGCTGGTTGTGGCCCGCGGCTGGGGTAGTGGTTGGCGTGACGGCGCTCTTTTTCGGTATGCTTCCCGGTCGGGGGGCGGGTTGGGTTATCTACAACGTCGATCCCAGCCAATGTCGGCGGCTTCTGCAACGGGCCTGCCGTCGCTTGGGTTGGACGGCCGAAGACCGCGGTGGTCAGTTGCACGTGGCCCAGGCGGATCTTATCGTGAGCCTGAGCGCGGTACCCTGGCTGCGGAACGCGACGGTGCGCGTGCGGAGCGTCACTGGCGTCCCATGCGGGTCGGCCGGTGAGCGTCTGATTCGGGCGTTGGGCCAGGAAATCCGGCAGGAGACGATGCTGCCGTCCTCGACGGGCGCGAGTCTGGTCGTCATCGGGGCGATGTTGCTTGGCATTCCGATGTGGTACCTGCTTCATCACATGGGCGCCATTGTCGAAGTGGTTCGGCAGATTCTCTTCACGTAACACGTTCAAGCGCTACGGGGGCGTTGCATCGGGCAGCGGGCGGACCGCAGGATTCCGGCGGATCTAGTCTTGCAAGCCGATGCGGAGGGGGTATAATAAGTATATGCAGGAGCGCGCGTAAGTCTTTGTAGCACAAGGTCCTGCGGTCCTTGCTCGCCCAGATGGATGCGAGATTCCGGGTACCACCGATGCCGGATTACCCGCCACGAGATGAATGTCAGGCAGACGGTCAATTGTCGTGCGGGGGGGGGTCACGGCAGATGATCGCGATGTCACCGCCGGGGCGGCAGACGCTCGGGTGGGTGATGGTGGTGGTGTTGGCGGTGATTGCGACGGCCCTGGTCATGCGGTGGGACGATGCTCGGCTCATGAGGACGACGTGGGCGCAGTCAGGAGTTCTGGGTGGCGCCGGGCGGACGGGGGCTCGCGGCATCTATGCATTCGGTGGGCAGTTGACGAGCAAGAGCTACGGCGTGTTCATGGTGGATGTGGACACGGGTACGATCTGGTGTTACGAAATGCGGAGGGGGACGAACAACGAGTTGCAGATGCGCCTGGTTGCGGCCCGGAGTTGGATATTTGACCGGTACCTGGAGGAATTCAACGTGGCAGAGCCCATTCCCGCCGCGGTTCGGGCGATGGTTCAGCAGCAGCGTTCGGATCGCCAGGACGCCGGCGCCGGGAAGGGGAATGCCACCGTGACGGATGTGCCCCCTCTGCCGGAGGGAGGCGGGAGCGAATAGCGCCTTTGTGGGTGCAGGCCGGTCCGCGTTCCCGGGAGGGACCGGGTTCTGCTTGCCCGGCGAGTTGAGTGACACCGATGGCGAAGATGTATTACAACCTGGAGGAGACCCTGGCGAGGCTGGGCTGCACGGAGGAGCAGTTGAAGGGTCTGGTCCGTGAGGGCAAGCTGCGTGAATTCCGCGATGCGGGCAAGCTCAACTACCGTGTGGAGGAAGTTGACCGGCTTATGGGGGGGGAGACGGGCGGGGGGGCGACAGCGCCGGAGGCGGAGGACATCGGCGAGATCCCACTCGCCCCGATTGACGAGGAGACGGGGGGCAAGCCGGTGCCAGCCGGGGGGCCGGCCCCAGTGCCCGAACTGGGCGGAAGCGATGCCCCGGTGGACCTCGCCAGCGGGTCTGGACCGCTGAGCCTGGAGCTGGGAAGTGGCGAATTGAAGCTTGAGGATTCCGGGGCCGGCACCGGCGATGAGACCTCGTTGGAGGATTCCGGGGGCGGGACGGGCGGGTTGACGCTGGAGGACAGCGGGTCCGCCAGCGGCTCGGGTGCTGATATCGTCAGCCTGGACGAGGTGGACAAGGATGCCGTGGAGGGGATGAAGAAGGATGACACGGTCATAACGAACATCGGGATCAGCGTATTCGACGACGACGATCTGGAGATTGCGGCCGACCCGATGGCCAAGACGTTGATGACCGGCGGGGATGAGCACCTGGGTCTGGACGGCAGCGGCGGTGGGTCGGGGTTGCTCGATCTGACGCGGGAGAGCGACGACACATCCCTGGGTGCGGAACTGCTGGAAGGCATCGACATGGGGGACACCGCGGAGGCGGTGGTTGAACCGGCGGCGGCGGCCGAGCCGGCGGGACCGATGGAAGAAGTGGTCGAGGCCGGGCCCGAGGCGGATATGGGACCGATGGTGACCGCGGTGTCGGCGCGAGCGTCGGGGATGGCGGAGTTGGCGTCGCCGGCGTTCACCGGGTTGCTGATCGCGGGGGCGCTGGTGATGGCCCTGGCAGGTGCGGTGAACGTGGCGATGAGTCTGGACGCGTGGCCGGCTTACCTGGGGGTGCTGTCGGAGCAGTTCTGGATTCTCCTTGGCGCCGGCGTGGGGGCCGGGGCGCTGTTCGCCCTGATCGGCTGGCTGGTTGGGAGGCAGTCGTCGGGGCCACGGTCGCCCAAGCGGCCCCGGGGGCAAAAAGGCAAGAAGAAGGGGAAGAAGAAGAATAGCCAGGTCGGCATAGGGGGTGAAGGTCCGGAAGCGGCCGGCTGAAATGAGGGAAAGGGTTTTCCCTTCGTCGGTCGCTTATGACAAGGATGGCAGGTGAGGCTGGGCAAGTCCCTGATCCGTTGATGTTGCCTTCTCGGTGGCGCGGGCGAGCAACATGCGGATGCGTTTCTGGAATTCCTGATCATTAGACGGGCAAAGGAGGCCGCGATGAAAAGACATTGGCTGATGGGGGCGCTGGTTCTGGTGCTGTCGGCCGGCAACGTCGGCTGCTACTACGATCAGATGGTGGGGGCGCAGCGTGACAACGGGGTGCTCCGGCAAGGCCTGTCTCGGGCGAAGCAGGAGCTGCAGGACGCCGAGGTGATGAACCGCCAGAAGGATACGATGATCGACTCGTTGAACAACCAGTTGGCTGCCAAGGACGAGACGATCGAGAACCTGACCGGTGAGACGCAGTACCTGCGGGACGCGTTCAACAAGGCCCAGAAGATCCTCGAGGAGCAGGCGGGCAAGGGTCTCGGGTCACCGGTGATTGTGAAGTTGCCCCAGCCGCTCCACGAGAAGCTCAAGGCGTTGGCGGCGGCACATCCCGGTCTGATTGACTACGACGAGAAGAAGGGAGCGGTGCGCTGGAAGGCGGACCTGCTGTTTCCTTCCGGGAAGGATCAGTTGATCAGTTCGACGGAGGCGATCGAATCGCTCAAGGAATTCGCGGCGATCGTGAACTCGGACGCGGCAGCCGGCTTTGACGTGATCATCGTGGGCCATACCGACACCGATCCGATCCGGTATTCGGAGGCCGAGCACCCGACCAACTGGCATCTGTCCGCTCACCGGGCCATTGCGGTCATGAAGCTCATGGGTCAACAGCGGGTGGCCATGACCCGCCTGGGCGTGATGGGCTACGGGGAATACCGCCCGATCGCGGACAACTCGACCGAAGCGGGCAAGGCGAAGAACCGCCGGGTGGAGATCTACCTGGTCTCGCAGGAAGCCGTTCAGTCCGTCAACTAGTGCCGTTTTCGGTCAGTCAGTTTCCCCGGGGTGGCATGGGTCCGCCGCGCACGATTCTCCCAGTGCCGGCCCGGCCACGGGTCAACAGGATACGTCAGCCAGTCCGGGCATTGCTATCCGCGGACCCGTGGACCGGCCGCTGAAGCTGCTTCACCACCGCGCTGCCCCGTGCCACCCAGAGGCGACCGTTCTCGAAGAAGGGCGTTCTGCGGGACGCCTTTTCTGTTGGCCGGCCTTATAATGCGGCAAGAGGCCGGAGTAAGGGACCATTCTGGCCGTCCACTTCGCGCGATCACGGTTGTCTCGTTGAGGTTTGAATGCCTGTGAGCGACGATTCGCCCGCCCCCGAATCCCGACCGGCGGCCCTTTTCATCTCAGTTGTCGATGGCATCAGCAACATCTGGTTCGGGGTGGGACTGCTGATCGCCATTTTCCTCTACAGCTCGGTCGGGTCGGCGGCTCCGCCCATCCGGCAGGGGGCGCTGGCGGACTGGTTGGGCGTCGAGTTGCTGCGCTTCGAAAAGAGTGAGATGGAGTGGTTCAACTGGTGGCCTTTCCAGGTCATGATCGCCCTGTTCTGCGTGTCACTGGTGCTGGCGACGGTTCGCCGGATCCCGCTGACGGTGGCGAGCGCGGGCGTTTGGACGATCCATCTGGGGATTCTCGTTCTGGTGATCTCGGCGGGGGTCTACTTCGGCAGGAAGGTCGAGGGGGATACAGTGGTCTTCCATTCGCGGGCGTTGATACTTGCCCCGGGGATGGGGGAGCCGGCGTCGATGGTGATCCGGCCGCACGCATCGACGGAGGTCATCGCGGCCGGGAAAACGTATCACGTCAGGGTGGCGCGGATCGATCCGGACTACGAGATTCTCACCGGCGAGCATAAAAGAGAGCATACGACCTCGATCTGGCTGAACGTGCAGTCGAGCGATCCGCCCCGCGAGTTCGTCCGCGTGCTGATCGTCGGGCATCGCCAGTATACGCAAGACGTAATCCATGGCCCGGAGGGATTGCAGTGGGCAAGCGACGTATTCGCAGGCAAGCGGCTTGTTGATGGGGAGCTGCAGATCGAACTCGACTATGACGATCCGGTCCGGTACTACTACCACGCCCACCAGCCGCCGGTGCGAAACACGGGGGCGATCTACGCCCGGTTCTCGCCGGATGATGAGTGGACCCAGATTCGCTTTCGCGGGTTGCCTCATTACAGCGAGTGGATTTCGAGCCTGGAAGAGCTCTGGCCGGCTCGCGGGGAGCCTTTCCCCCCGCTTCGCCCATTGAATCTGGAGGGGAGCAAACCGCCCGGGGCGAAGGGTTTTGAGCGGATCGACTTTCGGGTGACCGACTATTTGCCGTATGCCGAGCTGCGGACCGGGAAGGTTGCCGGCGGCATGGAGACCCCGGGCGAAGCGGCCCTGGACATCCGCCCGGCGATCGTGCCACGCCGGCAGCGGCAGCCGCTTCAGCAGGTGGGCAAGGTCATGTCGCTGGTCCGGGTCGAGATCGAGGACCCCGGCGGCGTGCACGGCGTATGGCTGCCCTTTCACCAGTACGTATTCAAGGATGAGCAGCGCGCGTATCCCTCGCGGTTCGCGTACGGACCGAGGCAGGTGGATCTCTCCGACGGGCGGGTGCTGGAACTGATGTACTCTCGCTGGCGCGACCCGCTCCCCTCGCCGATCGTGCTGGACCGGTTCATCCTTCAGACCTATCCGGGCGGTGACCGGCCGAGTGACTACATCAGCCTGGTGCGGTTCCGGGAGGAGGGCGGCTGGTCGGATCTTGTTGAGGTGAAATCGAATCATCCGGCCCGGCACGGGCATCTGTGGTATTACCAAGCTCAGTGGGATCCGGGGACACGGGTCTATACCGTGCTGGGGGTCGGGAATCGGGAAGCAGTCTGCCCGATGCTGATCGGTGTTTGCATCTCGATCGCGGGCATGATCTATGCGTTCTATGTCAAGCCGGGGCTGGTGCGGCGGCGGCGATCGGCGATCTCACCCGCGGACGGGCCGACGGAAGGCTCAGTCTCCCCGGGAGTGGGTGGGTTTCCACGCGTGTCCGGAACGGGGGAGGTGCCCCGTGCGTAGGGCCGCCGGATTCTGCGTGGGCCTGAAGCAACGGCTTGAGCTTTTCTTGCTCGCAGCAACGGTGCTGACGCCGGCGCCGTTGATGCCTGCGATCCGCGCCGATGAGCCGTCCGGTGTTGGTGACAGGTTGCCGGCTGCCGGTCCCGGTGGATCATTCGAGCAGAAGCTCAACCTGGATGCGTTCCGGCTGGTTGCGGTGCAGCACCAGGGCCGGTTCAAGACGTTCGACACGTTGGCCCGGGAGATGATCCGGCACGTCACGGGCCGGACGTACTTCAAGAGGGAAATCCCGGGTACGGATACGGTCGTCAAGCAGGATCCGGTGTTTCTCTATCTCGATGTGGTCTTTAAGCCGGAGTCGTACGCGGACGTTCGGCTCATTCACGTCAAGATGCGTCCGATGCGGCGGGCGTTGGCAAACGCGGCGACCGAGCGGGTGGACCGTGCCGTGCTGGACGCGATTGTTGACGATGGGCTGGTCTCGCTGAACTTCCTCATCCTGCCGGCGGTGCGGGCTGAGCTCGATGAGATGCGCAGGGACGTCATGCGGACGGCGAAGTACGCCGACGCGGTTATCAATGCCGCCGGTTGGGTGGATGCGGGGGCGTTGGCGGGCCTGATGCGCATGATTCCGCCGCCTGATGCGCGGTCAGTTGGCCGGAGGTGGTACGGAGTTGACGCACTGAGTACGGTGGGTGCCCCGCACGACGCGACGCACACCGGGCTGATCGAGTCCCGGTCCATTGCGGGTATGGATCCCAGTCAGCGGGAAGTGCTGGCGGAGACGTGGTCGGCGGCGCGGGAGGCGTGGCGGGCCGGGGAGGCCGGGGCGGCGACCAAAGCGCTCAACTCGCTGGCTGATGCGTTGTCGCAGATGGCACCTCAAATCTACCCGCCGCACAGGAAGCTCGCGCTGGAGCACTGGTACTACAAGTACAACAAGATGACGTGGACATGGTGGTTCTATATGGCGGCGGTCGTGTTCCTGCTGATGGGGATCGTCTACCGCTGGCCGCGGGCGAGGTTGATCGGGGCGGCGGTGTTCGGTTTAGCGTTCTGTCTGCACACGGTCGCGACGGGTGTCCGGTGGTATCTGGCCGGGCGAATCCCGAACGCGAACATGTTCGAGGCGGTGACGGCGGCGGCGTGGTTCGGAGCGGCGATCGCGATCTTCTTCGAGTTGGGCCCGCGGTTGTGCCGCCGGCGGGGGGCATGGCGCATCGCGTGGGTTGCCGCGGCCGGCGGGGCGGTCGTGTTCCTGCTGTCGCTGGCGGTGCGAGGGGTTGCGCTCGACGCCTGGCAGCAGTGGGGGCCGGTTCCGATTGCAGCCCTGATCGTGTTGGCGGCGGCAACGATGGCGTTGATTTCACTGGCCGTCGCCCGGCGGCGAGGGGCGGGGCGGGCGTTGTCGTTGCTGGGGGCGGGCGTGGTGGCAATGGTCGGATTGATGTGCGGGCGGTACATGACCGTCGCGCTGCCCAGTGACATCAGACCGGCGATGCCGATCCTGAACGATCTATGGCTCTACCTTCACGTGAACATGATCATCGCCAGCTACGCGCTGATCGGGATGGCGTTCGTGACGGCGGGCATGTACGTGGTGGGGCGGCTGTTGACGAGACCGTCGGGGGCCCTGTGGCTCTCGATGCTGATTCCGGCGGTTGTAGTCCCATTGCCGGCCTTGCTCCCGACGATCTCGCTCAAGGAGGTCTTGCCGGCATGGCTGCCCTTCCTGGCGGTGATCGCGTCAACGCTGGTCTGTTACCCGGCCCGTCTCATCGGGGGGCGGGTGGTGGCAGCACGTTCCTGGGCCGCCTGGGAGGGGTTGCCCGCGGAGGCGGCCTCCGTGCCGGCCCCGGGCGGCGGTGGGTCTACTGGCTCTACGGTGCGGATTGGTCCTGGGCTGACGAGCGGGCCGACCGGCGATGCTGGCGGCGACAACGCGGGCTTGGCCAAGGTGCTGGACGGCGCGACGATGTTGCTGCTGGAGTTGTCCTTCATCACGCTGTGGGTTGGGATTATCATGGGTGCGATCTGGGCGGACCATTCCTGGGGCCGGCCCTGGGGATGGGATCCCAAGGAGGTCTTCGCCCTCAACACGTGGATCATCTTCCTGATCCTCGTGCACGTGCGGATCAAGGTGCGCGACAAGGCCGGGTGGACAGCGGTGCTGGCGGTGATCGGGTGCTCGGTGATGTTGTTCAACTGGATCGTGGTGAACTACTTCATCACGGGGTTGCACAGCTACGCGTGATTGACGCTGGCCCGCGGCCGAGGTATGAGGTCACGGGTTCATAGGTATGTGTGATTTCCTGACAGGAGCTTGAGAGATGAACGATCCCGTTCGGGTCGAATCCAGGGCGACCACTCGCCGCGGGTTTCTGAAGTCGGTGGGGGTGGCGGCTGGTGCGGCCATGCTGCCGCCCCGGGTCGCCGGTGCTGCTTCGGCCGGGGCAGCGCGGGTGCAGGGTTTTCGCTTCGCCCATCTTGCGGACATCCACGTCCAGCCCGAGCGGCGGGCGGGGGAAGGCTTGCGCAAGTGCCTGGCGGCGGTCCACCAGTTGAAGCCGAGGCCCGATTTCATTCTGACCGGTGGCGACCTGGTCATGGACGTCCTGGCCGCCGACGAGGGCCGGGCGAAAACGCTCTTTGATCTCTACACCAGGATATGCAGGGACAGCGACATCCCCATCCGGCAATGCATCGGGAACCACGACGTGTTCGGCTGGAGCACCAAGGGCAAGATCACGCCGGACCACGTCTCCTACGGCAAGAAGATGGTGCAAGAGCGC
>CAZOIA010000075.1:0-24754 GCA_964579675.1 uncultured Planctomycetales bacterium | reverse complement strand
GATCTACACCCTGCCTCTGGTGGTGTACGGAATTTATCGGTATGCCATGCTGATCGAGTTGGGCAAAGGGACCGGCCCGACGGATCTGCTCATCAAGGATCCACCGTTCCTGATCGCGGTCATACTCTGGGTCCTGGCCGCATTGTTCATCCTGTACCGGATGCCGCCCCAGTGGGGGCTCGGGATCGTGGGCTGAGCCTGGGGGCCGACCCTGTACATCGAGCCGGAACCGCTGACGGAAGACGAGATCACCATCCTTGGTGACACCGCCGGCGGCGCCCTGGCCGCGTTGAACTACGCGAACAATCAACCGGATGGCAAAGTGCCGGTGGCTCGCTGATCCTCACGTAGTCGTGATCCGCAGGACCACGCACTGCCGCGGTTTCAACGACAATCGCAGTTGCCCGTCCGCGCCGACCGGTGTCGTCTCGCCGGTGACGACATCCTCCGCCTGCGTGATGCCTTCGAGTCCGACCCATGTGCAGGTGGGTTCGTCCGCGGTGTTGGACACGAACAGCAGCCGGTCTTTGCCGCTTGTGGCTTCGCGGACGACGGCGGGGCCGGTCGCGAGCGGAAATCGCCGGCAGCCCGCCTCGGCGAGCACCTGTTCCAGCCACCGGGCCAGCCCGTCGTTGCCGGCCCGCTCATAGTCCCTTCCCAGCAGCGTGCCGACGCGATAGGCCCGGCCGCGGCCGAACCGGTTCACCGTGCCGGCGACCTCGTTGCCGTGCTGAATGATGGGCGCCGCCCCATCGCAATCGTAGATCTCCACCACGTGCCGGCCTCTCACGCCCACGGGGACTCGGGTGGCCGACGGCAGGAACGTCACCCGCGTGGGCTCGAACCCCGGCGGTTGCTGCGGCGGATAGGTCAGATGATCCCGCCGGCCGCCGAACAGCTCCTGCATGGGCCCGGGGGGAATCACCGGCGATACGTAGCAGTTCTCCTGGTAGATGAGGAAATAGGGCCCGGCGATGACCACGCCGCCGGCCTCGACAAACTCCCGCAGCCGCGACTGCACCTGTCCGCTGTCCTGGGTGCACATGGGCATGACCAGCAGCTTGCAGGCGGGACCGACCCCCAGATCGGCTAGCCGTTCCAGGTGGACGAACTCCACGTTGGCGCCGAGGTCCGCCAGGGCCTTGAAGTACCCCAAGACTTCCGGCTCGCCGACCTTGCCCGCGTCGCGGAAGGCCACCCACTCCCAACTGCGGACCCGCCAATCAATCACCAGGCCGACGTCCGGCGGATCCAGTTTGAAGTTTCGCCACAGCTCCGCGCGCTCGTTGAGGCTGTGGGCAACCCGGGCAATGACCCGGGTGCTCGCGTGGGGCGAGCCGTCCTCGCTGGTCACCCCGAAGTTCGGCGACTCGGTCCCCAAGCGCTCCGGCCGCCATTGCCAGCAGAGGTTCCCCTGGGCCCCGTACGAGAAGGCGGTCAGCATCTTCTGCTCGATGAACTCCGGCGAGCGGACGGCATGACCGTACAGGCCCCACACCCGGCCGCCGGTCTGCTCGGCCAGCCACCACGGCTTGGCCCCCGCCGCCGATGCCATCCCGCACAGATACGCCGCCGACTTGTAGTAGTCCTCCTCGTAGTCCGACGTGCCCCAGATATCCACCACCTCCGCCAGCGCCCAGGTGTCGAACGGCGCCAGCGTCACGTGCTCCAGCCCCCCGGGCGTGTGGGTCGCCGTCGCAATCCCGGGATCGACCCGCTTGATCAACTCGCACCGCCAGCCCAGATGCTCGGTGATCCAGTCCCGCACGAAGCAGTGCCAATGCTGCTCGTCCACGTAATCGCCGTAGGGCAGCGGCGTGACCTGGGAGAAATCAGTGTACCGCCATCCCCCGAACGCCTCGTTCAGCGCGTCGATCGTCCTGTATCGGGCTTTGAGCCACTGGCGATATTTCTCCTGCGTGGCCGGGTGGTAGGTCTGCGTCGGGAACATGTAGTAAGGCATCAGTTCATTCCAGGCGTCCATGGCCACCAGGTGCTCGAGGTCGTGATAGCGCTCGGCGGTTCGGGTAATGAACTCGGCGATCTGGTCGCGGACCGCCGGGACGTCCGGCGACAGGGCGGGGTAGCCGCCCACCATGGCCATGCCCACCGGCTTGGGCACCTCGGGCCTCCCGTCCACGTGTCTGAGCATCGCGTCCGGATGCTCGTGAATAAACCACTGCGGCGCACACTCGGGGACAAGCTGAATCAGCACTTTCAGATCGTACTTGGCCGCCGACTCGACGAATCGGTCGTAGTCGCTGAAATCCCACTTCCCGGGCGAGGGATTCGTTCGCAGCCAGTACAACCAGGTGCGGACGATTGTCAGCCCGCTGTCGCGGATCAGGGTCAGATCACGATCCCAGTCTTCCGGCGGCGGATTGGGATGACGGTAGAACTGGGTGCCGATAAACCGTGTCGAGCGGGCGATAGCCATGCTGCACAGGCTCCTTGTATTGGCTTGAATTGCCGCCCGGCCCAGGGGCCTTGCGGTGGTCCGTTTCTGCGTCTGCGCGACGAGGTATCTCTTCCTGCCCCCCCCCGCGGGGACCCTGTTCCGGGTGCCCGGCGGCCGGACATTCTCGCCCGGCGGGGCCGGTGCTGCAATCGCCGCCCGGGGAGGCTCAATCCGGGGCCATGACACTTTGGGCGGCTAGTCGGAAGGCGCCGCCCCCCAGGTGTTTCCGAACCGCGACCGCAAGGAAGCGGACCCCTCTCCGTAGCGCGCCCATAAGGAAGCGGCCATGGCACGTCCGCAGATACTCCCCTCCCTGACGGTCGGGGTTCGGAAAAGCGAGGTGCCGCCCCCGCTGCCCGCCCGAAGGTCCCCGCCGGCACTGTCATGCACCCGCTCAGTCCGGTTCTTGGCAACCGGGATTTGACTGGCCTGGACTTCAGAATACAATCAAGAGACGAGGCGCTGAAGACGGCCATAGGAGCCGGCCGCCACCGTCTCTTATCACCTCCGGGACCCAGATTCGTGGAGAACAGCCCAGTCCGGGCGCAGGTTCGCGGTGGCGGGATATTGCCATAGTGGTCGTTTGACCGGGTTGCCGAGGAGCATGTCGTGGCAACACTCTTCGTACTACAAGGGCCCGACAAGGGGCGCACATTCCGCACCCATAGCGAGCCGGCGGTGCTCGGCCGGGAGAGCAACCAGATTGCCTTGTCTGATCGCACCGTCTCCCGCCAGCACGCAGAGATTCGACCCGACAACGGTGCGTGGCTGCTGACCGACCTGAAGAGCGCTAACGGCACGTACGTCAACGGGGTCCGGATCAAGAGGGCGGTTCGGCTTAAGCACGGTGACCAGATCAAGCTCGGGGCCACCCTCATCGTCTATACCGGCGACCAGTCGATGGAGAAACTGAGCGGAGAGCACATCCCCAGAGACATGATCGACCTGGACGCCAGCAACGCCAACACCGATTCCGCGATTCTGGCCAGCGTGGGGGGCGAGGATTCGGTGATTATTGCCGGTCCCGAGTTGGCCGATGCCGCCCGGGCCTGGCGGGTCATGTCTGAGCTGACCTCCGCTATCGGAGCGATCATCGACCCCGATCAACTTCTCGAGCGGGTGATGGACGTGGTGGCGGAGGAGTTGCCGGTCGATCGGGGCTTCATCCTCTTATACGACAAGAAGGGCGAGGAACTGGTGCCGCACGTCGTGCGCTATCGACGTGGGGTCCGGGCCAAGAAGCAGAAGATCACCACCTCCGGCCGGATTATCCAGCACGTGCTCGACCACCGGGCGGCCGTTCTCTGTACTAACGCCATGACCGACGCCCGCTTCTCCACCGACGCCGGTGAGGACAGCATCCACGATTTCGGGCTCAACTCAGTTATGTGTGCCCCGATCATGGTGCGGGACCTGCTTCTGGGCGTGATCCATATTGACAGTGCGGCGGCTACCCACACCTATACCGAAGAACAGCTTCGGCTCATGAGTGCGATTGGGCAGATGACCGGGCTGGCGATTCAGAATGCCCGGCTGGTCCAGCAACAGATGCAGACCGCCCGCCTGGCCGCCACCGGCGAGACCGTCGCCTACCTGTCCCATTACATCAAGAACATCCTCCAGGGTATCCAGAGCGGGGCCGACCTGGTCGATCTCGGCATCGCCAAGCCGGACAACGAGACCCTGGCCAAGGGCTGGCAGATCGTTCAGGGAAACCTGGATCGCATCCTGCAGCTCACGACCAACATGCTCGCCTTCAGCAAGCAGCGTGAGCCGATCCTCCAGCACACCAACTTCAACAAGCTCGTCGCCGATGCCGTCTCGCTGGTGCGCAAGAAGGCCGAGGAACGCGATGTCCTAGTGCTCACCGAGTTCGAGGAGCCTCTTCCCCCCATTCCGATCGATGAGGACGGGATCCACCAGGTGGCCCTCAACATCATCGGGAACGCCATCGAGGCGGTCCCCCCCGGGGAAGGCGTCGTGAATGTCAGCACCCGCTTCAATACGGACGAGGGCATCGCCGATTTGATCATCTCCGACAACGGCCCGGGCATCGAGCACGAGAAGATCGAAGAGATCTTCCAGCCGTTCAAGTCCGGCAAGGGCCAAGCGGGAACCGGGCTCGGCCTGGCCGTCGCCCGCAAGATCGTCCGCGAGCATCATGGCCGCATCGTCGTCGAAAGCACACCGGAGGAGGGCACCACCTTCCGCGTCCGACTCCCCGTGCAGGAGCTCTCCCGCGAGAGCGAAGAAACCTACTCTACCCTGGAATGATCATTACGCCGGCGGTTCGGTCGGACGCACGGTGACGGTGTCGGGACAGGCCGGCGTTCCTGCATCGGGAGGCGGCGGATCGCCGCCCGCTCCACCGCCCGACACACCTTGCCCAACAAATCCCCACACGCCCGGGCCGACGCCTCCGAAATCGCCCGCACCAGACCATTGAAATCCAGACCTCTCAGGTCTACCCTGAGGGTCAACACGTGCGATACGGTCAGTTCCGTATCCGACATAGGCTCACCTTCCTTTCATCCTGTCTGGTGAAAAGTCCGTGAGCCTATCTTTTTGCCATCAAATCTCCAGATTCCCCAATTGGCGGTACACTATGCAGCTTCTGAGCTTCTGGGGTCCAGGGTCTGTGACCGGCGGCGGGCCCCTTGAGATCCCGTTCAGTCTTCGCCGAACAGGGCTCGATCGCGGAAGTCGAAGGCCCGGTTGAGCAGTTCGTCACGGTCGATGGGTTCGGCCGGCTCCAGCTCGAGGAACTTCTCGTGACGGTCGTGGATGGTGAAGGGCACAAACGCCTCGGCGAACAGGTCGATGGGCGGATTCTGGTACCACGGACGGTTGATCCTCTGATGAGTGTGAAGCGTCTTGTAGCCCTCCTTTCGGATGATCACGTCGTAATCGCCGTACCAGGTGAAATCGACGCTGACCGGGCTCGTGCCCACATCGTCGTCGTTGAGTATGACGGTCGCGCCCTGGGGGTCGGTGTCGATGGAAACGGTTCGCCGGACGCAACCGGTCGCCAGCCCCAGGGCAACCACCACCGGCGCGAGCGACCATCTGAAACACAGATAGCGAAAAGTCATGGCGTCACCTCGATGATCTCGGCCGACGGCAGGTCCGTTTCCAGAACCGCCACCGTGCATCGTCCATTAACCCAGCCGCAACACTCACCAGGATTAAGGAATAGCTTCCCGTCTCGCTGCTCGTTGATGACCTCGTGAGTATGCCCGGTGATGATGACGTCGGCGCGGGCGACGTCCGCGCGTTTGCACCAATCGACGAAATGGTGCACGAGGATGCGTTTCCCGCCGGCTTCCACCCAGAGCGGACCGTCCTGTATTTGAGGGAGGACGTCCTTGAGACCCTTGCGCTCGCCGTCGTTGTTGCCGAAGATGACACGCAAAGGCCCTCTCCACGCCAGCAATCGTCTGGCGGCGAACGGGGCAACGAGATCGCCGGCGTGCACGACCATCTCGACGCCACGCTCCTGGAAAACGGCCAGCCCGCGGTCCAGGCTCGGCAATCGATCGTGCGTGTCGCAGATAACACCTATTCTCATTGAGCCCAACCACTTGCCGGGGAATCAGATGGCGTCCCTATGGCGGGGGTTATACCCCGACGAACGTAAGAGGACAAGAACTTCAGCGCGGTCGGGAACAGCGATGGCGGCAGGCGCGAAGCCGCAAGCGGTGGGCGCGAAGTCGCAAGCGGCAGGTGCGAAGCCGCAAGCGGCGGCCGCTACGTGGGTCCGTTGTGACGGCGGGCGGTGACTACTACAATCCGCGGCGGCTTCTCGAAGGAGCATCCGGGCCGATGATCCAGGTGAGCGCAGTATCCGGGTATGGGATTCCGGTTCAACGGCGCCGGTCTCGCCGATGGGCGATCCGCGCGGGGTTGGTGGGCATGGTCCTTGTGGCGATCGCTTATGCGGCCCTGCCGCTCTGGCTGCCGAGAAGCTGGCTTGCCCACCGCGTGGTCGATCAACTGTCGGCAGACCTCAACCGCCCGGTCCGAATCGGCGGCGTCCGCATCGGATGGATCAGCGGACTGGTGCTTGAGGATGTCGCGATTGCCGAGCGTCCCGGCTTGCCGAACGCACTGCTGGCCCGGGCAAGCCGCGTCCGGTGCGACTTCAGGCCCGTCACCATCCTGCTCACCGGCAAAGTGAATCAGATCGAGTTCGACAGCCCTCAGGTCTGGCTTGTCTTTGATGAGCAGGGCCGGCTTAAGAACCTCGCGGACCTGGGCCCGAAGCCCGGCCGTCGATTGCCATCGCGGAACTACGTCATCCGCCAGGCGGCATGTCACGTGATGACGCCGCTAGCTACCCAGACGTTCAAGATCGACACGCTCCAATGCGAGCTCGAGCGGGCAACCGGGCTGCTCCGGCTCTTCGGTCAAGCGGTGGTCTCGCGCTCGGGCGCGGTCGCCGAGCCTGTCAGTATGGGGCGGCTTACCACTGACGCCAGGGTCACGGTGCCCAGGCTCAAGCGTGATGAGACGCTACACGGGCACGTCCGTATGGAGTGGAACGACCTGTCCCTTACCGACTTGCCGCTGCCGCTGGTGACACGCCTGCCGATCGAACAGGTGGACGGCACGACCACCGGCCAGTTGATCCTTGCCGCACATCCTGATCTCGGGATCGACTACGACCTGTTCATCGTCTTCAACGGGGTGAGGGTCGTACGCCGGGGATTCGACCAGCCCGGGCAGGTGCCCGATGCGGAGCTTCATTGTGAGGGACATTGGGATCCGAACACCGACACCGTGCTCATGCGGGATTTCGATTACCGGACCCAGGCGATCCACGTGGGCCGGGCGAGCGGGACGGACGCGCCGGCCGTGCTCATCGATCCCAAGGGGGACACGCCTTTCGCCCTGCACCTGGCGGGAGAGATCAAGGACTGGCTCGCTCTGCGCCGCGAGTTCCCGGAGGTGGACGTGTTTGCCCGGGCGGTCAAAGCCACATTCACCGGCAGGGCCGAGGTGGCGATCGCTTTCACCCAAAAGCACGAGGAGGACCGCCTCGCGCTGACCGTGGACGGGCGGCAGTCGCGATGGGTGATTGCCGGCGCGCCGGCGCCGTATCTGTCCGCCGCCGCCGGCGTGCCCAAGAGGTTCCACGTGGAGGTATCGCGGGATCGCCGGACCGGGCGACTGTCCCGGCCGGACGTCTCCCTGTCCTTAGGCGATCTGTCACTGGCCGCCCGCTGCCGGGCCACCCTGCCCGCCCCGGAGGCGGCGGCCCGAGACACGCTCCAGTGGCTGGTAGATGCCTTGCCCGCGCTCCATGGCGACCTCACGATCGAGACCGCCCACGTCGAACAGGCCGTGGCTATGTTGCCGTTCCTGGGCCGGCTCACCGGCGTTTCCAACTGGCGGGGGCCCCTGCTGCTCAGGGCCTTCATAACGCCGGCCGATGGCTTTTCCCGACTCCAGCTCGGCGCTGCGATGAGTCCCGAGACGTCGTTGGCGTTGGGCGACGCGTTCGACAAGCCTCCGGGCAGAGAATTGTCGATCACCGCCGGCGTGCGCGTGCCCCACCGGGACACGGGCCGGCTCGATGGCTTCTCGTTCGAGGTCGCTCACGGGAACTCACGGATCAGCCTGGATCAGGAGAACACGCGATTGCAGTACTCTCTTGCGTTTCTCGATCACCCGAGGCCCGGCTTTCTCGATGGTGCCGAGCCGATTGATCGACCCATCGCTATCGACGCCGAATGGGAAATCCCCCTGCGCGTCGAGCACGTCGAAGGTCTGCTGCCGCTGTTTCCGTGGTGGCGCCGGCTTCGTCAGGCGGGCTACCCGAGAGACCTGTCCGGTTCGGTGGACCTGGCCATTCACAACCGCGTCTCCTACCGGCCGGACGACTGGCTGGTTCAGAGCGAAGCGGGCATCGTAGCGGATGACCTGGCAATTCAATGGGACGAATACCTGGACAAGCCGGTGGACGCGCCGCTGGCCGTGGCGCTCACCCATCGGTTCCATCTCGTCGGGAGCGAGCGCGAACAGTCGCTTACCGCCGCCTTCCATCAACCCGCGGGGGAGTTGACCGGTTCGATCGTGTTCACAGGGTTGGATTCGGCCGATCCCGGCGACGATTTCGAGCACGCGACGATCCGGGCCGACATCCGCGAGGTCGAAGACTTCCTGGCGACCACACCGGGATTGAAGAACCGCCTGGCGTCCTTTCAACCCGGCGGCGCGGTCGCGGTCGATATCGAGAGCCTCCTGATCGGGGGCTGGCACACCGTATCGGTGTCCACGGATTTGACCGGAGCCGCGTTCGTGATCCCGGGCAGCGAACCAGTCAGCAAGCCGGCCGGCATCGCGGCGGAGTTGGGGTTTCAATGGCACCGCGACCGGGCGGACCCGTGGGAGGATGAGCAACGTTGGGAGCTGACGGAAGGGTTCGTTCATCTGGGCGGCGCGCGGGTGACCGGGCTGGGCGGGCTCGTGGTGACGGGATGGGAGCCCGCGACCTCCGGCCCAGCGATGTCTGCCCGCCGGGTCGTGGATCGGCAAGCCCGAACGCCCATCCTCAAGTCCGCTACGCTTGACGCCCGGGGCGAGATCACCTTTGACGGATCCCTGGCCCGACTCCATCCACAACTGGCAAAGTGGCGGCAAGCGCTCGATCTTTCCGGAACTGCGGACTGGGAGATTCAGGCCCGCCTCGAGCCCGACGCCCTCGCGCTGACGGGGCGCATCGACGCGGGCGGCATGAACCTCTCGCTCGAACTGGACAACCGCATAGCGGCAGCGGTTCACAAGCCGCCCGGCACACCCGCCTCAGTGACCTTCGATCTGGCTGCCAGCCGCCAACCTGATGCCGGCGGGCGCCGCATCGACTGCGAGAACCTGGCGCTGGACGTCGATCGCAACACGGTGGCGACCAACGGATGGCTCCGGTTGTCCCGGGGGCCGAGCACGTCGCTCGAGCTCGCCGACCTGGTCCTGACCACGAACGTCTGCTTGAACCGCCCGGATAACGTGTTGGCGTTGCTGACCGACAGCCCGATCGATCTGGTGGAAGGGAGTGCGGCCGCAAACGTCGAGGTCAGGCGGTCGGAGGATCGGCTCACGGCGGGCCCCGCGGAACTGGACTTTGACCGGTTGGCGATCGGCTTCGGCGATGACCCGATCCACCTCGACGGCCGCGTGACGTTCGACGACGCGTACGCGGAGATCGGGCAGCTTCGCTGGGCCTGGGGGCGGTCGGGCGGTGTCGTGTCCGGTCGTCTCCACCGGCGGCAGGCGGACGGCCGGATCACTGCCGGCCGGATCGGACTATCGCTCGATCATCTGGACGTGAAGGACCTTTGCAGATGCTTCGCGTCGCTGCCCGCCGCTCGGAGCAGCACCACCCAGCCGGTATCCCCAGCCACGCCGACCGTTGCGACACGCCTGATCGACCGACTGCGGGAGGCGGATCTGAGCGTGGACGCGTACATCGGCACCCTCGAGCTATCCCTGCCCCTGAACGTGGACGTCCTGGCCGACGCGGTCGCCAAGAAGACAACCGTGGTAAACGGCCAGATGCAACTCGCGTTCAGCGGTCTGGTGGACGGGGGCTCCGTCACCGGCCGGCTCACGTCGAACCTCTCTGTTCGAGACCCGACGTTTCATCTGACCTACACCGCCAGTCGTATTCAGCCCGGGGCCGTGGTGGACCGGTATCTGGCCCTGACGTTCCCCGGCATGAAAGCTGACGGGCCGCTGACGCTGATCGACGAATCGTACCAGCGACTGCTGCCCGCTGAGGACGATCCGAACTACGAGGTCGGCAAGGGCGAACTCATCATCGAAGGCGGAACCGTCGAGGGACGGGCCGCCCCACTCTGGATGACGAGCATCTTCCCCGGGCTCAACCTGGCCCGCTTCAACTTCTCCTACATGCACTCGTGGTTCGAGAAGCTCCCCACCGGGCGAATCCGTCACCAGATGATCTTCCAGGGTGCGCTCTACAACATCTACATGGTCGGCTACAGTGACGCCGACAGGCAAATGAAGTACGAGGTGGGCATCGATTTCCTCGCCGACTTCGACAGCCGGTATTGGGCCGAGACCGGCCAGGGGCGTATCCCGCTGTTCATTAAGACCGGCAGGATACTGCCCGACGGCACCCTTGCCGACGAACGTGTCGCTTACGTGCCCAGGCGGTTCATCGAGAGCCTGTTGCTGGGCAACAACCCGCTCGTGACCGCCTACCTTGCCGTCCGCCAGCAGGTGTTGGGCAAGGAGTGAACATCCGCCGTACGAGGCAACCGCTATGCCGTTTGCGGATCTGCAGTCGTTTGTGGCTGAACTTCAGAAGCGGGACCAGCTCCGCCGGGTTACCGCCGAAGTGGACCCCGTTCTGGAAGTTACCGAGATCGCCCAGCGGGTGATGAAGTCGCCCTGCCCGGAGGGCCACGCGGGCGCGCCGCCGACCGATCGTGTGCACGGCGGATACGGCGGGCGGGCGCTGCTGTTCGAGAACGTCCGCGGCTCAGACATGCCGGTCTTGATCAACGCCTTCGGCAGTTACGCCCGGATCAACTTGGCCCTGGGGGGCGACGGCCTGGAGGCGCTGGCCGCCCGCGTGCGACAACTGGTCAAGCCCGAGCTGCCCGGCACCTTGATGGAAAAGGTCAAGAGGCTGCCCGAGCTGATCAGACTGGCCGGGTACGCGCCGAAGATGGTGAAAAGAGGCATCTGCCAGGAGGTGGTGCACACCGACGACGCGAGCCTGCTGGCGCTGCCGATCATCCAGTGCTGGCCCGACGACGGCGACCTGGCGTCCGAGCCGCCCGAGATCAATCCACTCAGCGAGCCGGTCGTTGAAGCTCGCGGAGCCGACGGACGCACCGGACGCTATATCACCCTCGGCGGGGTGCTCACGAAAGATCCGGACACCGGCTGCGTCAACGCCGGGATGTATCGTGTGCAGGTCTTCGGCAAGAAGCTGGCAGCCGCTCACTGGCACGTCCATCACGATGGGGCGAGGATCTACCGCAAATGGGCCGCCCGCAACGAGCCGATGCCCATGGCGATCGTCCTCGGCGGCGAGCCCGTGCTTACCTACGCCGCCACCTGCCCACTGCCCCCCGGGGTGAGCGAGCTGCTTTTCGCCGGCTTCCTCAACCACGGCGGGATAGAACTCCTGCCCGCCCGGACCGTCCCCCTCGACGTGCCCGCCCACGCCGAGATCGTCATCGAGGGATTCGTGCACCCGACCCAGCGATTCATCGAAGGGCCATTCGGCGATCACACCGGGTTCTATTCACTCTCCGGGCCTTACCCGGTGTTCCACGTGACGGCCATCACCCATCGCCGCGAGCCCATCTACCCGACCACCATCGTCGGCTACCCCCCGATGGAGGACTACTATCTCGGCAAGGCCACCGAACGCCTCTTCCTGCCCCTGTTGCAGATGCTCGTGCCCGACGTGATCGACTACCACCTGCCCATCTTCGGAGCGTTCCACAACTTCGCCTTTGTCAAGATCCGCAAGGAATACCCCTATCAGGCCCGCAAGGCCATCCATAGCATCTGGGGTGCCGGCCAGATGATGTTCAGTAAGTTCGTCGTCGTGGTTGATGAGCACGTCAACGTGCACGACGAGCAGGAGGTGTTATTCCACGTCGGGGCGAACGTCGATCCCCGCCGCGACACGGTGATTGCCGAGGGCCCGCTCGACACCCTCGACCACGCCGCCCCCTTCGAGGGCGCCGGGAGCAAGATGGGTATCGACGCGACTCGCAAGATCCCCGGCGAGGGAAACGTCCGCCGCTGGCCTGCCCGCCTGGAGATGTCCGAGCCCATCAAAGCCCACGTCACCCGCCGCTGGCACGAACTCGGCCTCGACTGATCGGGCGGGTGGCCCATCCATCCGCCTGGGCGGATGGGTGGGGTCACGATGACGGATACCGGACCGATGTCCCTGGCGCGGGCATATACTCCGCGTGGACAATATGCTCACGCGGGAATAACCTGAGAACATGCCTTCGCAACTCCGCCGCTACGGCGGGTGGCCCATCCATCCGCCTGGGCGGATGGGTGGGGTCACGATGACGGATACCGGACCGATGTGCCTGGCGCGGGCATATCCTCTGCGTGGGCAATGTGCTCACGCGGGAATAATCTGAGAACATGCCTTCGCAACTCCGCCGGTGCCGCCGACTGGCAGTGGAGCAGCTTCCGCTTCTACGAACACGCCGACCCCTCGGTGCTCCCGATGAACTGGAACGACCGCTGGCCGATCGAGTGGTAACCGAAGCGAGACGGAGCCGACCCGTCCTTCCATCATCGAGACCCCACCCGTTGCTGTTGCAAAGGGTGGGCCACCCGTCCTTGCCGTGCGAGGCTGGCTCGGAGCTCTTTGGAAGTAGTCCCTCCTCGATGTACAATGCATAAGTGTCGCGGGAAATGAGCAATTCCCTTGCCTGATGGGTGATGGAGCTTGCACATGGCGTGTATACATGCCTGCAAGCGAGTCTGGATAAGCGGTGGTGCAGGACCATTGCTGCCGCTGATCGGCCTAACGGTGTGCGCCCCGTCACTTCTGCAGGCTGAGTGCAACCGCGTGGCAGGTCGGGTCCGCCGAGGCGGCGCCCGGAGCGAAAGGGTTGCCGTACTGCTCAGGTCCGGCAAGGGCAGGGGGACGAACGTCTTCTCCCGCCAGCGGCGCTAAAAGTGCTTCGCACGGAAGACTCTCGTTCCGCTCGCGCCCTGCGGTTCCGAAGGCGGGTTACGGCCAAATGGATTCGAGGTGAGATGGTCATGCCACGCCGTGCCCTACAATCGACGCTGACCATTCTCGGCTCAGTCATGCTCATATCGCAGGCTCCTGGCATTACCCTGGATACGGGCGACGGGCTTAGCGTGACGTTTTTCGATCCCGACGGCGCGGTGACCGCGGTGAGGGTCGATGATGACGCCGTGCCACTTGTCCCTGGCGAGACCGGCGGCCTTTCGCTCCAGTGGGGCAGTCGAATACCACCGTCCGGCGTGCTCGCGTTCGACTTTGACGCCGACGGCGGACCGTGGACAACAGCACGCAACGCCGACTGGGATGATGCCGGGCCCTACGTGACGTGGGTGCCCGACGGTGGCACGGGCGACAGCGGTCACTTGCTGTTGAGCGACGGTGTCACGGAAGGTGCCGGCATGGCGATTGAAGCGCCGGTGCCCGTCCCGACCGGGAGTACGGTGCGGATCTCGTGGCAGGCGCGAGCCGCTTCCGTCGAGACCACGCAGATCCTATGCGTACGTCTCTTCGATGCCCAGGGCCACGACATCACCGCGACCGCGCCCGTTCCGCCCGGGTGGTGTTGGACTTCCACGTCACAGGCACACGGCGTTTGGGGTCTTCCCTGCAGCGAGCCTGACGTGTGGGAACATTTCGAGCAGACCTACCGCCTGTCGCCGGACGCTGCCTCGATCCGCGTGTCACTCCGTCACTGGACCGGTGGCGACCACCTCGTGCACATTGACGATTTGCGAATCGACGTTATCGGAGGAATTGAATGGGATGACAGGATTCCCGTGCTCGGCCCTATCTCACCCATTGCCTACGGGTTTGTCCAGAGCGTCGATCTGCCCGGATATGACGTACACGTCGAGACGACAGTCACTGCTTCAGCGGGACACCTTCGGGTCGGCATTACTCTCCAGGACGTTTCCGAACCGCTGACCGACCGCCCCGTCCTGGTCCACTGGATATTGCCGGTGGCGGCCGAGGGCTGGTACTGGTGGGACGACATCGACACACGGCACACGATCGCCCCCGGCACCACCGCTGGCAACACGTTCGACCTCAGCGGTCATGCGGTTTCCCTCTATCCCTTCAGCTCGATCAGCGACGTCAGCTTCGGTCTGTCCCTGGCGGTGCCGATAGATGAACCCATGGCTCAACGGTTCGAGTATGATCCGGCGACCGGCTTGTGCTCGGTGTGGGAAATCGCGCTTTCGCCGTTGACCACTCGGTTGGGCCCGGGGCGGGCCTCCGCTTCACTGGCGGTGCTTCATCACGATCCTGCCTGGGGATTCCGAGCAGCGGCGCGGCGGTATTATGCCATTTTCCCCGATTATTTCGTCAAGCGCACCACGCGCGAGGGGGCGTGGATGTATCCGATTCATCCGAGCCAGATTCCGGCGCCGGAGGACTTCGGCTTCGCATTCCACGAGACCTGGCCGCTCGACGAGGCCGAGCGGGCTGTGTGTGCCCAGCACGGGATCGGCATATTCTATTACACCGAGCCGTGGCTCGCCTGGCAGGCCTGGGGTGACACGCCCGACAAACCGCCCTACGAGGAGCGTGTCGCGCTTCTGGAGTCCTGGGCAACCGAGAACAGCCAGCCGTTCACGACCTGGGTGCCGGACGGTGGCGTGGGTGATACCGGACACCTGTTATTGGGCGACGGCACCTCGCTGGGGGCCGGGATGGCCACGGTCGAGCCGTTCCCGGTCCAAGGCGGGCAGAGGGTGAGCATCTCGTGGCAAGCGCGAGTTGCCTCAACCGAGACAACTCAGATTCTGTGCGTCCGGCTTTTCGACAGCCAGGGTAGCGATATCACCCAGGCGACCGCCGCTCCGGCCGGGTGGTTCTGGTCCTCGACCTCCCAGGCACACGTTGTCTGTGGGATCGTCAACAGCCTGCCCGATGCCTGGGAACCGTTTTCGTATCTGTACGCTCTGCCGCCCGAAGCGACGGCGATGCGCTTGTCACTCAGATATTGGAACGGAGGCGATCACTACGTCCACATCGATGATCTTTGTGTGGAGGACACGAGCGAGCCGACCACGTATTTGACCATGGACTTCGATGCGGACGGTGGGCCCTGGGTTTCGGCGCAGAATGCGAACTGGGAGGAGGCTGGCCCCATCTGGCTGCGGGCGCCGCGCCAACAGACCGCCCAAGCGGTCATCAACTCATCCCCCCTGGACTCGGACGGCCGCTATTTCATTGACAGTAGTTCGTATCTCTGGCACGAGTGGGCGCCAGATAGTTGGAACCAGGCCTGGCCGATCAACCCGGACCCCGACCTGCCCGACCCCAACGCCTTCGACCTCTATCGCGAGCACTGGATCCTCCATCGCATTGAGGAAACAGATGGAGTGTACATCGATTCGGTAACGGCGTTTGACGGTGTCGGTGGCTGGCAAAGCCGCCGCGATGATCACCTGGCAGCGTCCGATGTGCCACTGACTTTCTCGTGGACCGATGGCGGGGCGGCCCAGCTTGCCCCCCAGAGCCACGCCGAGTTCCTCGACCCGATTGCCCGGGAAGTCCGCAGCCAGGGGAAGCTGATGATGCTCAACCTGTTTCCCAAGGCCATGCGATTCCACGCCCAGAATGCCGATATCATGGGTTCCGAGGTAAGCCATCTCGTCGAGAGCGACACATTCAGCCGATTGCGCCGCACGCTGGCACGCCAACGCATCGTGAGCAATCTGCTCCAGTGGGGATGGGACTCGCCCACTTACATCACGTACGCGGAGATGGAGCAGTTCATCCGCGGCCAGCTTTTCTGGGGATTCTACCCAGCCGTCAGCTCGGCCGGTGGCATGCTCACGGGGGGAACTCCCGACCGCTATTTCCTTCACCCTGAGTTGTACGAGCGCGATCGGCCCCTGTTTCAGTTGTACATGCCCGTCATTCGGGAGCTCAGCTCCGCCGGCTGGGAGCCGATCACCCATGCGACGGCCACGCCCACGGGCGACGTCGAGCGGTTTGGCGGTTTCGCGCGCGGCTCCGTACTCCTCACGGTTCGAGGGCCCGAGGGAGCTGCATTGGACGCCGAGGTCATGCTGGATCTGGCAGCGTGCGGCCTGGCCAGCGAGTTCCGCCCGGTCGATTCAATGGACGTCCTCGCTGATCAGCCATTAGGCATCGAGCGCCTGAGCGAGCCGGCCCGTGCGCGCTTCACCGTCTCGCTCGCGGCGGGCGAGGTCGGTGTCTACCGGTTCCAGCCTGTCCCCCTCGCTTCCGCCGATTTCGATCAGGATTGCGACGTGGATCAGGAGGACTTCGGCCACCTGCAGGCGTGCTTGACCGCCCCGACCGTTCCGCAGGACGATCCCGCCTGCCTGGACGCCCGGCTCGATGCAGACGTGGACGTGGACCGGGATGACTTCGCCATCTTCCAGCGCTGCATGAGCGGCGCCAACGTGCCGGCGGATCCGGATTGCGCGGACTGAGCCGGCCCTTTCTCCGACCACGTGGGTGATCGCTTATGGAACGGGCACCACCACGCGCTGGGGCCCGGTTCCGCGGGACAGGTGCACGGTGCGGGCGGCCACCCGAGTACGTTCGCGGGTCACGGAGAGTGCGTAATCGCCTGGGTAGCCGCAGTCCTACGGACACGGGGCCGAGTTGCCGTTCAGGCTCTTGACCAGGGCCATATCCACCAGATTGACGCTCCCGCTCAGGTTCACGTCGTCCGCGGGACTCTCAGCGGCCGACAGGCGGTTCTTGCTCTTGACCCGCCCCATGTCGATCAGGTCGGTGTTGCCGTCGTTGTTCACATCACCCACCAGGCCCCGGACCTCGCAGTTCATGTTACCGCCCAGCGCCACGCTCGCACCAGACTTCTTGAACTTGCCCGCCAGCTCGAACGTGTAACACTTGCCGTCCGGGAGATCGCCCGCCTCGAACTCGACCACCAGCGCCAGATCCCCGCCCACCAGTGACACGGAATGCGGCACGTACGACTGAGACTCCGAGTCCGTCACCACCACGTCATTCACGTCCAGAGACCCGTCCGCCGCCGCCACCGTTTCCGTGAACTGGACCGTGATCTTCTGAATCCCATACCGCCGGGGCTCCGACATCGGATCGTTGCCCTCGTCAGGCTCCAGGTCAATGGCCAATTCGCCAAAGCCATCATGCGACCGCACACTCTGCCAACTGATCAGCATCAGGCTCGCCGAGCCGGACGCCGCGGGATCCCCGCAATCCCCCGATACCTGGCAATGGTACGGGCCGGCCGCTACGTCCGAGGCGTCCACGTCGGCGATCTCCAGCGTGGCCGTGTCCGCACCCGAGATACGACTCCCGTTGCTCAACGGACCACCGCTGTCGTACCACTGGTAGATCAGGTTCACACCCGAGGCCGTCACCGTGAACGTGGCCGTCCCTCCCTCCGGAGACGCCTGATCCGCCGGATCTGCCGCGACCGACACCAACTCCAGAGCCGTCACCGAGTAGCTGTACGTCCCGTTCGCCACGTCAGCTCCGTTGTAGCCCTGAACGTGCAGATACCAATCGCCCGGTGCGGTGGGCGTGGTGGCAATCGTTCCGCCGGACCACTGGGTTTCCGAACCCGTCCACGTATGCGTGGGGCTCTGATCCCAGGCATACCGGTAGTATTCAATCTTGCCTTCGCCGAAACCGCCCACCGCCGTCCAGTTCACATCGTCCCCGGGACAGGGGTCCGTCGTGTCGGGGCCGACGCTGCCCGGCGTGGGCGGCTGCGAAAGCGTCCAGGCGGAGTTGCTGACGGTCGAAGTCTCGACGCCGTCGCCGTTACGCGCCTTGACCGAGAAGCTGTACTGCTTGTTGGCGCTCAGTCCCGAATTGCTCCAGGCGTTGTTGTGCTGCCTCCAGCCGGAGTTGGTGGCGGCCGTGGTGTTCTCAAGGTAGGTTCCCGAACTACCCGAGGTAAGGTTGCTGAAGCTGCCCGCCAGGGCGGCGTCTATGCTGTCCGTCGTGACATTGGCACAGGTCAGGCCGGTGGGCGATTCGATGAGTGTGAACCTGGTGGTCGAATCCTGCTGGCCGGTGGCGTTGTTCCATCCGCCGCGCCCGCCGCTGCTGTTGTCGCGTGCCTCGATGGTGTAAGTGTATTGCGTGTTGGCGGACAGTCCGGTATCGCTGCACGAGGTCCAGGTCCCCCACCCGTAAATGCCGCTCCCGCTGCGCCTGACGTAAACGCCGACATCGCCGCGGCGGTAGGCGTTGTCACCGCCCTCGGAGGCGTACTCCGTGCTGCCGGCCCCTACCCCCACGCCCTCGTCGAGGGGTATGGACCAGTTCAGGTTGATCTGTCCGGTGCTGGCGGCGCTGACGCTGGAGAAAGTCGGGTTCTGCGGCGGCGCGTTATCGACGTACACGTCCATGTAGTTGGCCGGCCCGCCGTCGGCCCAGTTCCACCCGCCGGTCGCGCCGCTGTCCTGGAATGAGGTCCGGCGGGACTTGCTGACGGCAAAGAAGTGAAACCGCCGGTGGCCCGTCACGCCGCTGTGCGTATGCGACCAGCTCGACCCGCTCGAACTCACGTCCGTGTAGTCCGTATCCCCGGAAAGACCGTAGCCCCACTCAAAGTGCATCACTTTCCACAGTGGAACCGGGCCGTTGGCCCATGCCGTCCCACTCACGCTGACGGTGGTGTCGTTGCCGTAGTGATCGCTGTTGGGACCGGGGTTGTTGGACCCGTAGAAGCTCGCCACGTCGATCCCCGGATACCAGCCGTCCTGCTCGCAACCGAGCCCGTAGCTGTAGTAGCCGCCAAGATCGAACACCTGCACACTCGGCTCATTCCAGTCTCGGGTTCCGCCGTTTCTGAGGCTGACCGTGCCTTCAAAGCCACCGGTGCCGTTGCGGACCTTGAACAGAACCCGCCCCCAGCCGGCGCTCCAGCCGTACCCGCCGGTCTCGTCGTCATCGCGGGTAAGTCCGCGACTGGCGTCGTTGTCGTTTCTCAGCGAGCCGTTGACCCACAGCCGGTTCCCGTCGTCGGACCCGATGAGCCACTTCGGTCCGCATCCGCCCGGTGAGTACATCCAGGCGAAGCCGTAGGAGTAGCAGTTGTCGCAGTTGCCGTAGGCTGACGCGTTGCCCTTGAAGTTCAGACTGTTCTGCCAGTTGCAGTCACCGGTGGTCACGCGGCCGGGCACCTCGCCGTTGTACGCAAAGACATTGCCGTGGCTCGTATCGACGGCCGGGTAGAGATAGATGTCGGCCTCATCCCAGCCGGTGGCGTTATCCGTAAGGCTGCCGCTGTAACCGCCCAGGCACACCCAGTCGTTGATGTAATACCACTTGCAGCCGTACCAGCGGCCCTTCGACGCACCGACCACATGCCAGTGGGATGGGTCTCCACAGGTGTGCCACGTGTCGTTGCTGCCGATGTTGCAGGACCCCACACGGTCGCCGTCCCAGTTGCGCTCGTCAATCGTGATCCAGCCGCCATAGGCGCACTGGTCGAGATCCTTGCTGAATTTGCGGTTGGTGTCCGGGTTGTTTCCGTTCCAAGAGTAGCCGTGTCGGTTAAAGCGGTACCTCGTACCTTCCCACGCGTAGTTGCAGGGGATGATCGTGTCGAATTTGAACCGCCCTCGAAAATCCCATCCTGGGTCCCAATTGCAAAAGTATTCGTCCGCGCCGCCGTAACGAGCAGTTCGGTAGTAAACCGTGTACCCCGCGCAGAGATCGCCCCGGCGCGCCCAATCGGGACGATCATCAGGGTAGAACTCGCCTGAATCGTGCGTCCACGAGCCGGGCGGAAGCGATCCGCCGCTCACCGCGACGTTCTTGGTGAGCGTGTCGCCGAACCAGCCGGCGCCGCCGTCCTGCAGCATTCGCCAGTCCGTGGTGTACGTATCCGCCGTACCCGGAGCGGTGAACGTGAACGTGAAGGTCCGCTGGCTCCCCGGGGATATGGATTCGCCCTCGTTGAGTTCATGCCGGGTGGCGGCGAACGGGTCGGAATCGCCGACCGCCCCCAGCTTGTAGCCGGCCGCCTTGGTCCACGTCGTCGTGCCGTTGTTCTTGAACGTCACGTCAACCTGGATGGTCTGGCCCGGAGTCATGTTGCCCGGGATGGTGTCACTGATGTACTGCGCGTGGTCGCTGGGACCGCCGCCGGTGACGGTCACCTGCTCGGTGTGCGTCGCGCCGAACCAGGTCACGCCGTCGCGAACCATGCGCCAATCCGTGGTATAGGTCCCGGCGCCGACCGGGGCGGTCATGGTGAAGTTGAACGTGTATTCCGATCCCGGCCGGACCTCGCCCGAGATGTCCACCCGATTGAAGGACGTGAACGGGTCGCTGTCGTCAACCGCGCCAAGGCGGAAGCTCCGGGCCGTCGTCCACAGGACGCCGCGGTTTCGGAACGTCACACTGACGTTGTAACTCTGCCCCGCGTTCATGCTCGACGGGATCGTGTCGCTGACGTACTCATCCGAGTACTTGTCCCATCCCGGGGTCCTTCCGAAATACTGGCAGATACCCTTGTACACGCCCCACTCCGCCACGGAGCGGAAGAAGTTGTCCGTCAGGTATTGGGCATCCCTGTCGCACTTGTCGTGGAACGCCAGTTCTATTAGGCAGGCAGGCCGGTTGGGAATACGAATCTCGCCGAATCCGCCGTTCGAGTCCTTCACCCCTCGATTCGTCCACCCCCCGTCGTACATGTCGCGAATGGCGTCGATGGCGTTGTTGTGTACGGCCAGGGCCAGGTTGTAGCTGTTCGTCTCGTGTTCGGGGTGCTCCATCGCAGTGTCGCGGTAAGTCTCGGTGCCGGTCCCTCCGCCGGCGTTCGTGTGGCAGGAGACGTAGATATTCGAGCCGACATAATCCGAGTACAGCGGTCGGGCCCGGATGTCGTCGTTGTAATGCGTCGTGGAACTGTCCCACACCCAGGAGGGAACGCCGATGTGCTCGAGCCAGTAGCGGGCCGCCATTTTCCACCAGTGCAGACCGGTATCGCCATGGCAGCAGTTGCTCTCGTCCAACTCCCGGCAGACGTGCACCGTTGCCCCGTCCTGGGCCAGGTACTGGTTGAGGAACTGCATCAGGCGGATGCTGTTGGTGTCCTCCAGAACCGCTTCGCCGTAGACGCAGGGATCCGACCGCTGCCAATACCAGCCGGACCCGTTCCAGTATCGCCCGTGCGACGGCCCGATGGTAACACTCGTACCGCTCAGCCCCGTCACCTCCGGTTCCAGGAACGCCGCCGGCGGTGGCAGCGGCACGACGTCGACCTGGGCCGGTTCGAGGTAAGTCGAGAGCAGTCTGCCCCGGCAGGTCAGTCGAATACTCAGGATCTCGGGAAAGTCGCCGAGCGTGGCGCGAAACTGACGGAACATGTCGGCCAGGGCCGCTTCGTCGAAGCCTGTCAGTACCTCCGGCGAGAGGTCCACGCTGACCGTATCGCCCGACAGCTTGACGTCAACCACTTCGACGCCGGCGGGAATATGCGAGTAAATACCCGCCTCCGCCTCCTGCGTGGTGGGGCCGGCGACCAGGGCGAGCACCGCCGCCGGTATCTCCCGCTCCGGAACCGGGCGCGCCACGCGGACCAGGTATCCGTCCGCCTCAAACAGCACCTCAACCGTCTCGGCGCCTGCCCCCGATGCGAGCAGACCCAGCGCGACACAACCGACGGTAACGCTAAGAGATTTCCCACTCATGCTCATAACCAGCATCCTCTCCTGAAGATGGGCGCTTTCCCGCAAGCCTGCTCTTGCGGAAGAGGCCTTCAACGCCCCACAAGCTCAACTGCCGCGACGCCCAGCGACACGTGCGATCTGGACGGACGTGACAGCCGCCGGACGACAAGGCGATCTGCCATCCCGAGTTGCTGAATTGGCGGAGTGGAATCGGGATCTAAAATCGGGGGGTCACGTCGATGATCCCGCGTCGCCCCAAATCCTCTCCGAGAGCCGAGCCATTGCACGAGCGCACATCGCTGTCGAGACGACGGATGAAACCCTGCCTGGGACCGGCGTGGGGCCGCTCGCGATGACTTCCCAATTACTATGCTAATCCTGCCGTAGGGACCTTGTCAACAATCAGTCTAGCGGTCATGGTAATCCTGACTGTAATTGCGTCGGCGTGGCTGCCTGATGAGTTTACCGGACTCACCGGCGAGCGCCTCAGGACCCCTCGCGGCCGGGATCAGGTATTTCGTGCCGGTCTCGCGCGCAAGCTTCCCGCGGATGCGTCCGGCAAGGCGCTCAGGCAGGCTGGTGCCTTGTCGGGCCCAGATCGAGCCGCTAAAACCGCGCCATGTTCACGTGGTTGGGAGAGCTGATCGCCCGGCGACCTTTGCTCATCATCCTGGCGTGGGGGCTGGTGATCGGGGGCGGGGTGATCTGGGCGGTGCTGGGGGCGGAGGCTCCGCCCGGCGACGTCGGCTCGTTCCTGCCCGCGGATTCCCCGCACAACCGGGCGATGGCACTGCTCCGCGAGGCATTTCCCACTATCGCCGCCCGTAGTCGGATCGTGATCATCGCTCAGCGACGCACGGGCTTGACGCCCGAGGACTTCGACTGGCTCGCCCGTGCCGCCCGGGCTGCCGGGGACGCCACCGAGGGGCGCGTCCTCTCGCCTGCCCTGCCTTTCCTCATGCCTCGCCTGGTCAGCCGGGACCAGCAGGCGGCGATGGCCGTCGTCAGCCTGTCCAGCAACTTCATCAGTCCTGCCACCAAGGCCGCCGTCGAGCGCGTCGAGGCCATTGTCCGGGCCGACCCGCCTGCGGGCCTGGCCGTCGAGATCACCGGGACCGCCGGCATTGGCCGGGATTACGCGATCCACACCGCACGGGCGCTGGACGCCACCACGTGGGTAACGGTCATTGCCGTGCTGACCATCCTGATCATCGTCTATCGATCTCCGGTCGGCGCCCTGATCCCTTTGGTTTCGATCGGGGCGAGCGTGTACCTTGCGTTCGTGATGCTGGCAATGCTCACGGTCGCCGGCTGGGACATTTCCGACATGGAGCGGATCTTCGCCGTGGTGTTGATTTTCGGCGCCGGGGTCGATTATGCGTTGTTCTGGATCGCGCGATACCGGGAATCGCTCCGGGCCGGCTTCGACTTTGACCTGTCCGCGGCTGCTGCCACGCGCCAGGCCGGGCCCTCGATTCTGGCCAGCGCTGCCACCACGATCTGCGGCCTGACCTGCATGGTGGCGACCGACCTGGTGCCGACCCGGAACGCAGGCCGGGTGCTGGCCGCAGTACTGAGCATCGCTTTGCTGGCGGCGTTGACGCTTTCGCCGGCGCTGGCCCGGCTACTCGGGCGGGCGTTGTTCTGGCCGATCGGGCCCGGGGGCAGACCAAGCATCGGGCAGCGCCTGATCTGGCCTGCGCTTGCCGATCGCGTCACCCGACGGCCGGGCGTGTCCCTGCTGGTCGGAACACTCCTGCTGGGCGGGCTCGCGCTGCGGTCGTTGAGTATCCAGCCGCGATTCGACGCCCTCTCGGAATTGCCGCCCGACTCTTCATCCTCGCGCGGGTACGACATTGCCCGGGAGCACTTCTCCAAGGGCCAACTCTACTCCAATGCCCTCTTGCTGCATTTCGAGCAGCCGACCGCGGCAATGAGCGATCTGAAGTCGATAAGCCGGGCCGTGACCGATCGCGCCGGAGCGCTCGAAGGTGTGTACGACGTTTACTCGCTGGACGCGCCGCTCGGTGGGTCCGGGGGCGGCGCCACCCCACTCGTCGGCACCCTCCTGTCGCGCCTGACGCGCGAGTTCTACCTCTCAGCCGACTCCCGGGTGCTTCGTCTGGAAATCCTCATCGATCGTGAGCCGTTTTCGCCCGAGGCGATGGCGATCGTCGATAAGGTTCGGGCGATCGCGGGCGAGGTAGCGGCTGAGCAGACCCGGGCCGGCCGGGGAACCGAGGTGCTGCTCGCCGGCCCAACGCCCTACGTGATCGCCGTCCGCTCCGTTGCCGGACGTGATCTGCGACGGGTGATGCTCCTGGCGACCGCGGTCATCGTGCTCATCGTGCTCGGGTTGATCCGCGATGTGCCCCTGACGTTGTTCATGGTGCTGGCGACCTGGCTGACGTACGGGGCGACTCTGTGTCTGAGCGAGTGGTTCTTTGTCCATGTGATGGGCTTGGGAGGACTGGACTGGAAGGTCAGGCTCATCGTTTTCGTGATCGTGGTGGCGGTCGGGCAGGATTACAACATCTTCCTGGTGACGCGTCTTCTCCAGGAGCGGGCCCGGGGGGATGACGCGGAGGCAGCCCGGCGGGCGATCATCAGCACGGGCGCGGTGATCAGCAGTTGCGGGATCATCATGGCCGCCACGCTCGGGTCGCTGTGGGCGGGCGGGTTGTCCCTGCTCAAGCAGACCGGTTTCACACTGGCGCTGGGGATCCTGATCGACACGTTCTTCGTTCGGCCGCTGTTGATACCGAGCTTCTTTATGGTCACCCGGCGCTGGAAACGTCGGGCGGGCCTCGAACAAGGTACGAATGTGTGAAAGGGGTGCGTGACAGTTCCGGAGGGGACCTTCGGGCGGAGAAGGGGACGGCACCTCGCTTTTCCGAACCCCGACCG
>CAZOIA010000074.1:0-25017 GCA_964579675.1 uncultured Planctomycetales bacterium | reverse complement strand
CGAGGCGTGCCGTCGACGCGAAACTCAGCATGTGTAGATCACCGGAAAGCTACGAATGGCCGTGGGTCGGTTTCTCGCGATCTTGACACCCGCTGAATCCCGCGACAGCACGCCGGCCAGCCGCTGAAGATGTCCCGAAAACCTGCCCCATAAACCGGGATCGGGAGCCTTGAACCGTACATTTGTGCGACACCCCTGGACGAGCTAATCCTTTATCTTTACCGGGCTTAGCGTCTGTCACAAAAACCGACTACATAGGAATTGTGGGATCATAGCTGGTTGGGCTGCGGCTGGCGTATTCGGGGATCTGTCTGTGCTCCGGCGGGGGCTTGGCGCAGACCCCTGATCGTAAACCTTTCCCCGCCTTGGGCGGGTCGGCCTACGGGCCTAAAGGTTTATCGAGGGGTCCGCTGGATCAGCCCCGCGCCTGCTCGTTCACGCTCACCGCCGGTTCGCCGGGATGCGGGCGAACCGTCATGTGATTCGGGGCAGCCCGGAGGTGTTTGAACATGAACAAGTACAAACTGGGAGCGATCCTGGAGTTGATACGCAGGCAGGGGAAGCTGCCAACGGACCAATGGGGCGAAGTGCTCCGCCCGGACGAACTGCTCATCTGGTTCGGCCTGAACGATCTGTTGAACCTCGAAGAGGAGATCATCCTGAAGGGGGAGCTGGCGCTGATGGCGGAAGCCGAGATATTCATGGATCGCCTGCGGTGCCAGAACGCCTGATCGACTTCGTCGATGGGCGCGAATCATATTCATGATCCGCTTTCGCTCCGGGCCCACGCAGACCCCTGATCGTAAACCTTTCCCCGCCTTGGGCGGGTCGGCCTGGAGGCCTAAAGGTTTATCGAGGGGTCTGCTCAACGGGCCCTCCGCGGCGCTGGGCAGAGGTTCTGGATCGGTTCGCTCGGTTGCGGGCGAACCGACACGAGATCGGTGGTGGCCCGGAGGTAATTGAAATGACATCAGTAGACATGCAGATCATCGAAGACGATTTTCCGGCGTCGGCTGTACTCAAGGTGGAGCGGCAGCGGGGATACGGGAGCGTACCTGGGCTGGACGACGAAGAGTTAGCTGGTCCGGAGGAGCTTGAGCGGCAGGTGTTCCTGGCTGAATGGGGGCCGATCCTCGCGTTGCCGTGCAAGGGCTCGAGTGGTGTGATTCGTCCAGCGATCGATGAGTTCGGCCACCTGGATTGGGGGGCATTCGGCACCGTGGATTTCGCCAGACTCAGGCCGCCATTCGACAAGGCCAGGTACAAGGCAGACAGGCTCCAGGAGCAACTGCGTAACGACATGTTCATGCTCGACATAGTCAGGGAGCGGGTGAGTCCGCAGGCGCGTGGCTGGATACGCAGGCTGGCCATGGACACAGATGTGGACCTGGACAGCATCGACAATCCGACCGAGTGGACATATGCCAAGTGGCTTCGGCGTGTGCGAGGCCTCTCGGATGAGATCCGCGAGCTGCGTGAGTTCAGTCGCCAACGGCGGCTGGAGGGCGCGGGGTGGTCAGCATGACCGCCTCACAGAGCAAGCACGACAGGCGGTTCATGGTTTTCAACCTGACCGACGGTGTACCCGCCGCTCCTGACCTGATGACACTCCAGGCGGCGCAAGAGTTCGTCTGGCGTTTCCCGCGAAGATACGCATTGCAGGGCTACTACCTTACCGCCTCGCGAGAACGTGTGCCGGCGGACAGGGTTGAGCTGGGAATCATCGATGTGGGAACTGAACCGCCTTATGCGTGGGGATCAAATAATGGGGGTGATCGAACATGAATGGCTCAAAGACTCAGGAGTTGGCTCGGCACGCCCTCGGGCAGCTGGTGAACGAGCTGGAGGCCGGGCAGAGCGAACAGCTCAGGGCATACCTGGCCGCGATGGGGCGTTTCCGCGCGTACAGCCCCACCAACGTCCTGCTCATATGCATGCAATACCCACAGGCCGCGCATGTGGCGGGGTACCGCACCTGGCAGCGCTTGGGCCGCCAGGTGCGTCGCGGGGCAAAGGCTATCCGCATCCTGGCGCCGATCGTGCGGAGAGCCCGGTCCGAAGACAAGGAAGACATCCCGCGAGTCGTTGCGTTCAAGGCAGCCTGTGTGTTCGACGTCAGCCAGACTGATGGCGAGCCGCTACCGGAGTTCGCGCGAGTGAACGGTGATCCCGGGCTGCATCGGGAACGGCTCAAGGACCTCATTGTTGCACGAGGTATCGCCCTCGATTATTCGGACACCATTGGAGGCGCCGATGGGCTCTCCACGCGTGGGCGCATCGTAATCAAATCGGGGCTCGAGCCGGCGGAAGAGTTCTCCGTACTCGCCCACGAATTGGCTCACGTGATGATCCATCACGGCGATCAGGTCATGCCGGAATCCAAGAGAGTACGCGAGACCGAGGCCGAGGCGGCGGCGTTCGTCGTGTGTCAGGTCATAGGCTTAGACACACACTCAGCTGCCAGTGACTACATCCAACTCTACCGGGGTGACCGCGACACGCTTCTTGCCTCACTTGAGCGCATCCAGCGGACCGCGGCGACCATTGTTGACGGCATCCTGACCGAGGAAGGAGAGGCGTTCGAGCCTCTTCATCGCGACGCGAAGAGGCCCGCCGCATAAGACGGCAGGCTTCGAGGTGTGAAAATGGAAACGTCAAAACCGATTCAGAAATTCCGGGCTGGCCAGGTTGGCTGTGCCTTGTGGGAGAACGAGGTGACGATCGGAGGGGAAAAGCAAGTAATCCTCAAAGCGTCCGTGAGTCGCCGCTACAAGGACCGCGACGGTAAGTGGAAGACGTCGCAGAGCTTCTCGCGCAACGAGATTCCGCTGGCGATCTTCGTGCTGTTTCAGGCCTTCGAAGCGATGCTGACCGCTGGAAAGGAGCAGACGGACGCGGAAGTTTCCGAAGAGGTGGTAGAATGAGCACACCCGTCAGAATCAGGACAGCCCCTGAAACCACCAAGCTGCCGCTGCCGCTCTCGGATATGGAGAGCGAGGGCAATCCGATGACTCCAGTCGACGTGAAGAAAGTGGTCAAGATCCACTTTGTGGTTGCCGAGACAGCAGAGGAGATGTTTAACGCGCACACGCATGGCCTGGAGGCTTATGGTCACAAGGAATTCCAGGTGTTGGTTCCAGGCTTCTGCTCGAATGACGCGGCGTCTGTCCTTAACAACCATGCCCACCGAGTCATCAACGAGGGCGAGAGGTTCAATCCCGGCGATACGGGTGAGATTGCCGGGACCTTGTGCGGTTACGTGGAGGTTCCCGGCGACGTGCCGGGAGACCCTACCCGTCTCAGGATCGTGCATCTGCCCAGTCGCTACTATCCGCCTTGGCGGAGTGGACAAAACTGATTCGTTCCGAATACGGGGTCGGTCTCGCCCCGGCTACCCCATCTGGAAATTCATCCTAATCGTGGCATGGATCTTCTCCACCAGTTCAGCCGGCAAATCGAGTGTGATCTGGCGGGACCGGCCGTAGCGGCCCCGCGAGAGGATCCGGCTACGCAGGAGTGAGTAGATGTCGAGTTCGGCCAGGAGATCGCCGAACGCCCGCCCCGTCAGCGCCCGCAACCCCACCCTCTGACAGAACCGCTTGTAGGCGTCGTAGGCCTCGCCGGTCCCGATCGGGGTGCCTCTGGAGCGCTGCGCGGCCTCGATCACAGCGGCCATGGCCGCCTGGAGTTGGGCCGGCGCGGAGCGCAGCAAAGTAAGATAGCGGTCCTGGTCCAACTCGGTTGCGGCCTGATCGACCACGGCCTGCGATACCCGGGTCCCGGCTTTCTCGGCCAGGTAGGCGCTCTTGGCCAACAGCGCCACGGCCTTGCGGGCATCGCCATGGTCCTGGCTGGCCATCGCGGCGATCTTCTCGATAACGCCGGGCTGTACGGAGCGCGGACTCAAGGCCTTTTCCACCCGGATGCGCAGGATGTGCTGGAGATCCAGGGCGTGGTAGGGCTTGAAGATCAACTCATTGAGTTTGAGAAATGATTTCACGCGCGGGTCCAGGTGATCGGGCCAGTTCAGGCGGTTGGAGACGAAGATCAGAATCAACTTGGCACCGATCCGCTGGGGCAGCCGGCGAACGAGGAAGGTGAGGAAAGTGTCGCGGTCGCGCCGGACATTGTCCACCTCGTCCACGAACAGGATCAGATAGCCGCGATAGGTGGACAGCTCCGCCTCGATCCGGAGCATGAGCTCTTCCAGGGAGATTCCCTTCTTGTAGCGCTTGCTGGCATTGAACAGACAGGCCAGGTCATTGAGGGCACGGAAGCACGGCCGGGGTGTCGAGAGGTCCAGGTGCTCATGTCTGATGGGCACGTTCTGGGCTCGCGCCATCTCTGCTAGTAGGTTGAGGAAAAAGATGAGCGTAAGCGTCTTGCCGGTCCCGGTCTTGCCCCAGATGGCCAGATGACACGGGTGATCACGGCGCAGGATTCCGGCGAAGTGGCTGCTGAGTTCCTGAATCTCGGCGTCCCGGACGTTGGCGTTGAAGATCTCCTCCAGCACGGCTAGTTGCTCGGACTGGATGAGCTGCTCGTCGTCCAGGAAGCGCCGGTCCTTGACGATAGCATGGGTCGCCATGTGCCGAATACGATCGGCCATGCGGCTGCGCACGGTTGTTGGTTCCATTGGAAAACCACCTCCATATGCGTTCACTGGAAGCGCACCTATATAAAACCTTCGGTTGCCAGTGAGAGTGCGTTTCGAGTGGAACTCAGCGAAGTAGCGCGAGTGGCGTCTCTGTCCGGTTACCACTGGCTGGTAACAACATCGGTCGGAAGGTCCTGGGTAAGGTTTATAAGCGTTGTCTCTGTGTGGTAGTAGTAGTAGTAGTAAGTAAGAGAAGAAGATATATATAATATATGGTTCCAGTGGAAAACTACTGCCACTGGGATCCCTGGATCGAAATGGGTGTTGTCGGACTGGGAGCTGGTCACCCCCTCATGGTGACGACAGGGAATGGTAATGTTTATATATGAGCGTCTCCTCACGAGGTCTCATGATCTTCCCCAATCCTTTCCTGCACCCGCCATTCGCACTGTTCTTCGAATCGTTGCTGCCCGACTTCATTCTCGCATTCACGTTCTTCACCGCGCTGGTCTACGCCGTACTGGCCAAGCGGTTTGATCATCAGCGGTCCGCTGTCGCCATGTCCGCGGCCGTGGGATTGGCGCTGGCGGTAGGCCTGGTCTGGTGGGAGTACCAGCGTGGTTGGTCGATCCGCAACCTGGGGCCGGTCGCGATCGGTTTCGTGGTGATCCTGCTGGCCATGATCATGTTCCAGGGGATCCGGCAGACCGGCGGCTCCTGGTCGGGCGCCGGGATCGCTTTCGGCGCCAGCATCCTGGTGGCGTGGGTATTGGGCGTGGACTGGCCGATCGCGCCACAGGTCATCCAGAGCTTGGCTATCGTAGCCCTGATCGTCGGCATTGTCGCGTTTGTGTTGCACGGGCACGGGCCTGCGCGCCATGTTCACTTCGCTCCCGCCGGTCACGAACCTCAGCTCTGCTCGGCGAGTGCCAGACCCGAGGTTGACGAGATCCGCCATGACATGCATGACCTGTATGACGATCGGCGAGCGGGAGACCGCTTGCGCGAGGTTCTCGACGGGCTTCGCCAGCGGAGTACGACGCTGCCCGAGCATCCTCAAGATGCTACGGCCGTGATGTCCAGAATCCGGCAAATCCTGCCCGCCGAAGGCTGGCTCACCGAACGCCTCGCTCGCTTGCGCGAGCGTGCTCATCATTTCCGCAAGGGTCACCTGACGCGGATAGACGAACTGAAGCGACTGGTTCGCAAGCTGCCGGACGCACCACGCAAGAGGGCTCTGAAGGAACTGGATGCCCGGTATGAGGAGCTGAAGATCGACAAGCGCCTGGAAAGGCTCGACGCGGCAGTGGCGGAGAACGAGCGTCGGATTCGCCAGTTGACACTGGATGCACAGGCGGCACTGGCGCACTATGACTATCGAAAACTCGCCGAATTGCTGGAAGTTGCCGAGAAGTTGCAGGCACACAACAACGAGTTGTTCCGTGCTATTGATCGAACGGAGCAGAAGCTGGCGGCGATCGTCGGGGAGCTGGTAAAGGAATTCTCGGAGGGCACGGGCAAATGAGACACACTGCGCCCGGTCAGGGTCCGGAAGGGTTCCGAGACAGTCCCGTCAGGGATCAGCTTGCGTACATCCATGCCGAGCAGATGCTCGACCGCTACGGCATTACGTATGTGTATCAGCATCCAGAGGTTCTCCTCGGCATAGCACCCGGCAGCAGTCTGGCTGACCGCACGCGCGCCAGCTACCTGGACCTCGGCTATCGCGTGCCGGACGCGTATGCCGGGATATCGATGGGGGCTGGATCGCATGGAACAGATGGTTTGCTTGCACGTGTCGTGGAGGCGTATCGGATTCTCGATGAGATCTTCGCGCCGCATCGAGCGGCGAGCGCAGGACGCCAGGGCGCACAGCCACATTCATATCGGCCGACCCCCAGGCGTTCGTACGGGCCACGTAGCCCACCCCGCTCTGGCTACTTCTGAGAATAATCTATCGGGCGCTCTGTATTCGGCTGCCCAAGCATATCTGGCGCTGCTGGTTCAGCTGACTCATGACACATCCAGCCAGGTGAGCTGCTCGACGATTGGCATGTCGCGCGAATCGACAACGTGGGCGGCCTTGCGGCACGCGCTGACAGCTTCAGGCGACGTGGCCAGTAGAATGATGCGATCAAAGCCCGCGCCGCGGATCTTAGTGAGGTTCTTCTGAATGTCCGACTTGCCGGTCTCGACCTCGATGGCAATCCGCTCGCCGGGGCGCTCGGCCACCAGGTCGACGGCGCCGTTACCCTGAATCGCGAATTCGCGGGTTAACTCGTATCCGTTGCTCTCGAAGTGCTCGGCAGCACTGGTGACCCAGAACCGGTGCTCCAGGCTGGCGCGCGGCGCTTTGCCAGGATCAATACCGACATCGTTGCAGACGGATCTACCCAGATCAGCCAGTTGATACAGGACAACCTGGCCGGAGCGGGTGGCGATAGCCACAGCTTCGATGATGCCGGCCTTGAGCAGATTCTGACGGATGGCGTTGCCCTTACGGCGGGACAGGTGCAGCCGCTGGTACCTGGCCACGGTTGTCGACAACGGTCTGGCGGCCACGTCGGCCAGGAACCGAATCTCTTCCCGGGACATCTCCGGGCCTTGTCTGGGTGGATCAGGTCCAGAATCACATGACAGATCGTCGGTAACTTCTGTCATCTGTGATTCTTCGGGGGATGGTGGGTGGGGATTCTCATTTTCTCTTTTGTTTCTATCCTGGGCGGGAACAGGCGTAATCTCCGTCGGTAGTCTCTGATACGGTCTCTTTCCGGCGGAATCACCGGAACAACCGGCCATCCGATTCCGCACTTGATCGTCGGATACCGAGCCTTCGTATACGGGGAACAGTGGTACTCTGATCAGGAACGGCTCGGGATGCTCATCCGCAAGCCGAACAATCGCGGTGCCGACGGGTAGCGTGGTCAGCGCCTGTTTCTGCTCATCGGTGAGATTCATGGCTGACGCGATCGCCCGGATATCGTTCTGGAGCTTCTGGCTCAGGGCGATAGTCGCGTACGAGTTGGCGAAGGCGACCTTGCTCAGCAGGGACGCGGACTGGTCTACGAATACGTACCCCATGCCGTACTGGCGGATCATTCGGATCGAGTTCTCCAGGATGGATTCCCGGGTCTCCGAAGCCTTGTGTAATAACAGGTTGTGGGCCTCTTCGAGAATGATGAGATTGGTCAGTTCCTTCTGCGGTCCCTGGGCCAGTCGGTATCGGTACAGGTAGAGCGTGACCGCCTCAGAGAACATCGTTCGGTCGGAGTTGCTGGAGAGGCCGTCCATCTCCAGGACGACGTTGTGATCCAGGAGATCACGGACGTGGCTGTTGTCCTGCGTATTGACGACGGAGCCGAACTCGCCGTAAGTCATGCCCAGCAGGATTCGTTCCGCCGAGGCCTGCCACATCCCGGCCCGGCCCTTGAGCTTGGTGGTCTTGAGCCAGACCAGGAGGTCCTGGATGGTTGGCCACCGGGTCACGGTGCCGTCGAATACGCCGGCGTCGCGAAAAAGCTTGTCGAGTCCGGCCACCAGGAGACTAATGACCCCCTCCCCGCCCAGATACGCCGATGCGATGACATCGACGATCAGCTTGATCCAGACGTTCGGCTCACAGCCGGGCGGCGGAATCAGAGGGTTGAATCGGAAAGGGGCGACGTCGCGCCCAATAGTATGAATATGCAGATCGGGTTGAAGTGCGAGCAGATCACGGTAGCCACGCTTCCAGTCGATCGCCAGGACTTTGATGCCGCGGGCCATGATGCCCTTCATGAGCACGAAGGTCAGGTTGGTCTTGCCCGAACCGCTTCGCCCGGCGATCAGAATGTGCTCCTTGAGACGCCTGCTCTTGAGCAGGAATGGATACAGCTGTCGGTTGCCATAGGTCATGGTTCCAATATCGATATCACCCGATTGAGCGAACTGCCTGTTCGGCGGTGGGAACGGCGATCGATCCGGCTCGTAGCTCTGGCCAAGATGCTTGGCGGCCAGCAGCTCCAGCGTCTGTTCGATGTCCGCCTTGCCGGCCGCATCCGATTCAGCGAGGTAGACGGCCCATAGCCGGTCGATCTTCCTGCCGAGCACGGGCTTGAGTTTCCGGCACAGCTCCTGCACACGGATCATCATATGAGATCACCGTCCATGTCATTCAGCAGTTCGAGCTTGCGCAGGGTGGACAGGTAATTCTGGGCCGATTCGGGGATCCGTTCTCTGATTCTGGATACGTCGCGCCAGAGGGTGACGCGCTCGGCGCGCTTGTCAGCGCGCAGGTCCTGCATGCGCCGCTCGTAGATCGCGTACTGCTCTTGTGTTGCCGGCCAGCCGCTACGGGCCAGTTCGTTGAATGCGTAACACTCTGACCACTGGAGATCAAGTATGTTCTGTTTGTAGATCTCGTGACGTTGCCGGGCCTGAGTCAGTACGTCGTCAAGACCCAGCCAGGAGGTGTCACGGCGATCGTGCAAGAAGGCGGTTTCGGATTCGCGTCGGGGTACGGCGAAGTATCCCTGGTCGACCAGTTGTTCGACGGTTTGGGGGCCACCGTCCAGTCGACCAGGGTTCTTGCCGGATGAGAAAGAGTTGTGGCGATAGTGATCGTGAGCCTGTCCATAAGAGGCGGTTCCGGTTGCGGTACCGTAGAGAGGCTTTCGACCGTATAGATAATAGTGTGAAAGCCGGGGGTAGTTCATCTGTTCGGGTAGGTTGGATTGGTTGAAGTGCATGGTATCACCTTGAGTTTACTCCTTGGAAGTGGTGAATGTGGTTGATTATATAAATGCTTCGGTCTCGCCCGGCCTCGTGGGCGTGCTATGGGGTCATACATCGGTGCGACAGCTCACCGTATTGCACCGGCCGGTGCGAGTTGACGTATGAACGTTCCCGAACAAAACAGTCAGATAGATCGAGGCGCGGACCGGGACCGGCGCGGGGCCTCCACGAGGCAGTGGTGGCAAAGGTTTATATGTACCAGGCCCCTCGCGTGTCCCTGAGGTGATAATTCATGGGAAGACCACATGCGTGTCCCTATTGTCGATCGACGGAAACCGTCAGCAAAGGGGTTCGGAAGACCAAAACCATGGGCGCACGGAGGATCCGTCGCTGCAGGAAGTGCCGCCGGAAATTTACGCCCAGATACCAGCGACCTGTTGAGGACGCACCGACGTCCTATCCTCAAAGCGAATTGGATGATTCAGCGGCCGAGTCCGAACCGGAAGAGCCGCACTCCATGGCATGAAGGGCGAGATCGATATCATCGCGATGGCCTTCGATTTGGCCCGAGCGGTGGAAACTCTGTACGAGCATACTCGCCGGTACTACTACGAGGTCATGCTGTCCGGGCACAGCTGCCCGGTATGTGGCGGCACGTTGACGATGGTCGGCGAGAGTGAGTGCCGCTGCAGCACGTGCGCGCACACGTTCGACCCGACCATCGCATTTCAACGGTGCCCGGCTTGTGATGGAACGCCGAGACTGCGGATCTGTCGGTACCAGTGTGGGCGCTGCGGGCGGGATGTCCCTTCGCGATTCGTGTTCGACGCGCGGGTGTTCGATCGCGAGTACTTCCGGCTGCGCATGGCCGAGTCGCGCGAGCGCCAGGCCCAGCAGCGACGGGAGATCAGCAGGGGATTCGCTGTGACTCGCTCGGCGCCCGTCGCAGGAATGGCGGCGGACCTGGACATGGTTCCTGGGCTGGCCGGCGCCTTGGATGAACTGGTGGGCGTGGCCGACCTGGCCGCCTGGTTACCGCTGGCCAAAGGATTCGACCTGAATCGTTACCAAGAGCATTTACAGGCGCATATCGGGCCGATCGAGATGTGCTTTGACGATCTACCCGCGTTGGAAGACAACTCGCGGATGGACCGGATATGGCGGTTTGTCGCGATCATCTTCATGGCCCATGCCGGACTGGTACAAATCTGGCAGCAAGGGCAGACCATACTGGTGAGGACATGTGAAACTGACACAGAAGGATATTGAGTTCCTGGGCGAGTTGAAGCGGCTCATGGAATCGAAGGATTTGAGCGTTGAGCTGCGTAGCGACCGCCCCAGCTACATGATCTTGCGCGGCACATACGCGGACAAGATCCACCAGGCGTTTCACATCTCAAGGCAGGGTGTGCGGTGGCGGTTCCAAAGGTTGTTTAATAATATCTATGTCTCGTCCTTCGAGACAATTCTTTTCGTCGAGACCCACTTCGGCACCCACTTGCGGGACTGCGCCCTACGGATCAGCAAGGAACGATACAGTCTGCACCAAGAGATCGCGCGCATGGGCTTCCAGTCCGCAGACCGCCTGCGGGACTCAGACGAGCAAGAAACGCCAGAGGGCGATAATCGAAAATGACAAGCTCTACGAAGATTGACTTTCGGTACCGGCGCATCTGCCTGGTTGATGACATCACTGATCTGGCCGAGATGCTGTTTCCCGGCAATCGCAATCAACAACACGCCGCGGCGCGCATTCTGCTCAGGTTGAAGGCAGGCGATGGACTGTTGAAATCGCTGGCCGATCTCGAACGCGAGCACGGCATCTCCCGGAGAACACTGGAACGGGCCCGGGCCAAGCTGGCCAGGCTGGGTCTGATCGAACACGTGACCTGGATGAACAGCCGTTACGGCGGCCAGCAGGGCTGGAAGCTGTCGAGCCGGATGAGTACCGCCCTGCGGCAGTTGGCCGACCGGATTGATCAGTGGCGTAAGGACGTACATCGCGGCCGTATGGTGAAGGATCAGGCATTGGTCCACTTGCTGCGACCGGATGAATGCATCAACAGCGGCGAAGCCGAGCGGGCCGCTGTTGCCAGCATGGATAGGCAAGCCCGGAACAATAGAACGGAGGTGAAGAACGAATGAAGAACATGAAACTGATCATTATGATGGCGATCGTCACGATAACCATTCTGACCGGACTGGTTGTCAACATCTTTCTGACATTGGGCCTCAGAGAGGTTGAGGTATGCGAGCCACCCGAGTATCCGGCGTCACCGCTGCCTTGCGCCGCGGTCCCGACTTGCTTCGTGATGGAACACCCCGAGTGCGCGGACCACTTGCTGCGAGCGATGAACATTACGAATGTCCGTATTCAACGGTACAACGGAACGATCCCGGGCCAGGAGATATATGATGACCCCGCTGTAGCTGCTTTGCGGGCCGCAAGAGAACGAGTAACCCGAGCCAACAACATCAGCACCGGGTAGCAGAGACGCGCTGGGGGACAGGGATCGCGAGACCGAAGCATATATAAAGGAGCTTGCATTACCTTTCACTACTTTACAATCCTCACATACGCTCACATGCGTAATGGGTAAGGCTAACCCCGCGGCAACATCGCGGGCCTTGCCCGAGGATCATTCAGCACGTGAACGGACCCACGCCTTGGCGAAGCGGTCATCACGAAGCGGATCCTCGACGAGAAACAGGGATTGGCAGCATGCCAGCCCGGGATTTCGTTAGCTGATTCTCTCTTACCCTTCCCAGACACCGTTCTCGACGAGAAACGCAGACAGGCCCCGCGGGGCTTGCGGGCACAATCTTGCGCCTCATGTCCTGATTTGTCAGGGGCATGCGATAGACATTGAACCCTGATGGCACGTCCAGCAGGCGAGACGTGCCATCACAAAAACGAAAGCGAGGTGAAATCATGACTTGGAGACCGACGCCATACCTATTGGAGGGCGAATTGGACAACACACAGCCGGGCAAGATCACCGGCTGGCTGCAGTTTGCAGGCATGAAGAGCAGGGCAGTTATCAATTTGGAGGGCAACTTCTGCTCCGACATCCAAGGGAAGAAGATCGTCCTTTCCGGCCGATTCCTTGGCCGCGAGGCCGACGCAGCGCGGCACATGGAAGGATTCGCAGAGGATCAGACCGGCCGTGCCGGCAAGATCACCGCAGGCATGCCACCGGCGGAGTACACGGACTTCCCGTACATCGAATGGGACTCGGAACGTAACGGTCGAGTCGTGATGTACGTGGAGCCGCATCAGATCGACGTGATCCACGAAGCCGCCTGACGGTCAGGTGGTTAAGAAAGCCCCCTGCAAAGACTGGAGGTGATACATGAGTTACTGCAAAGGCGTGGTCACACGCGTAGTCCAACATGGCGGTTGTCTGGAGGTGATGGTCTCGGGCAAGTCTCCCGGGGCCTTTCCCATCGACAATGGCTGTGCCTGGGCGATTCTCGACGCCGAAGGTCCCGGCTGGGTCGGTCGGCCGGTTGAGTATCGGGATGGCTTCATGCGCTTCCTGGACACCGCGCCCGCGACCCCCGCTCCCCAGTCCGCCCCCACACCCTGCCCGCAGCCCATCTCGTAGCACCCGGATTCCATACCGTTACCACACAACTTCATCGCTCAGGTGACGAATCCGCGCGCGTGCGCCCGCGCCTGTGTTTATCAAATACCTGTGGCCCTATGGAGGCGATGGCATCGGGCCGCTTGGGTAACCATGAGGAGGTACGAACTATGGATGCGACAAACAAGAAGACCATCACCGTCGGCGTATACGGCGGGCTGGTCCAGTGGATCCAGGGAATCCCGGCCGATCTCCGGATCGTCGTCCGCGACTACGACGTGGAGGGCGCCGACGAGGAGGATCTCACGACCGACGAAAACGGCGACAAGTGCGCCGAGTCGGTCTGGGAGACGGAGGATGAGAACGGATGACTTGTGAATCGAGACAACCGGTTCGCGTAAGGCCGGTTCGATACGCACTACTCAAGGCCGTGTTGGGTGCGTGTTGGCAAGGAACATGAACACGGCCAGCAGGAGATGACATAATGGTAACACAACCACAGACTGCCGCAAGAGAACCCCGGCGGATTCATGTGCAACCCCACCGGTTGGGCCTGGGCTGGCACTACCTCTGGGAGTATGACCCGCCTATCGAGCATCGGGTCCTGCGGGAGGGCGGCACACCCTATTACTGGCAGGAGTCGGGCGAGACGTCCGAAGGCTGCATCATGTGGCTGGCGGACCAGTTTGCTACCCATAAACTGGGCACCACTGCTCAGGAGATCTACGCACTGGCGTACGAAGAGAAGGATGACGAGCATTTCGAGGATGAGTGGGTGGCGGCCGACGTCCTGCGGGATACCTGGGGGCCGTACACGGTCGTGCCCAAGCGCTGGAGCCCTGCCAACGTCCGCAAGCTGTTCGAGGACCTCGAAGACGTCAATTATCACAGCTTCCTGGGCAAGCTGATCGAGCTCATCGAGCAGCAGTTGCCCGACCTGGCTGCCCAACTCACCAGCTGGTGTAAGCCCGCCTTGCAGCCTGCCCATCAACCTACCCGGCTCAACCAACCCGCCTGAGCAAGCCCCTTCCCGAAATCTGAACTGAACCAAGCGATTCGATGCCCTGACCGGTCACGGGGATTCTGCGCGCGCAGACCGTGACTGAGTCGGCGGACCACCGGTGCGTTAACGAAACCGAAACCGTTTGCAGGAGACTTACCATGTCCGAGCGATTGTGTGCTGAGATCCGGATCGGCGGCCGATTGAGCCGCGGTCAATTACCCGAGTTCTTGAAGGCCGTGAGCAAGGCCCGCGTAAGCCTTGAATGGGGCGATGCCTGCTTCACGCCGACCACCGCTGATGAGTTGCTGGAGTCGCTTCGTGACGGCCGGCTCTGGCTGTGCGATGACCAGGCGTCGTATGGCGAATTCCCCGAACTCGAGAGCGCCTGCCGTGCCCTGGGTCTCTCGTATACGCGGCGGAGTGAGGGCAAGTACGAGCGCGACGCGGAGATCGTTGAGTGGCGCCCGGGAATGGCCGAGCCGCTGTCCCGCGTCGGAAGCAACCACAGCCAGTCGGCGTACGTGCCGGTCGAGGAGGTAGCCAAGGCGCTCAAGCATCTCGAGGCCGGCCGCGCCGGCAAAGCAAAGAAGATCCTTCGCACCCTCTGCCCCCAACTGCCTGAGCTGCCGCCGTTCAAGATTGTCTGATCAAGAGCCCGTCAGCTCAATCCACGAACCGTCTGTTTCATCCCCGGTGCCAGCGGTACGCGGTGATATCCGCGCGCGTGCGCGGACCGTGACCGTGGCGTCAAGACCAGGCGACACCATGACCAGCTACGGCATGGTGTCGCCAGAACAACCATGTGGAGAAATATGAAATGCAAACCATACAAGCAATGGTCAACCCGAGGCTGCTGACCAAGGCGAACCGGCTGTTTACGGGCACGCTGCAGGGCAGAGTCATCGAAATCCTGCAGAATGCCCGCAGAGCCGAAGCCACGAAAGTGGAGATTACCAACCAGGACGGCAACGTGACCGTCCGCGACAACGGCAAAGGTATTGAAGACTTCGCCAAGCTGCTCGACCTGGGCGGCTCCGGATGGGAGCAGGCCATGGAGGCCACCGAAGACCCGGCTGGCGTGGGCGTGTTCTGCCTGTCGCCCAGAGAAGTGACGATTCGCTCCAATGGCAAGATGGTCACGATCGGTGATGACGGCTGGACCGGGGTGCCGGTCGAGATCCACGACGATCCTGAATGCCAGCCGGGAACTACACTGACCTTCCAGGATGAGCCGTGGGACAGATCGGCCGTGGAACTCAACGCCGTCTTCTGCGGCATATCCGTTGTGGTGGACGGCCAGGAATGCACCCAGCTACCTTTTGTATCAGACAAAGCGGCCCATCATCCGCAGCTCGGCTGCCGGATCGAGGTCCGCGAGAGCCAGGACCTGAACCCCTGGCACCATTCCTGCAAGCGCGAGCAATGGCACTGGGTGAATGTGATCGTCAACTTCCACGGCCAGGTTGTGGCCTTCAACCACCATCCTGTGACCGAGCACGGCCTGCACTATCTGGTGGACATGACCGACGAGCCCACGGGCATCCGGCTGATGTTGCCTGCGAGGACGCAGCTCATCGAGAACGAGGCCTACAAGGAGCTCCTGGCAGCGCTGGAGCTGGAGGCGTATCGCTTCCTGCAGAAGCGGGGCTATCACCGGCTGTCGTATAAGGAGTACCTGCGGGCAAAGGAATTGGGCATTGATTTGCCTGAGGCCAACCCAACGTATCATGTCGGCTTGCTCACCGGGGATGATCCCGAGCCGATCGAAGTGACCATGCCGAAGGACTTCCCGCTGGCCAGGTGCTACCGCTTCGATGACAACGCTTCGGAAGAAGAGACGGATGAGGCCAACGCCCATCTGTTGGGAGCGCTGGGCAAGTTCGCCGAGCCTTTCGTGCCGGTGAGCATCCACCGGGACTATGATGGGTACGGCTGGGCCAAGCTGGCGATGATCGGAAAGGTCGAGGTGACGGTCGGCAAGGTCCTGCACGAGGCCACCATCTGGTGCGGGCATGTGATCTGCGTGGACTCACTGACGGTGACCGCTCACACCAGCGATGGCAAGACCTGGAATTCACCAGTTTGCATGGCTGTCCAGCCGGTGCGGGAGGATCGCAAGAACGCCTGGTGGGACCACGACGTGCTGCTCACTCCCGAAGCTCGCGAGCGGCTGAATATCACGGACATCCTGTACCATCTCGGTGGTTTTTCGGATGAAGGGGATACATGGCAGACGCAGGAGGACCAGTTTTCCGAGGAGATGGACCGATTCTGGGATCAACTCGCCGGGCCGGACGAAAGCCTCCGGCGGCGCATCCTTGAACCGTTTGATGGCTTCGCAGAGTGGCGGCGAGCCACGATCCTGCACACCGGCAAGGTCACGATCCACTTCGCCAACGGCTCGAAGAAAACAATCGAGCCACCCGCCTCTCAATCCAATTCTTGACGAACGGTAGTAAACCGGCCATCGAGTGGTGATCCTGCGCGTGCAGGACTCGCGGCCGGTATGACAGGACGGCACGCCCAATCAGCGAGGCGTGCCGTCACGGACATAAGGACAATGGGACGAACGTCCTGGAGGTGCAATCATGGCATGGAGACCAACTGAGTATCTATTGGAAGGCGAACTGGATAACACCAACCCCGGCAAGGTCACGGGCTGGATGCGGTTCGCGGGGATGACGAAACAGGTCATGTTCGACCTGGCGGGCAACTTTCACCGCGATATTCGCGGCGCGAAGATCCGCTTCACGGGCAACGGCTACAAGGACGATCCGAAGGCCGCCAGCTACATGCACGGGATGTCGATTGAGCAGACCGGTGAGGTGGGTGATATCACAGCAGGCCTGCCACCAGCAGATTACACTAATTACCCCTATGTGGAGTGGTACGGCCAGGAGAATGGCCGAGTCGTGATCGAGCTGGCGCCGGATCAGATCGAGGTCATCGGCCGCCCAATCCCCGCCTGCGAGTCTGACCCGATTTCGCGGGAAGAGCAAGGCCTGAAAATGGCCCGGTTCATCGCGGGTCTCAGCCAGGCGGCCGGGGTACTGGCGGTCGCACCCGGGTCTGGTGTGTGTTCCGATCCGGCGTTCAGCCACTGGGTGATCGAACAGGGACAGATCATCGGCGAAGCCCATTCGGTGGAGGAAGGAACCAACGGGACGAGCTTTGCCTTCGTCCGCCTGTTTGCGATGCGTGAGATGGCTGAATACGGCTACGTCGACACGGCGCACCTTCGCAGGAAGGACGCCTGACTCCTGACGCGCGGCCCGGCTTCGTGCAGGCCCACCGGAACGTCCCGGGCATCCGCGCACTTACTCTTGTTCATTATCTTCAGCGCGCGATCTCCCAGAGGCGAGGTACGCGCAAGAAGGAGGTGTTACCCCATGTTTGAATCGTTGAGCAAAGTCGATTGGAGTCTGCTTCATCAACAGAAACTTGTTTTGCTGGCAATACGGAATCGCCATCGCGACCGTTCGTCCGAGTTCGATGCCTTGTCAGGGATCATTCATCTGTTGGACGCCCTGCAGGATGACGCTGTCGCGGACGGCCGATGGAGATTTCCCCATGAGGAGGCAAGCGATGAAACCACGGAATGACTGGAGCCAAACGGCTGCCCACGTGATCTACGAAGCTTATCCCGATCACGACCTGCTGCCGATCGACCCGCCGGGACCGACCGAAACAATCGGCGAGTTCCAGGCACGGGCTGAGAACGCAGCGGACACGTTGTTTCTGTTCCTGTGTCGCGAGGCGGATGACGACATCGATGCCCGCGAGTACGTGACACGACTCGATCGGGCGATCGGTGACATTCAGAGCGTGCGTGCCGCGCTCGTTGATAACCCGGAGCCCAGCCCATCCGATTCGGGCGCCGGGAAGCGGGATGTGACCATCCGGCTATCGCTCGATGCCGATTGGATCGAGCTGTCGTTGACCTATGCGGATGCGCGGGGTCGCAGGTCGGGCAATGTCACGTCCAGCCTGCACGCGTCCGATCCGAACGATGATCAGTTCAACACGGCGATGCACGCGGTCGAGTCCATGGTGTTGGCGCACGCGTGCGCTGGCATTGACGTGACCGATCCTCGCTATGTGGAGGGTATCCGCACATGCGTGGAATCCTGTGCGATCAACCTGCCAGGAGGTGATGCCTGATGACTTCACGATATGAGTGCGACCGCTGCGGTGCCTGTTGCCGGGGTACGCTGATTGTCGAGGCGTACTACCTCGATGCGCTTCGCGAACCCGGAGTGCTGGACGCGGATGTGAGCGGAGAGCGACGCACCATGGGCGAGTTGTCGGATGACGACCGGTGCATCGTGCTCGCCGCCAGCCGTCCGTGCCGATTTCTGTCGGCGGGCGGGTACTGCACCATCTACCCCACCAGGCCGAACACCTGCGTGGCCATGGAGGCCGGCGACAAGCAGTGCCGGGAGGCCAGAAACCAACTGGGCCTGCCGCCGCTTGAACCGCTGCAACCCTCCGAATCGCGGGCATCACACACGTCCCGCGCGTAATCGAAGGCCCCATCCGGGCCTGGTTTCCCTGAAGTCCCAACAACGAAAAGGAGAACGAGATGTCAGACAAACTGACCTGCCCGCTCTGCGCGCAGAGCGTCGAATTCACCCTGATCCCGCACCTGCGGGATGGACACAAGATCGAGCCGGAGGTGTTCCGGCAGCGTTTTCCGGAGCAGTCACTGTGCACGGACGCCTTCGCGGCCTTTGTGGCCCGGCGCAATGTGCACAAGAAGAACGAACTGCTCCACTATCAGCTTGATGTCGCAAGCTGTCCCATGACCGCCCGGTACGGTGTGGAGCATCCGCTCATTCCTGATCCGGATCCGACGTTCGTCTGGACCGACCAGGCCCGGGACGTGGCCGAGGCCATCGAACACAACGAACGGGTGTTCCTCTACGGTCCCAGCGGCACCGGCAAGAGCTCGCTCGTGCGTGAGATTGCGGCCCAGGTACGCAGGCCTGTGCGGCGTGTGTCGCTTAACGGCGAGACCTCGGTCGGCGATTTCGTCGGCCATTGGACCGTGAACCGGGACAAGGAAACCGTGTTCGTCAAAGGTATCCTGCCCCAGGCCATGGAGGACGGCTTCATCCTGCAACTGGATGAGGTCGATTCCATGCAGCCGGAGGTGGGCTTCGTGTTGCAGCAGGTTCTCGAGCCCGGCGGCCATCTGCTGCTGACCGACACAGGCGAGGACATCGCTCCGCATCCCGAATTTCGCCTAGTCGCCACGGCCAATACACTCGGCTTCGGCTCGGACTCGGGGCTGTATGCCAGCGGGACCAACGTTCTGAACTTCAGCTGGCTGGACCGGTGGGACGTGGTCGTGCACATCGACTACCTACCGGGCCGCCACGAGATCGGGTTGCTGCATGCGCGGCATCCTTCGCTGAAGAAGGACCTGCTGACATGCATCGTCAAGGCCGCTGGCGATCTGCGTAAAGCCCACGGGGCGGAGGAACTGACGACGGTGGTCACCACGCGACGGCTTCTCGCGCTATGTGCCAGGTTGGCGCGTGGCAACGAGTTTCAACGGGCGCTCGCGGTCTGTGTGCTCAACAAGGTCCCTGCGGAAGACTGCAAAGTGATCGCCGAGACCTTCGACCATCATGTAGGGCCATTGGCGAACGGCTAATCCGTTTTCGCCAAAGAGGCAACTGTAATCGGGCTGTGCTCGTCACGCGATGCGGCGGGCGCAGCCCTTTCCTTGCGCATCGCAGGAAGGAGACGCAGTATGCGTCCCAATCCATTCGAAAGCCAGCTGGAACGGCTGGCCCGAACACTCACTGAGCAGTTCAACGTCGAGCTCGTCTGTCAGGGTGACCAGGCCTGGACAGACGGCAGCAGGATTGTGATCCCCTCGGTTCCCGAGCCGATGGATGAGTCTCTGGAACGGATGATGGTAGGTTATCTCGATCATGAAATGGCTCACGTGGCCTTCTCTGATTTCAACACGGCCGGCGAATTCGAACGAAAGTACCCCGGCTGTCTGGGGATGCTGAACGTGGTCGAAGATGCTCGGATCGAACGTGACGCCATGGCAAGATGGCCGGGCGTACGCCGGAATCTGGACCTGATGTTCGAGCAAATCAAGCCACGGGTCCAGCAGCTGATCCAGCAACGTAGCCCGTTCGACCGCTTCTGCACCGCGGTCTATCTCGGCCTTTCCCACCATCAGGACATGCTCGGGCTGGAGCCCGAGCTGGCCGGTTATGAGGATCTGCTGGATGACTTCGCGCACGTGCATACGACGGCGGACGCGGCGTCACTCGCAGCCAGGCTATTGGAGCGCTGGCAGCGCCAGGCAGCACCGGAGCCCCCGCAACCGGACCGCAGTCCGGATGAAGACAGAGACGCCGCCGCCGGCGCGGGCCCTCAGGAGGCTTCGTCCTCCCAAGCAGGTACGCCGCCACAGGAGGGCGACGAGCGAGAGGTCGGTGATAGTGACAGCGCCGACGGCTCCAGGGGCCAGCCCTCCGAGACCAACAGGTCCACACAGAGCCCGGAAGCTGGCGTCGATGGTAACGAGAGCCCCGGGGCCCACGGAACGACCGCGGCCAAGCCCGAGCCTCAGTCTCCGGCCGATGGGAAGGAAAGCCCGCCCGCCCGCCCGCCAATGCCTCCCAACCACCCCAACGAAACCGATACGGCGGCCGCAAAGGCTTCAGAGGGTTACACCAGTCCCGGAGCAGGCGGTTTGCCGGGTTCGCTGATCGGCGAGGCCGTTGAGGGTGTGATCGCAGAACAGATTGCACAAATCGACGCCTCGGCCAAGTACCGCCCATACACGCGGCGATATGACCACCTCGAACCTGTGGAAGCCGCCAAGGAGACCGAGGTCCGGGAGCTGTTGGAGAGCGACCGAGACGTCGTGAGGCGCCTCCGGCGTGGTCTGACCAACGCTCTGCGGTCGGCTGAGAAACGCTGGTGGAAGGACGACCAGCCGCGTGGGGCACTCTCCCCCCGAAAGCTCTATCGGCTCGGCACGGATCGGTGCCGGCTGGATGTTTTCAGGACCAGAAGCGTGGTGCAAGGCCGATCCACCGCTGTCTGTGTGGTCCTCGACGCCTCCGGCAGCATGTCCAGGCGGAAGATGGATGTCGCTCGCCGTGCCATGCGGGTTCTGATCGAGGCGCTCTCGGATCTGAAGGTCGCCACGGAGGCCTTCACGTTCACCACGGGCAATCTTGTCGATATTGCCCAGGTGATGCAACAGACCGGATTCGATGCCGCCCGGCTGCGTGAGCGCTACGGTCGGCTTTCGAATCTGGAAATTGGCGTCATCAAGCGATTCGATGAGCCGGCGAAGGCTGCCTTGCAGCGGCTGCCGAATGTTCAGGGCTCGGGTCTTACGCCACTCGGCGAGGCCATGCATGTCGCGGCCTCACGGCTTCTGCCAAGACCGGAATCCCGGAAGGTCATGCTTGTGCTGACGGATGGGAAAGCCGGTTGCGAGGGCGGCAGTGACTCGGCCACAACACATGCCCAGCACATGGCCGGACTGGTCACGAAGGCCGGTATGGAACTGATCGGCCTGGGCATTCTTGATGACAATCTGTGTGCGATCGTGGAGGACACGATCGTGGTTCAACAGTTGGACGAACTGCCGGCCCGGCTGTGCAAGCTGCTGGGGCGAACATTGACGAAAGGGCTCAAACATGTTGGATAAGAAGACGGAACTAATGTTGCAGGTTGCGGATGAACTGACGGCCGATGATCTTGATCAGGTCCGGAAGGCAGCGCCTGTGGTGCTACCCGGCGAACGGATCGCAGTTTTGGAGACGCTGTCAACGTCGGCCGAAGAAACTGCACCTGTCGGCACAGACAATGACCTGCCTCGAGCAGTCCCTGTCAATGATCCCGCCCGCGGAGAACGCGAGCGACAAAGGACTCGTGAGTCCAAGATCGCAACCACGTGCACAGGACAGGAACGACGCAAACACTCCTGGTGGCCGCTAGGCACCAGGCTTGTCGGCCGGGTCGGTAGTGAAGTGTTCACGGGGACCGTGGTTGAGAACCCGCAGGTCAAAAGCGGGCGGAGTCTGCAGATTACATCAGGTCCCGCCGCGGGACGTGTCTGCATCACGCCCACACGGGCCGCATTGGAAGCGACCGAAGCCTATCGCCAGACCCACAACTTGGGCCGTGGTGGTGGTGTCACGAACGGTTGGACGTTCTGGCAACCCGAAGCTTGATCTCTTCTTCTTTCACACCATTCTTTCCGCGCCCAATTCTTTGGGCGCTTTTCCCCCGGCCTAGCGACAGCTCTCTTCGTCGGATTCAGTTGGGATAACACCGACAAGAGTTGATCCTCTCAAATGGAACCACCGATTGACCTGAAGTGAAGGCTTGTGGTGGCCTCGTTCATGATTCCTTCTGTTCGTAAGTGCGCGCCAGCGCGCCACTTATGATCCTTATCCAAATCCGCGCTAAAAAGGACTTGCGCCGTGCCGCCCTTTGCGCTATGGTTGATGATGGACCTTGAAATCAGAAGGAGATATTGCCAATGTCCCTCGGAATCCGAAAAGTGGCTGTTCTGGCTTTGGTGGCAGGCGTCTTCCTGCTCGCGAACCTCTGGTTCGTAGTCAACTGGTTGCAGGATCAGGGCGTGGTTGATGTCGCTCAGCATGTTCGCGCTGAGTACCTGACAGGCACCGCCATCACGATCCTGATCGCTTTGTTGATCCTGCTCGTTCGGCCGGGCAGAGAGCGATCCACCTTTGTGCGTCGTTGCTCGGTATGCGAGCACGTGATGCTTGGCATGGGTCGCTACTGCAGTGCCTGCGGTAGCAAGGCCTGACCTCGTTTCCCAATCCAGCGATTCATGCGCGGCGGCCGTTTCGCTCGCAGTGGGATGGCCGCTTTCAACATGACCGAAGACGCCCATAAATGGCCGAATCGCCCACTCCTCGTCGAGAACGAGGGAATCAGGGCGCGATTTCCCGCGGGGGTAGATTGACAAGGTTAACGCCCTCCGAAATTGCCTCACCGAGATCCGGTTCAAAGGCCGTGCGGAGGAAGCGATCCATCGTTCAAGGGGGGGCATCGCACGCCGATCGCTCGTGATGACCAGGTTTGTGGTGCGGGCCAGCTTGCCACGCTTCCTGCAGGCTCTCGTTTTAACAGGGGCCCGGCAGGCAGGTCCCGCGCCGGAAGGGGTACCCGACGCATAGAGCCTACCCTGAATATGATTTCTTGCTGATGATTGCCAGCTGCGTGCCGGACGTAGTAAGAAACCATCCCAAAAGGCCTCCTGATGCCAATATACCTTTCGGTTTCACTGCTGCTGACCTTCCCCCACACTGCTCAGGTCGAGCGATACCTTGAGCGCACGTGGCACCATCAGATTGAAGGCCCGCTCATAACCAGACAATGTGATGCGAGCCTCGGTAGGGGCGGCATCCTCGATCACCACGTTGTCTGGGAGCTCGCGATACTCGAATGGGTACGACAAATGTTCTCTGTACCGTGTCGGCTTCGAAACTGCTGAGGAACCATGCCAGACAAGCCAGGCCGAAGGAGGCCAGTTTCAGGCCAGCGTTTTCACGTACGAGACGATGCCACAGGCCAATCCGCTGCTGCGGTTGATGCTGTCCCGCGAAGCGCTCCAGATCCAGGCGCCCCTTCAGTTCTGCCGCAGTGGCGACGGTTGTTAGCTTGCCCTTCTCTGCCAGGCTGACGCGCCCCCGTTCCTCGGACACCACGATCACTGACCCGGGTCCCTACCGCGACCAGCTTTGGCACTTAGCAGAATCACCAAGCCAATGATCCCCGAGAGCGCGGATGCCACCAGGATTCCGACTTTGGCCTCGCTCAATTGTACCGATTCGCCGAAGGCCAAGTGAGCGATGAAGAGCGACATCGTGAAGCCGATTCCGCCCAAGCAGGCAACACCGAACATGTGACGCCAAGTGACGCCTTGGGGTAAGCTCGCCAGGCCTGGAACGGCCCAGAACAACCTGCTACTGACCCTGTACTTAGCGAGCAGGGGAGATCATAATGGTGCGTACGGGGCTGGCCCGAAAGGAACCGGAGGCACCCGTCGGATGAGTGCGCCAGACTACAGGTTCGGGCGCGGGAGTAAGAAACCATGCCCACCATACCCGGTCTCGATGTCAAGAGGTTGGCGATCGTGAGCACCTACGTGCCGCGCCCCTGTGGTATTGCCACCTTTTCGGCTGACCTGTCGGCCGCAATCGAACAAGAGTTGCTCGGCAAAGGCGAAGTCTTTGTTCTGGCTATAGACGATCCCTCTGTTTCCTACGCTTATCCTGAACGGGTAAGGTTCCAAATCCGGGGAGATATCCAGCCGGACTACCGAATGGCGGCAGGGTACATCTCAGCCAGCCAGACCAACGTCGTGGTTATCCAGCACGAGTACGGCCTTTTTGGAGGCCCCGCCGGCGCACATATCCTGCGTTTCATGCGTGAGCTGCGTGTCCCGCTGATCACCACCCTGCATACCGTGCTTGCCGAGCCGGAGGACGAGGAACGACGCGTCATGGATGAATTGTGGCGGCTAAGCGACCGCGTCGTCGTCATGTGCCATAAGGCCGAGGCCATGTTGCACGAGGTATACGGTGTTCCCACGGATCGGATCGCTTTCATCCCGCACGGCATCCCCGATGTACCTTTCGTCGACTCCAACTACTACAAGGACCAGTTCGGCGCGGAGGGCAGGCGCGTCATCCTCACATTCGGCCTGCTCTCTCCAAACAAAGGTATCGAGTACATGATCGAGGCCATGCCGGAAATCACCAGAGCATGCCCTGACTCCTTGTATTTGGTGCTTGGCGCGACCCACCCCAACCTGAAGCGGGAGTTTGGTGAGTCGTATCGGATGGGGCTCCAAACACGCGTGGCCGAACTGGGTCTCGAGGACCACGTCCGCCTCATCAAAGTTCGTGGAGCTTGAGGAGCTTTGCCGGTATATCGGCTGCGCAGACCTTTACATCACGCCCTATCTCGAGGAAGCGCAGATCACCTCTGGAACGTTGGCCTACGCATTGGGGGCGGGTAAAGCGGTGGTTTCGACGCCCTACTGGTATGCCGAGGAAATGCTTGCCGACAACCGCGGTTTCCTGTTCCCTTTC
>CAZOIA010000073.1:0-25073 GCA_964579675.1 uncultured Planctomycetales bacterium | reverse complement strand
TCCCCTTCTCCGCCCGAAGGTCCCCGCCGGAACTGTCACGCACCCATAAGGTCTCCTCAGGGGCCCGGGCCATTGCATTACCCCGGAAGGATGCCTATACTGATGCATCTGGAAAGCCAACCTGGCGCTATTTGCTCCCGGAGGAAAGGTGTATGGCCGAACCTTATGACGGCAAATCGATCCTGATTGTCGATGACGACACCGACATCTTGACCGCGATCGCGGAGATGTTCAAGGATACAGGTGCTCAGATCGCGACGGCCACGGACGGCAACACGGCGGTGAATCTGGCCCTGAGGGACAAGCCCGACCTGCTGATTCTTGACTGCATGCTTCCCCGCCGCAGCGGGTTCCTCGTCCTGGAGAAGCTCAAGGCCCGCAAGCCCCCCGGCAGCAAGCCCTATGTCATCATGATTACCGGGAACAAGGGCAAGCGGTACATGGAGTGTGCGGAGGTCTTCGGGGCTGAAGACTTCATCAACAAGCCGTTCCGCATGGATCGCTTACGCCAGTCCGCTGAGGAGTTGCTCGCCAAAGGCTGATAATGCCCCAATGAGTCGTTCCAGAGTAGCCGTCGTGCGAACGCAGCCCGCGACCGTGCTGGCGGATTACCACCGGGTCATGAACCTTGCCGGGTATCGAGAAGTGCTCGACCCGGCCGCCGACACTGCCCTCAAGGTCAACATATCCTGGCACTTCTTCTACCCCGGCAGCAGCACGACCCCCTGGCAACTCGAAGGCGTGATCCGGGCCATGAAGCGCGACGGCTTCGATCCCGACCTTATCCACGCCTGCCACAACCGCACCGTGGTGATCGACGCCCACCTGGGCGAACGCGAGAACAAGCAGCTCAACGTCGTACAGGCCCACCGGCTTCGCAACGTGCACCTCTACGAAGGCCAGGAGTGGATCAACATCCGCGATGCGGTCGGCGACCTTACCAGGCAGTTCCTTTGCCTTAACCAGGTGTATCCCGGGGGCTTCTCGATTCCGAAGCGCTTCATCGGCGAGAACATCATCCACTTGCCGACCGTCAAGACGCACGTCTTCACCACGACCACCGGGGCGATGAAGAACGCCTTCGGCGGCCTGCTGAACGAGCATCGCCACTGGACCCACCCGGTGATCCACGAGACACTCGTCGATCTGCTGATGATCCAGAAGAGGATTCATCCCGGCATCTTCGCGGTGATGGACGGGACGTTCGCCGGGGACGGGCCCGGCCCGCGGTGCATGGTCCCGCACATCAAGAACGTGCTGCTGGCCTCGGCGGACCAGGTGGCGATCGACGCGGTCGCGGCCAGCTTGATGGGGTTCGACCCGCTGCGGGACATCAAGTACATCCGGCTCGCCCACGAGCGGGGCCTGGGCTGCGGCGACCCGGGCGAGATCGAGATCGTCGGCGATGCCGAGGCGGCCGGGGAGAACTGGCGCTTCGAAGGCCCGTTCAAGAAGATGACCTTCGCCTCCCGGATGCAGCACCGGATCTACTGGGGCCGGCTCAAGACCGTCCTCGAATGGTCCCTCAAAACCTGGCTCGCCCCCTGGGCCTACATCGCCAGCGTGCTGTACCACGACGTGTACTGGTATCCGCGCCACGCGAGCCGCCAGATGCACGAAGTGCTGAACAGCGACTGGGCACGACTCTTCTACAACTGGGAGAAGCTGACGCCCGACGACGCCGGCTGGCCGGATGTGGGCTGCGAGCCGGCGAAACTCGACGGCACCACGATGCAGCTCATCGCCAAGGCCTGCGGCATCCTGGGCACCTGCATCGCCGAAGCCCCCGAGACCTCCCGCCTCCGCCGGCGCAGGCAGGCCTACCGCCCTATTTGACCTCTCCCCTACCCGGCGCGAGTGAGCAAGGCAGTCGTCCTGGCTCCTGATCGCGCCCGAAGCGGCTCTGATCGCTCCGGAGGCCGCTAAACACGTACAAAGCCCGCGGCTCTTTGATGTCACGCACGATGGGCGCAGAGAAACCGGTCAGTTTGAGCAAGTTACAGTGCCAAACGGTTCTCGCTGCCATACCAGAGGCTAAAGGCGAGCAGAAAGGCAAGTGCCCCCTTGCACGCGCTTCCGGCCCACCTGCGCCGCTGGCCAGGTAACTGGCCCGTCATTCGCATCTCTCTGCCGAAGGGCGCCGGGCATGCCCGGCAGGCCCAGAAGAGAGGGGACGAAGTGACGAGAGTGGCCTAAGAATAATTCTTGTTTTTCCCTTGGCATTTGTCCGAAGCGCTGCTATACTCTGATTGTGAGCAGTGCGGGAGGCAGGTAGTCGCGGAGATAGCGAGAGGAATGGTGGGGAAGGCCGATCCGGTCCTTTTGGCGATGCCTTCCCCTCGAAGCGTGCACGGCGTTTGACAGATTCAGGGGAGTCCAGAGTCGCGGGGGAGTATGTTCTGTATTAGGGAGGGTATGCCCGCGGGCGGGCTCCGCCCGCGGGCTGCTTTCCGACGACATACTCACCGGCGGGGTTCGAGGTTAGGGTCTGGGGCGCGGCGGTCAAGAGGCTAATCCCGGGCTGGTGCCGTCTTCGGTCAGCGAGTCTCGCGCTTAATGGTGCCAGGTCCGAAATCCACCCCAAGCAGAGAAGCATCCACCTGTCAAGTTTTCCTCCTCCTGCCCTCGTCGCCGAGGACGGCGGGGGCAGGAGGCAGGTGGGACCGCGATCCGGGCAGTCCCTGAGCAGATGAGCCACCCCAAGGCGACGGGACAGGCCGCCGGATTCAGGCTCACGCAGACCATCACGGGGAAGTTGCCCGGCCGACAGCAACAAGTATCGGGGGCATTCCTAGCTGTCACACTGAGGCGAGACCGCCAGGACGCCGCGCGGGACCTGACGCCGGACGGCTGGCAGGCAAAGGCGTCACGAAGTCGTTCGTTGAAACGACGGGGGGCTTCGTTTATGTTAAGTTAGGTGTGTCTTCCCGCCACGGGTGTTTCCGCGAACAAGGAAAGGATAACTTCTCCGGCGACGCACCGTCGGCCCCGAGAGAGGGTTTCGACATTTGATATCGGGAATGGGACGAGATGGGTGATTCCGTGGAAGGTCACTTCGGCGGCTGCGATAGGTGGTGTTGTTTAAGGCCCGGGTTGGCGGCCCTGCTTGTTCCGGTTTTTGCCTGGACCCTTGCCCAGGCCGGTCCGCCGCCGGTGCCGGACGAGTTGACGGAAGCGGCCGCCGGCAGTTGGGGCGCCGATGCCCAGAACGCCACCGCGGCGGTGTACGACGATACCTCGAGGGTCAAGGTCGGCTCATCCTCGCTCCGGTTCGAGACCGACGGCGGGTTCGACACGTGGCTATGGGCGCCGGTGGATCGCAGCGCGAGTTGGGATCTTCTCAGCGCCGGGGGCCCGGCGTTCTGGGTGTACGCCGAGAACTCCCACAGCTTCCAGTCGTTGAGTCCCTGGATCCGACTCGGAAGCAGCGTCAGCGACTACCTAGAGCTCAGGCCGGACCGGGAGGTACTGAACGACGCGCGCGGGCAGTGGCTTCATATCGCCGTGCCGCTCAACGGGGACGAGACCTGGGGCCGATCCGTCATCGGCAGCCCGGACTTATCGAATGCGGCCCACATCGAGATCCATGCCGACACGTGGGAGTATGGTTTTACGCTATGGATCGATGGCCTCGAGTTTGCCACGCCGTTGTCGCCGCCGCAGAATCAAATCGCGATTGCCCTGAACCACGAGGTGCAACTGTCGTGGGACCCGATGGTTGATCCCGCAGGGGAGTTCGATCATTACGGCATCTACCGCTCGACCGAGCCGTTCGCGTCCGTCGTCGGCATGACGCCGATTCACACCATATCCGACATCGGGAGCACCAGTTACGCCGACACCACCGTGCTGAACGGGACAAGCTACCATTACGCGGTCACGGCAGTTCTCGCGGGCGGGCGGCAGACCACCGAGGTGGAATCCGTCGGTCCCCGCACGCCGCGGGACGAAACGGACCTGCAACTCGTGTGCATTGCCCGCACTCCGAGATACCCGCGGTACTGTCCGACCTACTCGGAATACACGCTGGCCGAGCCGTCGGGCTACGGGCCTTATTGGTTTACCGCTGCCACGGGTCTGGGCCACGGGCAGACAGGCGATACGCAGCGATGGCCCGACATCGGCGATCCCGTTACCTACAGCGCCACGATCCGCAACCGCGGCACCAACACGTGGGCCGGTACGCTTGCGGGCACCTGGCGCCTCGATGATGTCGTCGTGGACCAGCCCTCGCAAACGGTGGCCCTCGAGCCGGGAGACGTGGCCACCTTCAACTGCGTGCTCCCCTGGGACGGTCAGTTGCACGAGGTCGGCTTCACCATTGACGAGGCCGACGCCCGTGCCGACAACAACTCAATGACCGTCGCCACGAAGTCGGTGCCGTTCCTGACCTACGTGGACGTCTCGTACATCGAGCAGTACCGGGAGGACACGCCGCAGTTCCCCGAGGCGGTGACGGATGACTTTGTGGACTGGCTCAACCGCCACATGACTCGTTTCAACGAGATGTTCGCCGAAGCCGGGAGCCTCAAGCGAGTTCACTACGATTTGCTGGAGGTCCTCGACGATAACGCCACGGATCCGAACATTGACCGCGATCCGTTCGCCTGCTTCCCGTTTCGCTGGACCTTGGGTGAGGACGGTGACATGCGGGTGGCCTCGGGCTGGTACCGGGCGGCGGACGACATCGACTACGGGCTGCTGCACGAGAAGGGCCACCAGCTCGGCCTCATCGACCTCTATCAGTTCAATCTGGCCGGCGATCGGAACGAGGTCTCCGGGCTGAGCTACGACGCACCACTGGGGCTGATGCAGTCGTGTCAACCCTTCCTCAGCCGTCACAGTGCCCTGGCCATGAATCACTGGCTGAACATGGCCCACGGGTATTTCGGGCAGTACATGTACCAGATTCCGGCGGAGGTCCGGATGCGGATTCTGCGCGACGGTGAGCCTCTCGCCGGGGCCAACGTCAAGATGTACCAGTTGCTCGATCGGCCCGGCAACCCGGGCGTCATCACGGATCAGATCAAGGCCCAGGGAATGACCGACGCAAATGGCGAGTTCGTCCTGCCCAACGTGCCTGTCGATCCGGAGATCGTCCCGCCAACCTACGCCGGCGATGAGCTGCATGACAACCCCTTCGGTTACGTATCTGTCTGTGGTCGCAACGGCCTGTTCCATTTTGTGATCGAACACGGCGGCGAGGTAGACTACGCCTGGCTGGACATCACCGAGGTCAACGTCGCCTACTGGCAGGGGCATACCGACCTGGCGATCTTCGAGCGGGACCTGGGCGACACGAATCCGAAGATGTTCGTGGGTTGTGAGTGGCAGGATCTCGGTCGCAACACGCGCAGCGGCGGCCAGACGTTCAACACGGCCAACGGCACCCACTTCGCGACGGATGGCAGCGAGTTGTTCCTGCTCGAAGGCGTCAATTCGCGGCGGCACGATTGGCTCAACCCGGCCACCGGCCAGTACGAGCCCAGAGCCGACGTGCCGGAAGGCGTTCAAGACGGGGGCGACTATCAGTACGGCGGGGGGCTCTACTTCGCGACGGTCGGCCTCGGATTCGACTACACGACCGGGGAGGGTAATGCATCACGCCTGTACGCATACGATCCCGCCACGGACAACTGGTCCGCCCGGGCCCCGACCACGATCGACGGGCATCTGGTGGGTAACGAAGCCCTGGCGTATGACCCGGCAGGCCACCGGCTGTATGCCACGATCATCCGGGTCAAGGATCCCGGTGCAGGGGGGGATGTCACCCTGCGCCGCAAGCTGGCCATCTACGACCCCGGCGCCGACACCTGGATCGGAGCCACGGCCGGGGCGAGCGCGGAGTTCCTTGCGGCCTCGGAGGCTGAGTATCTCGACGGGAAGATCTACGTCTGGCAGGGCCGGGGCGGCGCCCGGAGCGACGGTGCGGATTCCTCCCTCGACGTGTATGACATCGCGAGCGACTCCTGGAGCGCAACGCCGACGCTCCTCGATTCGGGTGTCTCGCCTGGCTTCATCACCGGAGGGCCCAGCGGTTGGGGCATCGGGCTGGCGGCTGACCCGGACCGGCATCTGATGTTCCTGACCGGGGCGGCGGGGAATCAAACCCTATACATCTTCGATGTGCAGGCCCAGACGTGGGTCGCTGGTCCCACGGCGGTCTACGACGGCGGCTGGGGCTCATCGCTCGAGTATGTCACCAGCACCCACACGCTGTATCACATCGACGGCCATACCGTGCTGGGCAATGAGCAGGGTACCGGCGCCCTGACCCTGCCTCCCGGCGACGCCGACTGCGATGGCGTGCCCGACCAGACTGACAACTGCCCGGTCGTTCCCAACCCGGACCAGCTCGACACGGACGAGGACGGTGTCGGGGACGTCTGCGACAATTGCGTCGAGCAGGCCAACCCGGGGCAGGAAGATACGGACGGTGACGGGTCCGGCGATGCCTGCGACGTATGTCCCAATGACCCGCACAATGACGCCGACGGTGACGGCGTTTGCGGCGACGTGGACAATTGCCCGGACCAGGCCAACCCCGACCAGCAAGACGGCGACGGCGACAGCGTGGGCGATGTCTGCGACAACTGCCCGAGCCTCGCCAACGCCGGCCAGGCCGACACCGATGGTGACGGCGTCGGCGATGCCTGCGACGATTGCCCCGACACTCCTCCGGGCGTGCTCGTGAGCTTGTTCGGCTGCCCGACACCCCGTAGCGACCTTGACCGGGACGGGGACGTGGACCAGGAGGATTTCGGGCGGTTCCAGGCTTGCTTTACCGGTCCCGGCCTCGCGCAGTACGAACCCGTGTGTTTGCCCGCCCGGCTCGATGAGGACGAGGACGTGGACCAGGATGACTTCCGCATCTTCGATAGCTGCATGACCCGGGCCAATCTGCCTGCGGATCCGAATTGTGATCTCGCGCCGGTGGCCACCGCCGGGCCGCAATGTCAACGAGCACGCACATAACTCCAGCCTTGCAAAGCTCTTGCGCGTCTGTCAGGTGACTTCCGCCGAGGGGTCCCCACGAGCTGGTTTCTTTTGGTACAATGGACACGCAGGCTCGAGTTGCGGCACTATTGGATCTCACTGATTCAAGGCACGGGGTGTGGGCGATCTGCCCGGACGTAAGCCGTGCATCGGCAAACGGAGAGCCAAGTTGGACACCTCGGGCACGCGTTTGCGTCATATCCTTAGGCCCTGTAGGCCACGAGGCCCTGGTCACCTCCGCTCAATGGAAGACAGGGGCGTCAGAGGTGTGTTTCTCGCGCTGAGCGGGTTGCTCGGTTTGTACCTTGGCGCGTCGGCGTCGGCTCAGGTCTCGGTCCGCTCGGTCCAGGACCCGGTGGGCGATGCCGTCGTCCGCCGATCGGATGCTGAGGCCAACGGACCCATCGATCCCGGCGCGCACCGGCTGCCCGACCTTGTTTCCTACGCCATCGGCACCTGGCAGCCGATAGATCCCAGCAACCACTTGTTCGCGGGAGCCTTCACGTTCACGGGCGAGTTCTTCCGCCTCGACCTTGTCTTCGACGGGCTTGTCAATCCCCCGGGCACCTCGGGTTGTTGCGGATACCCGTTCGACCCGTTTCAGTATGGCGACCACCCGGTTTTCGGGTACGTCGAGATTGACATGGACGCAAGCATGGACACCGGGGGCGAGCTCGAGGTGCCGGAGCTCATGTATCTGGGTAACGCCGCCCGTTTCGGCGGGTTGCCGGGCGAGCGCCGTCTCGCCAGGCGGGCGGCGCGGGGTTACACCGCCTTCGACGGGAACATCGCCACTCCTCCTTTCGTCGATCGCAGCGGTGAGGAGTTTCACGTTGCCTTCCAGGGTTGGCGGGTCACGGCGACCTGGCGCTCAGACAGCACCGATTCCATTTTCGGCGTCGGCGAGACCTGGGTCGTCACCGGGCGTCTGCTGTCCCGCGCTCATGGTTACGAGCGTTTCAGCTACGCGTGCGACCCGCGCAACCTCGGAAGTTACGAACCGCTGGTCAATCTTCAATTCGCCCACGACGTGGGGGCCGACCAGACAACGGTAAGCCTGGTGTACCCGCTGACGAACGCGGCGTCGGCGGCCATGGTGAACGCGGGGGCCGCGGAGGATCCTAACTGCGATCCGAGAGACCAGAACAGCGTGCTCGAGGCTCTGGACGAGTTGGTCTTCAGTGTGCATTTCGCCACGCCGATCTGGCTGGGCGATCCCGACTTCGCGATCATCGAGAACTGGGGTCTGTTCGACCTCTGGAGTGGACCGAACGATGTGACGCAGTTCCTCAACCCGCCCGCCTGGAGAATAAACATCATCGTGGGTACCAGTTACGCCGCCGAGGTCAACGACGCCCATTTTGTCTGGACCGATCTAATGCCCGATGTCGTGTTCGGCGATTTCAGCGGCGACGGCATCATCAGTTGGCTTGACCTGGCGCTGTTCGACAAGTTCCTCATCACCAGTGACGGCCAGGCGGGGGTCGACGAGGACGGGGTCATCAACGGCGTGGTGGACCTCGTCGATTTCGGGCCGAATTTCAGTCTATTCGATGTCAACTACGACGGGCTCGTCGATACGAGCGACCGTCCGCAACTGCCGGTGAACGCGCCGGCCCCCGGTGATTTCGATCGGGACGGGGACGTGGATCAGAGGGACTTCGGCTTTCTGCAGGTGTGCATGACGGGGACAGACATGGGTCCGCGAGCCGACCGCTGTGTCGAGGCGGATTTTGATCTCGACGACGACGTGGATCGGGATGACTACGCCGCCTTTGAGTTATGCGCGACCGCACCGGCGGTGCGGGCCCGCGTAACGTGCTGGCCGCCCCCGAGCCCGACCGTGGGTGACGGCGGCCCGAATCGCAAGGACTCGAAGTAACGCGGCCGGTGTGGAAGGGGACTTCCGATGCCGGGCAGGTTTTGGCATCAGGTGAGGCAACCTGGACTTGCCAGAGCAAGCGGCGTCACGCTGCTCGAGCTGCTGGTTGTGGTGACCATTATCTCCGTCCTGGCCAGCGTGGTCCTGGCCACGCTAGGCAGGGTTCGCGCGACCTCCCGGAGCTTTGTCTGCAAGAACAATCTCAAGACGATTGCCTTTGAGTTCATCCAGTTCGCCGACGACTTCGCCCATCCGTGGCGAGGCGACAGTGAGAGGTTTGGCCGGAGCGGTTTCCGCATCGAGGACTTCCAGGAGAAGCTCTATCGGATCGATGAGTTCTGGGACGGCCCGCACTCCGGGCAGACGGCCTACGAAGCGTCGGCGGAGCCGATGATCTGTCCCGCCGGCCCAAGGGAACTGGAGCGGAGCTCCGGTCAGCCCTGTTCGGAAAGGGCGGTCGGCCCGGTCCGGAACGTGAGCATCGGCTTCAACATGCGGCTCGACCGGGCGAGCGTGCAGTTCCGCAGCCGGTGGGTTCTCCAGCCGATCCGTCTGACCCATCGCATTCTGGATCATCCGTCGGTCCCGCTTGCCTTCGACCTTGATGGGGCCGCCGCCGATGAGCGAGGTGTCTTGCCTTACTACTCCGCCCCGGCCGCGGGCGACGGCGGCATGTACGCCGGCGGCGCGTTCTGGTTCCCCGCATCACGCCATGCAAACAAGTTAAACGCCGCTTTCGTCGGCGGCCACGTGCTCTCTTCCCGCGAACCGGAAAACCAGCCCGGCTGGGACTGGCAGTACCAGCATCCACCCGACTAACTGGGAAGCCGTCGTGCAACTGCGCCAGAAATTCGGTTGGCTCGCCCTGATCTACGTCCTCTCGCTGACGGCCAATCTGGTCATGTCCGGTTGGTGCATCGTCGTGTACTTCCAGTCCGCCTTTCACGGGTTCCAGTCCGAGTTTGCCAGGGAGCAGGAGATCGAACGTATTCGCTCGATGGTTCGCCGGCAGAGGGCTCTACTGGAGAAGGACCGCCCCCTGGGGGAATTGGCTGGCGACTATGACCAGATCGAACAGGCCGTTATGGTGGCCATGGCCCAGTTGGGAGCGGACAGCAGGCTTGAGCCGATCGCTCATCTCTGGCCCGCCATTACCCAGGCCGCCGCCCGCAAGCGGCTTGCCGTCGAGGAGCAGTTGGGGACCGGTGAGAACCCGCCACCGGGCTGGGTGATCAGCGAAGCGGGTCGCGAAGCCTTCGTCGAGGTCGATGAACTGCTTGGCCAAGCCAGCGCAGCGTTCCGCCGCCGGCGAGAGAGCAGCGTGGACCGGGCTACCGATACCCAGCAGCGGGTGGTGACGATCCTGATGGTCAACACGGCCTGCGGGGCGTTTCTGTGCGGGTTGGGGGTGGTGTTCGTCCGGCGATGGGTGGTTCGGCCGGTGGCTGACCTGCGGGAGGCCACCAAGGAGATCGCCGGCGGCAACTTCGCCTACCGGATTGCCCCGCGGTCCGGCGACGAACTCGGCCAACTGGCCCGCGAAGTGAATCAGATGGCCTCCACGATCGTCGAGATGCAGTCCAGACTCATCGAGCAGGAGCGCCTGGCTGCCGCGGGTGAGATGGTCAACCGCCTTGCTCATAATATCCGCAACCCGCTCGCCGGGATCCGCGGCCTGGCCGAGGCCACCGTCAGCCGGCACGCCGACCAGACCGAGACCGCCCAGTGCCAGCAGCGGATCATCGACACCGTGGACAAGTTCGAGAAATGGCTGCACGACCTGCAGCAGTCGGTTTCACCGATGACGTTGAACCCGCAGCGGGTGCCCGTGGACGAACTGATCAACAACGTGATAACGGCCTTGCGCCCCATGATGGACCGTCGCGGGGTCGGGGTGCAGGTACAGATCGATCCTGCGATGCGCGAGGTCCGAATCGACCCCATGCACCTGGAGCAGGCCGTTGTCGCCCTGGTCACCAACGCGGTCCAGGCCTCCAGCGAGGGGCAGAGCGTCCGTGCCCGGGCCGCCCCCCTCGCCGACAAGCCGGGGCAATGGCAACTGACCGTCGAGGACGACGGCGTGGGCGTTCCGCCCCAGATTCGCGAGAAGATCTTCAGGCCGCATTTCACCACCAAGCCGGGCGGCAACGGGGTCGGGCTGGCCATCGCGAGCAAGGTCGTGAAAGCTCACGGCGGGCAGCTCACCGTGGATTCCGAGCCGGGCCGGGGCAGCCGCTTCGTCGCCACGATGCCCGGCCTCGTCACGGAGGACTGAATGGCCGACATCCTTGTCGTCGATGACGAAGAGAACCTCTGCTATTCCATCCAGCTTGCCCTCAGACATGCCGGGCACCAATGCCGGATTGCCGATACGGTGGAGGCGGCGTTGGCTCAATGCACCCGCCGCGTGCCCGACCTGGCTTTGATCGACATTCAACTTCCCGACGGCAGCGGCATCGACCTCATGGCAAGGCTGCGCGAGCAGGGAATGGACGCCCCGGTCATGGTGATCACCGCGTTCGGCACCGTCGCTACTGCCGTCGCGGCAATGAAGCAAGGGGCGGTCGATTTCATCCAGAAACCCCTTTCCATGGAGGAACTGTGCCTGGCGGTTGACCGCTGCCTCGAGAACCGCGAGATCCGGGATCAGCTCGACGCGTACCGGGAGACGCAGCGGCGCGGGTCAGGCGAGTTGAAAATCGTCGGTGAGTGCCCCGACATGCGAGGCGTGCTCTCGTTGGCCGATAGGATCGCCGCTTTGCCGGGTGACCCGGGCACCGGTCTGGTGTCTACCTTGCTGCTCGGCGAGACCGGGACCGGCAAGGAAGTGGTTGCCCGGTACATTCATCATCACAGCCGCCGGCCCGATCAGCCTTTCGTGCAGGTCAATTGCACGGCCATTCCGGAGAACCTGTTCGAGGCCGAGCTCTTCGGCCACGAGCGCGGTGCCTACACCGACGCCAAAGCCGTCAAGAAAGGGCTTCTCGAAGTTGCCCACAAGGGCACGCTCTTTCTGGATGAGATCGGCCACATGCCGCTGAGCGCGCAGGCCAAGCTGCTGGTCGCTATCGAAACCGGCCGCTTCCGCAGGCTCGGTGGCACCACCGAGCGCCTCGCCGACGTCCGGGTGATGGCCGCCACCAACACCGACCTGGACCGGAAAGTCAGCTCCGGGGGATTCCGCCCCGATTTGTTCTACCGTCTCAAAGTCTTCTGCATCAAACTGACCCCGCTGCGAAACCGGGGGGACGATCTCTTCCTCCTGGCCGATCACTTCATCGAACGGTTTTGCCGCAAGTTCCACAAACCGCCCGTGACCCTGACCCCCCAAACCCGCGATCTGATGAAGCGCTATCCCTGGCCCGGCAACGTGCGCGAGCTCGCCAACGTCCTCCAGCGGGCGGTGCTGGTCAACGACTCGGATACCCTCGAGCCGTCGGTCCTCGGCATCCAAGTCGGCGGCCTATCGCAACCCGCGGCAACAGCCGGCCTGCGGTTCGACTTCGACGGCGACGACTGCACCCTGGTCTCGGTCGAAAAACGACTGCTGCGAGCCGCCCTCAACCACACGGGCGGCAACATCTCAGAAACCGCCCGCGTCCTGGGCCTGACCCGAGGGGGCCTGCGCCACCGTCTGGAGAAGCTCGGCATCCATCCCGGCACGCCGCCGGGGAATTGACCGGGCTGAATACATGTCTACCGGCCCGGTAGTAGTTGCGGCAGCAGGTGTCTGCGGGTTCTGGCGTCGGCGGTGACCTCGTAAACGAGCTTCCCGTCGTGCGGCGGCAGTTGGCTGAGCTCAGCGCGCTTGATCGCATCGCCGACGAGCCAGACGGCGGCAAAAACGGCGTGCTTGCCTTGTTTGCGCACCATGATCATCGGGATCGTCAGTGGGTCGGGCTCGTCACTGAAGGGGTAGCCGCAGAGGATGACACGCTCCGCGCCGGGGTCGAGCATGCGAAGCCGCAAGCGCGCTTCGCCCTCGCGCCATTCCATCTGAATCGGGCCCTTGGGCTGCATGCTCTTCGCGTCACGCAGCCAACGCCACGCACCGGCATCGGGTAATTCGAATGGCTCGCACTCGGCGAGGATAGGGTTCCGGTCCGCGGGGGTGGTCGCATTCTCGTTCAACACGTGCGTCACCCAGTCGATTTGACGCGCCGCCTCGCCGCAATCGACCTGGAACACGTCGAGCACGTAATCGGGCGTCATGGCCACCGTACGCATTTGCCGAACGCCTTCGTACAGCAGTCCCTCATCGTCAGCGGCGGTGACGCGCTTCTCGTCGGGCAGGTCGCGGAACTCGACCAGGCGCAGCATCTTCGGGCAGTAGCGCTGGTCCCGCCCGTCGATCATCACGGTGTTCTGGCTCAGGGCCCCGCGATTGAGTTCGCGCTGAATCCGGCTGCTGAAGGCGTGGGGTACGGTGGCCCGGCCCTCGACGTCCGACAGGAGCATGCGCTTCTGGCCAAACAGTGTAAGACCTAATTTGTCGGCGTTGGCGTGGACCCCGCTGCGGTCGTACGTCAGGAACGCGCACCAGGCATCGGTGTCCCAGTACTGCTCATCCGCGTGCGACCGCAGGAACGCGTAGCCGTGTTCCGGCAGCAGGATCGATCGAATCGGCGGCGGCGGCGCATCCTTCAGCACGGGCGGCGCGAACAGCGAGTAGCTGGACGGGGCGGGATTGTGGTTGATCAGCCAGGCATACTTCGAGTCGCCCCACAGCGCCCAGCAGTATTCGTACTGCGGGATGCTCCAGAGTTTCCGATGATATCCATACGCGTCGCCGATCGGCGGGATCAGCCCGTCGGCGGCCAGCACGTTGAACATGGCGTCGTAGGATTGCTTGAGGGTGCGGCCATTGGCGGTGGTGATCTCGTGCAGACCCGGTCGATGTCCCATTCGCCGCTGGCAGTCGGCCACAATGATCATCGGAGCAATGGCGGTGAACTGGTAATTCAGGCTGCTCTCGCACCACAAGCCGTCGTCGAGCAGCCCGTCTTCCAGCAGCGGGATCAGCCCGCGGCGACCGTGCATGCAGTAGTCGATCATGTCATGGCGGCCATAGAAGAGCCCCAACAGGCCGAGCATCGCCTTGTGCCAGGCGAGGTGGTTGTTGATCCCGCCGCCGATGTTGTTGTCGATCCAGTAGACGTCGTTGCGGGCGACGGCCCGGGCGAGGCGCGTCATGCAGGAGTCGAACGCTCGACGCTGCTCGGCCGACATCGGGCCCAGCAGCACGTCGTACGCCTGGAGTGCGTTCATGCACCAGACGGAGTAGTTCATGCCGACGTCGTAATGCTCCGCGCGAAACGAATAGGGCGCGAGGTTCATCAGCATCGCGACGGCCTTCTCGGCGTACCGTTGCTCGCCCGTCAGCAGCCAGGCCGTCGCCAGCGTGGCCGCCGGCTTAGCATAGGCCAGCGGATTGGCCCAGGTGTTCTCGAACACCTCGGGATAGGTCTCGCCCCATGGTTTGTCCTTGGCCGCCTCCCACCAGCTTTCATCGATCGGTTCGATCTCGACTGTCAATTGCTCGTCCGCTTCGGTGATCAGATGGTCGAACGTCTTCCGAGCGTTCTCCTCCTTCTCGACGCGCCCTTTCGCCCTGGCGATCTCCTCCGGCGAGAAGAACAAGCGCGGATGTGTTGCGGTAACGGATGCCGAATCGAGTCTGCCGATCTCGAACGGCAAACCCTCAATCGGCGGCAAAGCGTTCTCAGCCGCGTGAATCGAAGTCACCAACCACAGTACGAAAACGCAGGATGAGCCAACGGCACTCCCCATACCACTCTTTCTCAATTCTCCATTCTCCATTCTCAATTCACTGCGCCGTCCAGCCGCCGTCGATGACGAGCGTGGCCCCGGTCATGAAGCTGGAGGCGTCGCTGGCGAGGAAGACGATCGCCCCGCCGAGTTCAGCCGGCTTGCCCCAGCGACCGAGCGGGATACGCTGGTCGAAGAACTCGCGGGCGGCCGGGTCGTTGAGCACGGGGGTATTGATCTCGGTCTCGAAAGGCCCGGGACACAGAGCGTTTACCCGGATGCCGAGCGGTGCCCATTCCAATGCCATCGTCCGCGTCAACTGGATGAGCCCCCCCTTGCTCGCCGTGTAGCCGGGCCGCTCCGCCAGGCCGACCATGCCGATCATGCTGGCCACGTTGATCACCGAGCCGCTCTTCTGTTCGACCAGATGGCGACCCACCGATTGGGCGACCAGGAACGCACCGATGAGGTTCGTGTCGATGATCCGGCGGAACTCCTCTTGCGTCTGCGCGACGGTCGGCCTGCGGATGTTGATACCCGCGTTGTTGACGAGGATATCCAGCCGGCCGAAGGCTTTGACCGCTTCGGCCGTCATCGCGTCCACCTGGTCGGCCTTCGTAACGTCGGCGACGATCGGCACGAACCGGCGGGACGTTTCGCTTGACAGATCCCTGGCTGCGGCTTCCAGCTCATCTCTGTGCCGGCTGGTGATCGCCACCTCGGCGCCGGCCCGGGCGAGTGCAGCCGCCATCGCATAACCGAGACCTTTGCTGCCCCCGGTCACGAGGGCGAAGCGGCCTTCGAGCGAGAACTCTCGTAACAAAGCATGTCTCCCAGAGCTACAAGCCGCCTGCTTGCATCGATCAGCGACGAGGGACAAGCGACACCGTTCTGGCCCCTCATGCCGATAACTGGTAGCTGACCGCTTGCTACGTCATCAACGGGAACGGCCGATCGACCATCTCGGGGCACTCGACCGGCAACTCGACGATGAACCGGGCTCCCCGGCCGAGTTCGCTTTCGACCCGGATCGTCCCGCCGAGCAGGTGGCAGAGTTCGTTGCTGATTGCCAGTCCGAGCCCGCTGCCGGTGTGCTCGCGCGTAAAGGACGCGTCGAGCTGGCGGAACTTCTCGAATATCCGTTCCTGATCCTCCGGGGCGATCCCGGGCCCGGTGTCTGCCACCACGAGCCGGACCCGCTGCCCGCCATCGAGCGGAGCCGCTTCAAGACGGATCGTGCCGCCCTCGGGCGTGTACTTGACCGCGTTGCTCAGCAGGTTGAAAAGGATCTGCCGGAGCTTGCCCGCGTCGGAGTTCATCATCGGGAGATCGTCGTCCAGGCCCATCGTCATGGACAGCGGCTTCTTGTCGATCATGGGCCTGACGAAATCGCCCAACGCCTCGCAGACGTCGCGGGGCGAGAACGGTGTGCGGTGCAGCTCGATCCGGCGGGCCTCGATCTTCGCCAGGTCGAGCAGGTCGTTGATCATCTCCAGCAGGCCTCTGCCGCTGGTGAGGATGTTGTCGGCGAAGTGAGCGATGCGTGCGACATCGGCGGACGACTTGCCCTGGGCGGTGTCGCGGAGCAGGTCGGCGAATCCGATGATCGAAGTCAGGGGCGTGCGGAACTCGTGGCTCACGTTGGCGAGGAACTCGCTCTTGAGCCGGTTTGACTCAAACAACGCCACGTTGGTCTCCGCCAGCTCGCCCAGCTTGGCGTCGAGTGAACGGTTGGCTGCCTCCAGCTCGACCCGTGCTCGTTCGAGCCGGCCGAGCATATCGTTGAAGGCGTCTGAGAGTTCCTCGAACTCATCGCCGGTGGCCATTGCGGACCGGGCGGTCAGGTCGCCCCCGGCGATGCGCTCCGCCAGGGCGGTCAGTTCTCGGACCGGGGCCAGGATGAGTCGTTGCGAGATGAGATAAAACACGAGAATCGCGAGGAACCCGGCCAGCAGACCGGCCAACACCAGGATGGCTCGCGTAAAGAACAGCATCTCATCGGTCTGGGGCGCGGCGAGGCGGATGTCGATGATGCCCACCAGCGGCCGAGAGGCCGAACTCGACGCCGACCCGCGTACGGCAAGCACTGACCGGTAGATCGTCGGTCCACCGGGGCTGCGGGATCGGGCGCTCTTCTGGCTGACCGCCTCGTCCTCCCGCATTTCCCGGACGCACTCGTTCTGGAACTCGTCCAGCGCGGGATACCGCCGGCCACCGGGGGCCAGCGCGTGGGCGAGCTTACCGCAGGCCTTCCGGCCGCTGTTCGATGCCCGCTCCCGAAGCGCCTCGGGCAAGGCACCCCAGGCGGCGACGCCCACATCACACGTAGCCGGCGGAGCAAGGTGCAGTCCCAGCCACCAGACAGACACCCGCAACCAGCCCGAGGACAGTTGCAGGTATTTCAGCGGGGTCAGTTGCCGATGGCTCGCCACCCCCCGTGAGCTCGTCGGGGCCAGCCTGATCAACTGTGGTTTCGTCTCGGGGGGCAGTCTGAGGGCCTTGGCGTTGACATCCCACCACTGATTCAACGAGGCCTGTTGCGTCTGCCAGTCGGGGTTGGCCGGATCCAGCCGGGCCCGGGCCAGCATCGCCAGTTGCCGGGCCCGTCGGACGTTCAACTCATGGACGAACGTCTCCATGTAGTAGCCCGGCACGAACAGGGCAGCAGCGAGGATCAGCAGCACCGCCAGCCCGAACAGCGACTGACATTTGCGGGCCAGGGAAATGTGAAACATCCCACGCTTCGCCATCGGCCGCCATTGTAACCGCTGCATCCCCCTATTGGCATAGGCCCACACGGGTGCTCTTGCCGCTTCGAGGCGGGGCGATACCGCTTGCCCTTCGCGACGCGCTTCCGTACCCGTCGCGGCCGAACGATTGAAACACCTGGACTTGAAGTGCTCCGCCTACTTTGGCTTCCGCCCGCCTTTCCCCTTGGCGGTCAGCTCGTCCCACGGCACCACCCCGACCCGACGGGCCCAGCGCTCATACTTCCCGGCAAGTTCCTTGGCCTTGTCGGGGTATTGGGCTATGAGGTCGTTGAGTTCCGTCCGGTCGGCCTCGAGGTCATAAAGCTCCCAGTCACCGCGGCGGCGGGAGACCAGCTTCCACTTGCCCCGGCGCACGGCACGATTGCCCTCGTGCTCGAAGTAAATGGCATCATGGCCCGCACGGGGCCTGCCTTGAAAGACGGGGACCAGGCTCTTGCCCTCCAGGGGAATGATTTGTCGGCCCTGGTAAACGCTCGGATAGGCAGCTCCGGCGACGTCGATGCAGGTGGCCATGATGTCGATCACGTGGCCGACCTGCTCGGTGAGGTGTCCTCCGCCGGTGATCACCGCGGGCCAGTAGACGATCAACGGCGTGGCGATCCCGCCCTCGTGCACCCAATGCTTGTACAGGCGGAAGGGCGTGTTGCTGGCGTTGGCCCACGGCAGACCGTAGCTCAGGAACGACTCCTTGGGCCCCGGCGGCACCCCCGGTGTGCCTCGATCGATCTCCTCGGCGCAGCCGCCGTTGTCCGACAGGAACATCACGAGCGTATTCCGCTCCGCCCCGATCTGCTTGACCGCATCAATGATCCTGCCGATGCCCTGATCCATGCGGTCGATCTGGGCGGCGTAGACGGCCATCTTGAGATCCCGGGCCTGCTTGTCCTCCATGTCGGCCCAGGCCGGTGCCCGGTCGTCGCGGGGTGTCAACGCCCAGTTCTCATCAACGATCCCCATCTCGATCAGCCGCTGGTGACGTCTCTTGCGCAAAGCATCCCAGCCGTCCATGTATTTGCCCCGGTACCTGGCGATGTCCTCGGGCCGGGCATGCAGCGGCCAGTGCGGGGCGGTGTACGCGACGTAAACGAAGAACGGTCTGTCCGACCGGCCGTGCTCGCTGATGAACGAAGTCGCCGCATCGGCAAAGGCGTCGGTCATGTAGAAGTCGTCGCCCTCGGGCGCATAGGGGGCATCGTCGCGGGCCATTATTCTGCCCGGGTCGAGCCTGAAGTAGTTGCTGCCCCCGTTGACCAGGCCGAAGTATCGATCGAACCCGCGATCCGTCGGCCAGTGAGGCCGATTGTCCCCCACGTGCCATTTGCCGGCCATGTAAGTCCGGTAGCCGCCGGCCCGCAGGACTTCCGCAATCGTCACGCATCGATCGTTCAGATAGCCCTGGTACGCCGGCACTCCCCGGTTGCCGACCATGTGGCCAATGCCGGCCTGGTGCTGGTACAGTCCGGTCAGCAACGCCGCCCGCGTCGGGCAACACCGGGCCGTATTGTAGAACTGCGTGAACCGCACGCCGCCCGCCGCGAGCCGGTCAAGGTTCGGGGTGGCAATCTCCGATCCATAGCAGCCCAGGTCGGAGTAACCCATGTCGTCGGCCATTATCAGGACAATGTTGGGCCGGTCGGCCGATCTCGCGGGAGCTGCCTTAACCACAGCGGCAGCACAGAAGACCACCGATGCGGACATCCCGGCAGGCAGAAGAAGCCCCGTCACCCTTTCAGTGCAGTTCATAAGATGAACCTCTCAACTGTCTGTAGCGATTCCAGGAGACGTTTGAAGCATCCTATTCCCGTTCCGGTCGTCGATCAAGCGAGCAGGCGCGCATTGTGCATTGTGCCACTGCTGTGCGAACAGTGAGCAGTGGCACACAAGTCTGGGATTCGACGTATCGACACCTCCCGGGACCGTGGTAGAATGCTCCCCCGCTTGTGGGCAACCGCTTCGCCGGGACTGAGGTACAGCATGGATCGATCGATTGAGGCCCCCGGGCCCGGGGTTGACAACGCGGATGCCGTCGGACGCGCCCACGTCAACCTGCTCATGCTGATCTATTGTGCCTCGGGGATATGCTCGCTCATTGACGAGGTCGTCTGGGTTCGCCTGCTCAAGCTGACCCTGGGCAATACCGTTTACGCCTCCAGCATTGTCGTGTCGGTGTTCATGGGCGGCCTGGCGCTGGGGGCACTCGTCATGGGACGCTGGGCCGACCGGGTCGGGGGGCGATTGCGGCTGTATGCCCTGCTGGAGCTGCTTGTCACGATCTCGGCCCTGTCCCTGCCCTGGGCCCTGACCCAGGCCGACGGTGTCTATCGCTGGTTCTACAGGACCTACCAGCCCTCGCCGGCACATTTGTTGTCCGTCCAGGTCATCGTGTCGGCTGCGCTCCTGCTCGTGCCCACCATGTTGATGGGCAGCACTCTGCCGCTTCTCGGCAGACATGTTACCGCGCTGCAACAGCAAGCCGGTCACCTGGTCGGCCGGCTCTACACGATCAACATGCTCGGGGCCGCCGCCGGTTGCTTCCTGGCCGGGTATTTCCTGATACGTCTGTTCGGCGTCATGGGCACCTTGTACATAGCGGCCGGCCTTAACCTCCTGGTGGCCAGCGGCGGCTACCTCCTTTCCCGTCGTTGCATGACGCCACGACAAGCGCGCCCGGAGACGCCTGCGCCGGCAACGAGTGATACCATCCTGCCCCCGGCGGCACCCGCCCGAGCCTACCTGCTCATGGTGGCGTTCTTCATGAGTGGACTGATCAGCATCGGATACGAGCTGATCTGGATGCGCAGCCTGGTATACCGGCTCGGGAACCTTGTCTGGGTATTCTCCTCGGTGCTGACGGCGTATCTGATAGGAAACGTGATCGGCGCCGGCATCGGCAGCCGCCTGGCCAAGCGGCTGTCGCGTCCCGATCTCGGCTTCGCGGTCACCCTGTCCATCCTGGGCCTTCTCGGGATGCTCTACGTGCCCATGCTCACGTCCTGGCCGACCACGAGGCTGTACACCCAGGTTCTTTCCCTGTTCGTCCTCGTCTTCTCGATGATCGACAGCTTCGATCAGACCGTAGCTCCTTTGGTGTACTGTCTGTTCCTTTTCCTGGCTCCTGCCATCACGATGGGCATCGGTTTCCCGCTGGCCTTGCAGGCCTGGAGCAACCACGTGCCCAAGGTGGGACGATCGACGGGAACGGTCTACGGCATCAACACCATCGGTGCAGTCCTCGGCGGGCTCGTGACGGGCTTCGTGCTCATTCCCTACCTGGGGGTGCAGCTTTCCATTACCTGCCTGGGTCTGGCGGGGATATGGATCGGCGGGATCATGTGGCAGTTATTCCTGCCCGCCCGCGGGCTGAGGGATCGTCTGGCCGCCTTGTCGCCCGCGGTTCTGCTGACCATCGTGGCTGCGGCCATACCCGCGGATCTGTTTCACCGCCACGTCGCCCGGAAGCTGGCGGATACCAGGCTGCTGTTCGTGAAAGAGGGGGTGACCACGACCGTCTCGGTTCACGAGTCCCTTGCCGGCGAGGATTACGGCACGCTGCTGCTGGCCACCTCGGGCGAAGCCGTCGCCGGGGAGGGCTTCACGTCGCAGAAGCTGACCGGGCATCTGGGTACGCTTCTTCATCCGCGTGTGGAACGGGTCCTGACCGTTGGATTCGGCTGCGGGGAGACAACGGCGTGCCTGGCCAAACACGACGTCCGTGAAATCGACTGCGTCGAACTTGCCCCCGAACTGGTTCAGGCGGCTTTGCAGTTCTTTGGCCATGTCAACCTGGGGCCGCAGTTGGACGAGAAAGTCCGCATGATCTACATGGACGGCAAGAACTACCTGCACCTGACCGGCCGCCGGTACGATCTTATCGTGAACGACTCCAACGGGCCGACCAACTTCGCCGAGAGCGCATCCCTGTACACCGGGGAGTACTTCCAGAGCGCCCTGGATCACCTGAACCCCCAGGGTCTCTTCCTGGCATGGGTGCAGTTGAACCGCATGCCGGCTTCCTGCCTTGATTCCATCCTGGGAACCGCGGTGGAGGTGTTCCCGCATGTCACGGTGTGGTATCCGGTGACCCAGATGCTCAGCAGCTTCTTGTACATCGTGGGCAGCCGCGAGGAGCAGTTGTTCTCGGCGAAGCACATGGAGGACGAACTGAAGAAAGAAGCCGTCCGCAGCAGCGCAGCCCGCGTGGAGCTTCGCAGCACTCGCGACGTGCTCAATTGCTACATCGGAGACGAAAACGACATAAGAAGATACCTCAAGGACTTCCACATCAATAGCGATTATACGCCATACGTCGAGTTCAACATCGACGTGGAGTTCATTGACTTCCAACAGACGTGGTCAATCCTTGCCGCCATGCGAGAGGATTCAGTCCTCGATCATATCGACTTGGGCGGCTTCACTCAGCATGAGCGGGACCGATGGCTTCTGGAGTTCAGGTCGCTTTACGGTATCTGGACCCACCGGTTGAACCGGGGCATCGAATCGCCATAATCCTCAGGCTCGTTCGATCGCGGCCCGGTCCGGCGCGAATCGTACGCTTCGCTTGACGAGCCGGCCAATGGTGAGCCCCTGCACGATGATCGCGAACACCACAACGGCATAGGTGATGGCCAGGATCACGTCGAGTTGCGGGATCAGGTCCTCGATGCTGCGGAGTGACAGAGCCAGGGCCACCGAGATGCCGCCTCGCAGCCCGCCCCAGGTCATCACGGGGATCACCCCGGGGGAGAACTCCCGCCGCATCCGCAGCAGGCTCACCGTACCGCTCACGCTGACGAGCCGGGCCCCCAGCGTGATCACGATCGCGAACAACCCCGCCAGCAGATACGCCGGCTCAAAGTGCATGACCAGCACCTCGAGCCCGATCAGCACGAACAGCACCGCATTGAGAACCCCGTCCACCAGCTCCCAGAAGGTATCCAGGTGCTCGCGGGTCTTGTCCGACATGGCAAAGCGCCGGCCGTGGTTGCCGATCAGCAGGCCCGCCACCACGATGGCAATAGGCCCGGACGTGTGGATCGCCGTTGCCAGGGCGTAGCCGCCCATGACCAGAGCCAGCGTCAGAAGCACTTCAACCTGGTAGTCGTTGACCTGCTTGAGCAACCGGTACGCCAGCCACCCGATCACCAGCCCGAACACCACCCCGCCCACCGCCTCTTCGAGGAACAGCAGCACGACCCCGCCGAGCGACGCCTCCCGTTGGCCGGTGGCGATCCCCACCAGGACCATGAACACCACCACCCCGACGCCATCATTGAACAGCGATTCGCCCGCGATCTTGGTCTCCAGGCTCGCCGGGGCCCGGGCCGTCTTGAGAATGCCCAGCACCGCAATGGGGTCCGTGGGCGAGATCAGCGCCCCGAACAGCAGGCAGTGAATGAACGCAATCTCGATGTCCAGAACGCCCAACACCACCCACGTCAACGTGCCCACGATGAACGTCGAGACGACGACCCCGACCGTGGCCAGCGAACTGATCACCCACTTCTGGGCGGCCAGGTCGTCGAGGTTGATGTGCAGCGCGCCGGCAAAGAGCAGAAAGCCCAGCATCCCGTGCAGCAGCGTTTCGCTGAACTCGACGTTTTCCAGCAGTTCCCCCGCCCTCTGTTTCACCGGCACACCGAGATTGTCCAGCCCGATCAGGACCAGCGAGAACAGCAGGGCAATGGCCATCACCCCGATCGTGGTGGGCAGATGGATGTAGCGGTAGTTGACGAAGCTGAACAGTGCCGACAGCACGATCAGGATGGTGATGACTTCAAACAGACCCACGGGCCACCGGAGAGAGTTTTCGTGTCGTTTCCGGTTGGAGAGTTACGTGCGGTACGTTATCGGCAGCGTGCCGCCTGCGTCAACACCCTTGGCCAAGACGAGACCGGCGGGCGCGAGATGTTTCGCCGCGACCCGAAGACAACCTGAAAGAAGTTGAAACCGCCGATGAACGCAGACGGACGCAGATCAAGAGAATTGAGGCGAGGCGTTTAGCCGTGACCCGAGGGCGGACGCATCGGTCGTTTAGCCGCGACCCAAAGGGGAGCGCGAGATGTTTCGCCGCGACCCGAGGGCGGACGCATCGGTCGTTTAGCCGCGACCCGAAGGGGAGCGCGAGAAGTTTAGCCGCGACCCGAAGGGGAGCGCGAGAAGTTTAGCCGCGACCCAAAGTGGAGCGCGAGAAGTTTAGCCGCGACCCAAAGGGGAGCGCGAGAAGTTTAGCCGCGACCCAAAGGGGAGCGCGAGAAGTCTAGCCGCAACCCCGTGAAGGCACCCAACACGGGAGCCTGAACGAGCCCGTATCTTCCTCAACTCTCAACTCTCAACTCTCAACTCTCAATTCTCCACTCCTGGGTGGTCAATCGTCCCGCCCAGACTGCCAATTCGCCCGGCGTGTGGTCGCCGGACGCGCGGGCCCGTATATTGGCCTGCCATGCCCGAACTCCCCGAAGTGGAACGCGCCCGAGGTCTTGCCGAGCGGTCCGTAGTCGGCAAGTACATCGTCAAGGTCGCGACCACCGGCGACCTGATCGTTTACGACGGCGTGGCGCCGCGCCGGTTCGCGTCCGCCCTGCGGGGCCGGCGGATCGAGGCCGTCCGCCGATTCGGCAAGTATCTGTGGATGGAATTGGACCGGCGCCCGTGGCCGACGTTCCACTTCGGCATGACCGGCTCATTTCGCGTCTACCGCGACCGTCGCGACCGCCCGCGGTTCTGGAAGGTCGAGCTGCTCATGGACGACGGCACGCGCCTGGCCATGCCCAACGCCCGCCGCCTGGGCCGAATCCGCCTCCTCCACGATCCCGAGCACGAACCGCCAATCAGCAATCTGGGCTTCGATCCACTGCTGAACATGCCGCCCGTCAAGACGTTCGCCGCCCTGCTCGCCCGGCGCAAGGGGCCGATCAAGGGCGTGTTGCTCGATCAGTCCTTCGCCGCCGGCGTCGGCAACTGGGTCGCCGACGAGGTGCTCTACCAGGCCCGCATCGCTCCGCGCCGCCGGGCCCGCGACCTGACGCCAGAGGAAGTCAGACGACTCCGATCATGTCTTGGCCGCATTGTCCGCAAAGCGGTTGAAGTCGATGCCGACAAGTACCGCTTCCCGAAAACCTGGCTCTTTGGCCACCGCTGGGGCCGAAGCCCCGACGCCACCACCGCCCGCGGCGAGACGATCATCCACGAGACCATCGCCGGCCGAACCACCGCCTGGGTGCCGCAAAGGCAAGTCTGACCAGGCGAGATGCGAGTCTGTGCAAACAGCCCCGCCACAAGACCCCCACCAAGACGACCAACTGCCATTACGTCCTAGACTGCCTGTCGATCAGCCCGATAACCTCCTTGGCGGCCTTGTAGTACTCCTTCAATCCCGCAAAGCCAAGGCCCACGTCCTCGCCGTGGGCGATCTTGTGCCGATTCCTTACGATACTGTTCACGGCGTCCTTGAGTCTGCCTTGCGTGGCTTGCTCCAGATCGTGCTTCCATCTCTGGCTGAATTGGCCGGCTAGTTCAAGGATCCTACCCATCCAGGGGTTCTGAAATGACTTGAGACTTGCCTTGACGAAATCAGCCACTCTCCTTTCTGCTTTGTGGTCAGCGTAGTCCCCGTAAAGAGTCCGGACCGACACCTCCAGCAATCCACAGACGAGGAC
>CAZOIA010000072.1:0-25210 GCA_964579675.1 uncultured Planctomycetales bacterium | reverse complement strand
GGTGTTTCCGAACCGCGACCGTAAGGAAGCGGACCCCTCTCCGCAGCGCGTCCATAAGGAGGCGGCCCTGGCGCATCCGCAGGTACTCCCCTCCCTGACGGTCGGGGTTCGGAAAAGCGAGGTGCCGCCCCGCTGCCCGCCCGAAGGTCCCCGCCGAGACTGTCATGCACCCGTCACCATCCGTCCGGCATGGGTAGCATCTTGGGCGGATCGGGCGTAATATCATCTCGATTCGCGAGTCGCATTCTTCCTTCCTGGACAGAGGAGCAGATCCGATGGCTCAGATCGAGATAGGGGTCAACATGGAGTTCGTCCGGCATCACAGCATGTCCTTTGCCGGTGGCGTGGCCAAGGCGGCGGAGCTCGGCTACGAGTTCATCGAGCCGATGGTCCACCTGGGCCGGGAACTCCTGAGCGAGGCGGGTTACTTCCACTCCGTCTCGATGCTGGAGGACCCGCGGGACATCCGGGCACTGTGCGAGAAGCACGGCGTCCGATGCTCCAGCCTGAGTGCCCATACCCCGCTGTGCAAGCCGGATATCAGCGTGAACTACCTGCGGACGGCGATCCGTTTCGCCTACGAACTGGGCACCTCAATCGTCAACACCGACGAGGGCCCCAAGCCCGATTTCACCAGCGAAGCCACTGACCATGAGCTGATGAAGTACACGCTGACGCTGGCGGCCCGGGCGGCGGAGAAACGGGGAATTCAGATCGGCCTGGAACAACACCAGCAATACAGCAGGACGCCCGATGGGCTGGATCGCATCTACGGCCTGGTAGACTCTCCGGCGATAGGCATTAACTTCGACACCGGCAACTCGTACATTGCCGGGCAGGATCCCTATGCCTGGCTGGAGCGGGTGCGGGATCGGCTCGTGCACCTTCATGCCAAGGACATCAGCGTCGCCCAGAGCAAGGATGAGCGGGGCAAAGTGACCGGCACCCCGGTCGGGTGCGCATGCGGCGAGGGTGTGATCGACTGGAAGCAGGTCATTGAGATCCTCAAGCCGCTCGATAGGACGATCTGTTTCAGCGTCGAATGCGGAACGATCGAACAGGCGGCGGCGAGTATCGACCATCTGAAGTCGTTGGTTTAGTCCAGATCCCCCAATTGGCGATACACTACGGATCGCGCTGCCGCCGAGTGGTCGTCGCGCCCCCACCCTTCGCTGCGCGAAGGATGGGCCACCCGTTTGGCGGCGGGGCAGCGGGCGCACCGAAGCGGGCCTGTTGACTCGCGGGCGGGGATCTGTTACACTGCCAGCAGGTGGATGTGAGGTAGAGAGAGGTGTCCCCCTCCAATTCTGCTGTTTCGGGTGGCGCACAAGATGGAAATCCCGGGCCGGACGAGTGCCGGGGTTTGAATCGCTTTTCACTTTATTACACAAGGAGAGAGGACGATGCGGAACGTTGCAGGAATCATGGCAGCGGCGGCAGTAGTGTTGGCCTGTGTCTCTGGGGCCTGGGGGCTCGACATGGAGTGGGTCACGGTCGGCGATCCGGGAAACGTGGATGACACGCACGACGATGGCTACGGCGGCGTGGCGTACACGTACAACATCGGCAAGTACGAGGTAACGAACAGCCAGTACTGCGAGTTCCTCAACGCCGTGGCGGCCTCCGACCCGCACGGGCTGTATAAAGCCGGCATGGGTTTCACCTATGGGGGGATCACGCGAAGCGGGTCTTCGGGCAGCTACTCGTATGACCTGATCCAGGGCCGAGAAAACATGCCGGTGAACCACGTGAGCTGGTACGACACGCTACGTTTCGCGAACTGGATGCACAACGGCCAGGGCAGCGGCGACACGGAGGACGGCGCGTACGACATGTCGCTCGGTGCCAGCGTGGCCCGCAAGCCCGGTGCCCTGGTGTTTCTGCCGAGCGAGGACGAATGGTACAAGGCGGCCTATTACAAGGGCGGCGGGACCAATGCGGGCTACTGGGACTACCCGACCCAGAGCGATAACGAACCGACGTCCGAAGCGCCGCCGGGTACCGATCTGGTCAACGGCTCGGCGAACTACGAGTATTCGACGGTCGGCGACGTTACCGACGTCGGAGCCTACACCTACAAGCCGTCCGACAGCGCTTACGGTACGTTCGACCAGGGCGGCAACGTGATGGAGTGGAACGAAGCGGACATTTACGGAGACGGTTCTTCTCGTGGCGAGCGTGGCGGGGGGTGGAGCCAGCACGGCTGCGGCATGGCCGCCTGGTACCGCGCCTACGGCGACCCGACGCTCGATGGCTACAACAAGGGGTTTCGCGTTGCCCAGGTTCCTGAGCCCGCTACGATAATGCTGTTGGCCCTGGGCGGCCTGGGCATAGTTCGTCGCAGGAGGGGTGACGGATAAGCCGTCAAGCCGAGGTCAGGAATCGCCGGCGTAACCACAGACACAAGCGTGACCCGTCGCTGGCGCTCCGGGCTCTGATCAGGACGAGCGCGATGGCGATTCAGCGCCCCGGGCGCAGGCGAGTGGGGTCAATCGGGATGCTGAACACGCACAAACGTGAGCGGTGGGGCTACGTGTACGGCGGTGTTCGCAGCCCCAAGCGGGCGGTAGAATGGCGAGGGCTTGGGCCTGATCCGTCGCCCTTTCAGGGCTCGGCTGATCGGCGCTGCCATGTTCCCAGGGCTGACGCCCTGGGCTATTGACTGCCGCCGCTTCGCGGCTGAACGGCTGCGGATACCACCACCTTACCCTTCTGAATGGCCGCGCGGGCTCCAAGCCCGGGGCTCTTCGAGATAAACACGTTTGGGTCTTCGGGATAGAGGATCGGCTCAGACCGGGTCAGTGGTCGAGCCGATGTCCTTCCATCTGACGACCCGGGGCTCGAAGGCGTTCCTGGCCTCGTTGACCATGGCCATCCGGCCCATGATGCACATGAGGGTGGAGACGCGGCCCGTTTCGACGTTGGCGTTGACCGGCAGCTTAGCGCCGCTCTTGAGGTTCCGGACGAACTCCTGCAACTCCTGCTTGGTGCCCTTGCCCCAGTCGCCCTTGACGTCCTCGGCGAATCGCTCCTCGAACTCCTCGATCGGCTTGGTCGGGTTCCTCCAATCGAGATCGACTTTGTGGAGCACGCCGTGGCTGATCTCGACTCCGGCCTTCTCGCAGTGGACCCAGAGCTTCTCGTCCTGGAACCTTCGGGCCAGGTAGCAGAGGTGGGTGTAGGAGAAGATTTCGCCTCCGGGCCACGTCCAGGCGGTGGCGGACTGTTGCTCGTTGATGACGTTCGGGCCTTCGGGTGCGTCAACCTCGGTGCGGGCGCTCGAGACGCAAGTCGCGGGCGGGGTATCGCCCATGGCCCAGGCCATCACGTCCGTGTGGTGGCTTGCCTGCTCGACCATGAATCCGCCGTCGCGGGCCACCTTGCGGGCACCGGGCCGCCAGGACCAGTGCCAGGCGCCCTGCATGAACATGACCTTGCCGAGCTTGCCGCTGTTGATGATCTCCAGGGCCTTGATATGCGGTGGGCTGTACCGCCGCTGGGTGCCGATCTGGTAAATGACGCCCTTGGCCTTGCGGGCCGCCTTGACGATGGCGTCAACCTTCTCGACCGTGGTGTCCATCGGCTTCTCGGCGAAACAGTGGAAGCCCCTCTCCAGCACGGGCACCACCACTTCTGCGTGCGCGCAAGGCTGGGTGACGATGAGGATGCCGTCGAGCTTCTCGGAATCCATCATCTTGTGCATGTTGGTGTAGCCCTTGGGCTTGTCGGGTTCGGCCCGCTTCTTTCCCTCCTCGACCCGCTCGGGGATCAGATCGCACACCGCCACCGTTCTCGCATCGGCCGAGCAGTGCTTGATCATGTCGCTCATGAGTCCTTTCTGCCGACCCCCGATGCCGATCCACCCGAGTTGGACCTTCTCATTGGCGGGGAAGCCGCGGGCCACGCTCCGGGCCCCCAGCGCCGCCGCCGACGCTCCAAATGCGGTCTTCTTCACGAAATCCCGACGCGACAGGTCACTGTTCATCATGCTTTCTCCCAAAAGTAAATGTGTCCGGCAGTCTATTCTACTATTGTCTCGCCGGAAACCCCACCGGCTCCGGGCGCTACGTCGGCATCTTCCACTGCGATCGGTATTCCCGCCCCTCGAGGGCCCGGGCCTCCGGATCGTTCTTAATTGTCTCCGTGGCCGGGTCAAACTCGATCTGGCGGTTGAACAGGGTGGCAATGTTCGCCAGGTGACACAGGACCGCCGTCTTGTGCCCCTCAACAATACTGGCCGCCGGCCGGGCGGAACCGGCAATGCAGTCGGCGAAGTTCTTGACGTGCGGGTCGTCCAACGCGCTGGAATCGTGTTTCACCGGTTCGCCGTGCTTCGGGTAGAACACCCAGCCGGCCCGATCGACCACCATTGAGCCCTTGTCTCCCCGAAGCTCCGCTCCCGTATTCCGGTCATTCACGCCCGTCGCCGTCCAGTGCCGCAGCTCCCAGACGACGGTCAACTCGGGATAGTGGAACATGGCCGTCTGCGTGTCGAACCATTCCTTGGCGTCCTTCACGATGTACTTGCCGCCGAACCCGGATGCGGCCTGCGGCAGGCCGAGGTCCGCGTACCAGCGCACGATGTCCAGATAGTGCGCCCCCCAGTTACCCGCGTCGTTGGTGCCGTAGTCCCTCATGAAGTGCCAGTTGTAATGCAGCTTCTCTGCATTGTAGGGGCGGTACCGAGCGGGACCGACCCACATGTCGTAATCCAGCGATGCGGGTGGATCGGAGTCAGGCACGGATTTCACGATATGACGCCCGCCGGACATCCAGGCCCGGGCAAAAGCGATCCTGCCCAGTCCGCCCGAATCGATGAACGCCTTGGCGTCCTTGAAGTGTTGTCCGCTCCGCTGCTGGGTGCCCATGGCCACGGTGAGTTTCGGGTGGCGCTGCTGGGCCGCCACCATCGCCTTGCCGTCGTCGATGTTGTACGAGGCGGGCTTCTCGAGGAAGACGTGCTTGCCCGCCTCCAGGGCCAGTACCGTGATCAGGGCGTGCCAGTGGTCGGGCGTCGCGTTGATAACCGCCTCGACTTCCCGGTCCGCGAGCACGTGGCGAAAGTCCTTGACTCGTTTGGGTTTCCGCGGCAAGTCCTTCTTGAGCTTGCCCATCGCGACGTCGATCATAGCGTCGTCGCAGTCACAGAGGGCCAAGACGTCGAACCGGCCGGAGCGCTGGAACTGCTGGGCGTTCTGCCAGCCGCGGTTCCGGCAACCGATGACCGCCGCCCCGATCCGGTCGTTTGACCCGGCCGCCCGCACCTTCGACGCAGCCGACACCGCCGCCATGGCCGCCGAGCTTTTCAGGAACATACGTCGCGACATGGAATTCATGGCCTTACTCCTCCGGGTTCTGGCCGGAATTCAGAGGGATATTCTACTTGTTCAAAAAAGTAGAATGTCCCCTTTTCTGTCTCTACCAGTCTAACCCACCTTTTAATGGTTTTTTGCGTTTCTTCTTTGGCCGCGGCGGCTCGGACTCCCCGGCCGCGGGCCCGGTGTAATCCGGCATGGCGGCCCACTGCTTGATGGACAATGCGATGCGGCGTTGGTCCTCGTCCACACTCAGGACCTTGGCGTGTACGGTGTCTCCCTCGCGGACCACGTCGCTGACCGCGCGCACCCGGCTGTCGCTCAGCTCGCTGATGTGGACCAGGCCCTCGACGCCGGGCGTCAATTCGACAAATGCTCCGAACTCCGTGGTCCGCTTGACGACGCCCTCGGCCACGCTGTCAACCGGCCAACGGACCGACGCCCCGGTCCACGGGTCGTCCCTGACCCGCTTGAGCGACAGGCCGATCCGCCTGGCCTCGGTGTCCACCTTCAGGACGTGGATCTTCACCACGTCGCCTTCATTGATGATCTCGCGCGGGTGGCTGATCCGCCGCTCGTAACTCATCTCGCTGATGGGAATGAGTCCTTCAACACCCGGCTCCAGTTCCACGAACGCCCCGAAGTCCATTAGGCGGGTCACCCGGCCGGTCACGATGGTCTCCGCCGGCCACTTGGTCTCGGCATCCGCCCACGGGTCAGGCTTGACCTGCTTGAGCCCCAGGCCGATCCTGCGAGTCTCGCGATCGACCCTCAGCACCATCACTTCGAGCTGCTGGCCCTCCTGGACGACCTCCTTGGGGTCTTTGATCCGGGCGTGGCTCATGTCGCCGATGTGCAGCAGTCCGTCGGTCCCCCCGATGTCCACGAACGCGCCGTAGGGCATGATCGTCTTCACAACGCCCGAAACGGTCTGCCCCTCGGCGAGCGACTCGAAGGCCCTCTGTCGGGCCTCTTCCTCCTCCCGCCGCAGGACGTTACGCCGGGAGACCACGACGCTCCGCTCATCACGCCGGACCTCGACGACCTCGCACTTGAGGCGCTTGTTGACCTGAGCGTCGAGTTCGTCGGCCTCGATGCGGACCAGGTCGATCTGGCTGATCGGCATGAATGCCTTGATGCCGTTGATGTCGAGTTCCAGGCCGCCCTTGTTGTGGCCGGTCACCCGACCCTCGACGATCTGGCCTTCCTCGAGTTTCTCCCAGGTGGTGGCCGTCACCGCCCCCTTCCGGGAGAGCAACAGCAAGCCCTCGGCCCTGTCGTAGCCCTCGATGGTGAGCTCGAGCAGGTCACCTACCTCGGGCAGCGGCTGGTCCTCGAACTGGTCGGCGGGCAGGACGCCCTGGCTCTTGCCGCCCATGTCCACGAAGATGTCGTCGCCCTGGACGGCAATCACGGTTCCCCGGCGCACGCCCTCGGCGGCCGGCTCGCTCTGCGGCAGATCGACATCGACGAGGCTGTCCAGGTTCATGCCGCCCAGGGCCTCATCCAGTTCTCGCTCGATGGCGTCGTCGAGGTTGTCACCCAGCTTATCAGCGTCCGTGTCCATCCCGTCTTCTTGTCCGCTTGCCATGACGAATCCTTGTGGTACGGTATCGTCCGGTCGGCCCCGGGAGTGAGCTTCCCAGCCCGAGGGTGGGGCCTGTCAAGCCGACTAGGATAGCGGGGAGCAGGCGGTGATGCCAATGCCCCCGGAAAGGGACGGAGAGGAAGACCGGCGGAGACGAGGGAGAAGGGTGAGGAGGAGACTGCTCGTAGCGGCCGGCCTCCGAGTCGGCCGTCGTTGGCCAGGTACGAAGGTACCAATGTGCGAACGTGAGAAAGTGGGAAGGTGGGAAAGTGCGAACGTGACAAGGGTGCAGGCCGTGGGCACTTGCTCATCGTCGTTGGACCCCCTGACCGCTGGGCCGGGAATCCCTTCTCGGTTCTTCGTCCTTTCGCACTTCCGCGCTTTCTCGTCGCCGGGCCCGGAATCCTGGCCCGGTCCGTCGTCCTTTCTCACCTTCTCACGTTCGCACTTTTGCACGCCGTCTGGCGTCCACAATGAACGAAGGAACAGGCGATGATGCACGAGACTGACTCCGCATTTGCAGGGCGACAGGGGATCTGCCCGCTGGTGGCGGCCCTGCTGGTCTTCGTCCTGGCCGGGCCGCTCTTCGGCGCCGGCCACACGAACGTGATCATCATCTACGCCGACGACCTGGGCTGGGGCGACCTGGGTTGTTACGGGCATCCTAAGTTCAAGACGCCCAACCTCGATCGCCTGGCGGCTGAGGGTGCCCGCCTGACGAACTTCTACAGTTGTTGTCCCTATTGCGCCCCGTCGCGGGCCGGCCTGCAGACCGGGCGCTACCAGGTTCGCAGCGGCGTGACCAGGAACCCGTGTCCGGACCGGGGAATCAACGACATCGGGGTTCCCGCCTCCGAGATGACGCTCGGCGAGGCGTTCAAGGCCGCCGGCTACCGGACCATCTGCATCGGCAAATGGCACCTCGGGCACAAGCCGGAGTTCCACCCGCTGCGCAACGGCTACGATGAGTACTTGGGCATCCTTTACAGCAACGACATGCATCCGGTCGAGTTGTGGGACGGGAACAAAGTGGTCGAGTACCCCGTGATTCAGGCTACGCTCACCAAGCGGTATACCGGACGCGCGCTGTCCTTTATCGAGCGTAACAAAGACAAGCCGTTCTTGCTCTACCTGCCCCACGCGATGCCGCACAAGCCGCTCGCCGCCTCGGAGGAGTATTACCAGAAGAGCGGGGCCGGTCTCTATGGCGACGTCGTCTCGGAGTTGGATTGGGGCGTCGGGCAGATCATCGGCAAGCTCAAGGAGCTGAAGCTGGATCGAAACACGCTCGTATTCTTCACCAGCGACAACGGGCCCTGGTACGGCGGGAGCACGGGCGGCCTACGGGGCATGAAGGGGCGAACCTGGGAGGGCGGTATCCGGGTACCCCTGCTCGCCTGGTGGCCGGGTAAAATCCCCGCCGGTCACAAAAGTGATGCCCCGGCGATCATCATGGATCTCTTCACCACCTCCTTGAAGGCCGCCGGCATTGCTCCGCCAGCCGATCGCGTCATCGACGGCAAGGACATCATGCCGCTCCTTATCTCGGACGCCCCGAGTCCGCATAAAGTGCTCTTCAGCTTCGCGGGAGAGACCCTCAAGAGCGTCCGCAGCGGCAAATGGAAGCTGCACGTCGCGCGGCCCGGGCCCCCGAAGGAGAAGGTCTGGAAGCCGGACGAGAAATGGATCGATCCCCGCCGCCCCGACGGCGTCCGCATCATCGCCCCCTACGAGCAGGCCCATCCCAGCCAGTACCCGGGCGTCATGAGCGGCGACATGGTAACGGGAAAGGAGCCGGCACTGTTCGACCTCGAGAACGATCCCGCCGAGCAGCACAACGTAGCCGACCAGCACCCCGAGGTGGTCGAGCGGCTCAAGGGATTCGCGGACCGGTTCCGCTCCTGAACTGCGGCACTCTGTTCACTGTTGCCAAGAATACGAAAACCGGCGAGTTTGAGTACAATTGCGAACCCGAGACGTTCAGGCTATTCAGCGAAAGGACAAACCATGGCGAAACCAGGCGATTTGTCGCGACGGCAGGTGTTGGGCGCGGGGGTTGGGGTGGCGGCCTCGGTTCTGGCGGGTCCGGCAGTTCTGGCGGACGAGGAGAGCATCAGAGACGATATCCGTTGCGGGATGATCGGAACCGGCGGCCGGGGCCAGGGCGTGCTCAAGGCCATCCACAAGTCTCCCGGCGTTCGGGTCACCGCCCTGTGCGACATCCACGCCGGGCGACTCAACGAGGCGGCGGCCCGGGTTGAGGAGGACAAGCCCAAGCTGTTCGAGGATTACCGCAAGCTGATCGACTATAAGGAACTGGATGCCATCTTCGTGGAGACTCCCTGTTACCTCCACGCGGAAATGGTGATCGCGGTTCTCGCCTCCGGCCGGCACTGTTACGGCGAAAAGCCGATGGCCCTGACCGTCCCGGACCTCAACGAGATCGCCCGCGTTGCCAAAGCCAGCAAAGGCATCCATCAGGTCGGCACCCAGCTTCGCTACGCCAGCCCCTGGAAACCGGCCCTCGAAGCCATCCGAGAGGGACTGATCGGCAAGCCGATTCAGATTCACGGGCGGCGTCTCAACGCCGGTGACATGCCCCACGGCCGCCCGTGGTTCTTCGACCGCAAGCTGTCCGGGGACGTCATCATGGAGCAGGCCGTCCACGAGTTCGACCTGTTCAACGCGGCTTTCGGGGGCATTCCCAAGCGGGCGGCGGGCTTCGGCGGGCAGGCGGTCAGGTTTGAGCCCAAGGGCCGCAATATCATGGACCACTTCTCGCTGACGCTGGACTACGGCCCGAACAAGGAGGCCGGCTATAACCACTCCTGGATCGCCCCCAAAGGAGCGGACGGCTGGCGGTTCGTGGTCTACGGCGAGAAGGGGGCCATCGAGCTTCAGAACGGCTCGATCTTCCTGAAGGACAGTGACAAGGTACAGAAGGTCGATCCGGAGCCCAAGGGCGACTCGACCCAATTGGCGGTTGACGATTTCTTCCGCTGCATTCGCGAGCGGGACAAACCCATCGCCGACACGGAAGCGGGCCGAAACGCCGCCCTCGTCGCCCTGCTGGGCCGAAAGGCCATCTACGAGGGCCGCCTGGCAACCATGAAGGAATTACTGGGCCAAGGAGATTGACCGATGCTGGGCTGTGACCTGGGAACAATGTTTCGGACCACGGTTGCGGGCGGGTCCTACCAGGACGGGCTGACCGTTCACCTGCAGGGCGTGCCGCCGGGCATGATGATCACCGAGGAGCAGATTTTCCAGGAGTTGCTGCTCCGCAAGCCGGGGCAGGGCGAGCTGACTTCCCCCCGCCGCGAGCCGGACATCCCGATCATCTACAGCGGCATCAACGCCGCCGATACGATGCCGGGCTTTGCCAATGCCCATTACACGAACGGCACGCCGTTTGTCATCCTGATTCCGAATCTCGACCGGCACTTCGAGCACATCGAGCAGTACCAGGTGACGAACCGGACGCCCCGGCCCGGGCACGCCTCTTATGCCTCTTATCAGAAGTACGACCACTGGGACGACGCGATCGGGGCGGGTCTGTTCAGCGGGCGGTACACCTCGACCATCGTGGCGGCCGGCGTGGTCGCCAAGGCCATCCTCGCCCGCCGCGGCATCGAGGTGACCGCTTACGTCAAGGAGGCCGCGGGCGTCGCGATGCCGGATATGCCCCTGGAGGAAATCCGGGCCCGGGCCGCCGCCTATCGCCAGGTCCGCCGGGAACATGATCCGATCTGGCAGTTCGTCTATCAGTCGGGGCGGATCAAGCCGGGCATGCGGTTCCTGGAGAAGCTCCCCGTGCTGGTTGAAGTCGAGAAGATGATCGGCAAGTTTCCGAAGGTGGAAATGGACATCAAGAGGATCCGCGCCGAGCACGGCATCCATCCAAGCCTGTTCTGCCCGGACCTGGCCACCGCGGATGCGATGTTCGCCCGGATCATCGAGATCAAGGAATCCGGCGATTCCAGCGGCGGGCAGGTCGAGGTGGTGGCCACCGGGGTGCCCGCTGGCCTGGGTGAGCCGGTCTTCAGGAAGCTCGACGGCCAGCTCGGGCGCATGATGAGCATCGGCGCGATCAAAGCGGTCGAGATCGGGGCCGGGGTCCACGTCAAGGACATGACCGGCTCACAGAACAACGACCAGTTGTACGCGGACGAGAACAGGCAGGTGCGTTTCCGGAGCAACAACGCCGGTGGTATCACGGGCGGGCTGACGACCGGTCAGACGGTCATCGCCCGGCTGACGGTCAAGCCGACGCCCACCATCAGCAAAGACCAGCAGACGATCGACAAGGTCACCCGTGAGAACGCCGAGCTCAAGGCGGTGACCCGCCGCGATCCCACGCTGGTCGCCCGCATCTGGCCGGTCGCTGAGGCGTTCATGTCCCTGATCCTGCTCGACCATCTGATGATGCACGTGGGCTATCAGGGCATGTGGCGGGAGTAGCTCTCGGCCATGAGCTCTGCATCATCCGCACGGTACGCAGGCGGTTGATGGCGGCGGCGATCTCGAACGTGCGGGTGCGGGCGAGGGTCCGTTGCAGATCGTCCATATCGGGCATGTCGGGCACCTCCGGTGGACGTTGCCGGGTTTGGCTTCCGCGGTGTTTCCCATCAGAGCCCGGAGCGCCAGCGACGGGTCCTTCGTGCGAGCAACCGGCCCGATCGTGCGCAAACGCACGATACCCCGCGCTGGCGCTTGGGGCTCCGATCAGGGTCGGACGAGACTCTGTCACCGAAAACGGCGCTGAATGACCGTGTGCGATCGGGCGGCGCGCTCGTAAGTGCGAGGCCGCGCGGGCTGAAGTCCGCGGCGCGTTGGTGGCCCGTGATGGCGCACAGTCATTCAGGACCCGTTGATGCCGACCAGCAATGCCGAGTCTACGTACTGGCCGCCCTGGTCCTGGTGGCAATGGATCGCGACGACGTTGTCGCCGGGGCGCAGTGCTGCCCGCAGCGCCTCGGTGACGTCGAAAACGGCATAGTCATCGTTCCAGCGCCGGGCGCTCCAGATCGGTTGGCCGTTGAGGTAGACCTCGGTCGCATCGTCATGATGAATCACCAGAGCGGCGAAATCGAAGGCCGATCCGTCGTAAGAGAACTCCTGGCGCAGCCAGATGTCCTTTCCGGTCCAGGTGGTGCGGATGCGATTTTCCCATCCACCTTTCTTGCCGAACCCGCCCCGGCCCCGCTGCCAGGAGGCATCGTCGAAGCCGGGATCATGCCAGCCATTGCCCGGCGGCTCCGTGACGAAGCACCACTCGCGGGCGAGGTCGCCGTCCGGGAAAGCCCCGACGAGGACCCGCCAGCGCACGGGTGAAGCAGCGGGCTTGACCGGCGGATCGTTCTCATAGCCGGCCCGACGCGAGTTGATCGCGTGGAGCCTTGCCGCGTCGAACTTGGGCTTGCGGTCAAACGTGTAAAGACCGTTCCGCTCCTGCTCCACGTCGGTGAGCTGGGTATAGCAGAAGCCGAACATGAAGCGGTTGTCCAGCAGCGCATGGGTCAGACCGGCGTAGCGGGCGTAGAACTCGTCCATGCTTTTCGGCGTATTGCCGTAGCCCCAGCCCTTGCCGATGTCCCATCCGATCCCGCCGTACTCGCTGACGAAGAAAGGGATACCCCGCGGCTTGCGGGCATAGCGGGCGGGCAGGTTGGCGTCGCCGAAGGGGCCGAACCAGCGAGCACGGAACGACTCGGGGTCCTGATTGTAATCGTGGGCATCGAGCAACTCGGGATCACATATGCTGTGGGTCCATCCGCTGGTATCCAGCACGGGGCGGGTGGGATCCACCGACCGGGTGAGCCTCACGACGGCATTCTGCAGTTCGCCCGCCTCGGGCGGCGTCTCGTTGAACGGGCACCACCCGATGATCGACGGATGGTTGTAGTCCCGCCTGACGATCTCGCCCCACTCGTCGATGATCGGCAGGTTGACCTCAGCGTCGGCATAGTTCGCCCCGAAACTCGGGAACTCGCCCCAGACGAGGTATCCCAGCTTGTCGGCCCAGTACAGGAACCGGGGCTCGAAGACCTTCTGATGCAACCGGGCCCCGTTGAAGCCCAGCGCCTGCGACATCGTGATGTCGCGCTTGAGATCAGAATCGCCCGGTGCGGTCCACACGCCGTCGGGGTAGAAGCCCTGGTCCAATACCAGTCGCTGGAAGATGGCGTGGCCGTTGATGAGAATGGCCGCCCCTTCGACCGACACGCTCCGCAGGCCGAAGTAGCTTTCGAGGCGGTCCAGGACTTCCTCGTCGCGTGAAAGGGTCAGCGTCAGGTGGTAGAGGAAGGGGTTGGCCGGGGACCACAGGTGCCTGGCCGTCAGGTCCAGCACCAGTTGGCTGTTGCGTCCGGCGGCGGAGGTGCTGGCCGTCCCCACCGGCTTGCCGTCGGCGGAGGCGGCCGCGGTGATCGTCAGGCCCTGCCACAGCCCGTCCACCTGAACCCCGAGCAGAACCCGCGAGTTCTCCGGGTCGGGAATGACCCTGTGATGACGAATGAACGAAGCGCCGACGCCCTCCAGCCAAACCGTCTGCCAGATGCCCGTGGTGCGGGTGTAGAAGATGCCGTGGCTCTCGGGGCGGGTGGACTGCTTGCCGAGGGCTTGTTTGCCACTGCGGGTGTCGTCTCGTGCGTGGATGATGATGACGTTGGAGCCGGTCTTCAGCGCACCGGTCACGTCAAACGCAAAAGCGACGTTGCCGCCTCTGTGCCGGCCGACGAGTTGCCCGTTCACCCAGACCCGAGTGGCCCAATCGCACGCGCCGACGTGCAGCCGGACCCGCGGCGACCGCCAGTCCACCGGGATCTCCACCGACCGGCGGTACCAGACGTTCCGGACAAACCCGCGGCGCTGAAGACCCGACAGCTTGCTCTCCCGGCAAAAGGGGACAGTGATCCTGTCCGGATAGGCTTGAGCGGTCAGGTAGGATTCGTCGGCATCGTCGTCGGTTTCGGCAAACTCCCACACGCCGTTGAGGTTAAGCCACTGAGCCCGCTTCGCCTGAGGGCGCGGATGCTCAGGGCGCGGAATCGAGCCCTCCGGTTCTCCCACTGCCATCACGACGGACGAGGTGGAACTCCATATCAGCAAGGCGAGAAGGATGGGAACATGACTTTGTGACAGGTACATAGATCACCGTCCTGTGTATTGGGTATAGGGAGCGGTTCACCAGCATTGAGGGCTTCCATTTGAACGGCTCCTCGAGGATACTGTCAAGCTGGCCGGTCACCTCGGACCTTTGCGGGGTCCAAGGGCTTACGAGGGGGCGGGGAGGCCCGCCCGGTAGAATATAGACGCAAAATGTTTCTATCACCTGAGAATACCATACTCCAATGGTTGGTGGGCATGTGGTCGGTGCTCGCCTGCGGGCTGTGGTGCGCAGCGGCCGGGCGGGCCGCCCGCGGGGCCCGGGCTCTGCGTCTGTTGAAAGACCAGAATCCTGAGCCACCCGCCCGTTGGCCCAGACTAAGCGTTCTGATCCCTGCCCGTGACGAAGCCGGTACGCTCGAAGTCGCGCTCAAGACGCTTCTGGCTCAGGACTATCCGGACCTGGAGATCGTCCTGGTCAACGACCGTTCGACCGACGGCACCGATCGGGTGGTGGACGAGCTGGCGGCGGGCGATCCGCGCGTCAGGCCGATTCATGTCCGGCAACTGCCGGAGGGGTGGCTGGGCAAAATCCATGCTCTGGAACTTGCCCGTCGTGGCGCAAGCGGTGACTGGCTGCTCTTTACCGACGCCGACGTGCATTTTGCCCCGGGAACGCTCAAGGAGGCCATTGCCTTTTCTCTGGCCGGTAACTTGGACCACCTGGCGGTCATTCCCACGGTTCGGGCCCGTGGTTTCTGGCTGCGGGTGACGATGACCGCCGGGGCCCTGGCGACCATCCTCAAGCTGCCTATCGAGAAGGTCGGCCGGCCCGATAGTGATATGGTGTTGGGTGCGGGCGCCTTCAATCTGGTCCGCACGGCCAGGCTGGAGCGGACCGAAGGACTGGAATGGATGCGCATGGAGGTGCCGGATGACTATGCCCTGGCCGTCTTGTTGCAACGGGCCGGCGCAAAGACCACCGTGCTGGGAGGCGCGGACCGGGTCCGGCTGACCTGGTATCCTTCATTGGGAGCACTGGTGCGAAGGATGGACAAGTCCTTCTATGCCGTCAGGTACAGCTACCTCAGGCTGTCTCTTGTCGCGGGGCTGGCAGGCTGGTTTCTCGCCGGGCCCGCGGTGGCATTGCTGGCCACCGAGGTTCGGGTGCTGTGGTTCCTGGCGGTGCTGTCCTATGTGCTGCTGGCACTTTCCGGCGTGGCCGTCGGCCGGAAACTGGGATGGCCGGCCTGGCCCGGCTTGTTGCTTCCGGTCGGCTTGGCCGTCATGACCTATGGTCTCCTGCGCGGGGGTTTCAATTGCTGGCGGCGGGGCGGGCTCATCTGGCGGGATACGCTTTATCCAGTGGAACAACTGCGCGCCTCGCAACGGATCAAGCTGTAGGGCAAGGGAAACGAAGAATTGGGAATGATGAATGATGAACGTCTGCCGCGGGCGTCCTGACCGCCGCGGCGCCCATCGACAGTCGCCTCGAACTCGATGAGGATGCCCAGGCGTTGCGAATTGGCAAGACCTTGCCCGGGGGATGGTCCGGATGGCGGCTGGTGACCTGTTCTTTTACCACCCCGACGCGCGCACGTACGGTTCGCCGCGGGAATACGACCTGACCTACGAGTCGGTCTCGTTTCGTGCCGATGACGGGGTCCGTTTGCACGGGTGGTTCTTCCCCGCCCAGAGTGAGCCCGCAGGGACGGTGCTGCACCTTCACGGCAACGCGGGCAACATCACCGGGCACTTTCAGCACGCGGCCTGGCTGCCGGCGGCGGGGTGGAACGTGCTGTGTTTCGACTACCGGGGATATGGCCGATCGGAAGGACGGGTGACGCGGGCCGGCACGATCGCCGACGCCCACGCGGCGCTGGATTACTTGCTGTCCCGTCCCGACGTGGACACGAAGCGTATCGTGGCGTTCGGCCAGTCGCTGGGCGGTGCGATCGGCATCGTGCTGACAGCCGAACGAGAGGAAATCCGCGGCCTGGTGTCGGACGGGGCGTTCGACCACTACCGGCGGATTGCTGCGTGGCATGTCCGGCGAAACCCGCTGTTGCTGATCGTGGGCTGGTGGGTGCCCCGCCTGTTGATAGGCGACGGCTTCGATCCGATCGACTACATAGCCCGGATAGCTCCCCGGGCGTTGTTGATCATGCATGGCACCGCAGACACCATCGTTCCTTCGGCCACGGCCCAAAGGTTATACGATGCCGCCGGTGAGCCGAAGGAGTTGTGGATGATTGAAGCGGCGGATCACTACGAGGCCATGCAGGAGTTGGCCCACGAGGCCCATCCACGCTTGCTGGCGTTGTTCGCCCGGTGCGTTACTTGACCCGACGGGCCGGCGGGGACGGTGGTACAAATGCTCGATTCACAGAAACGCTCGCGGCTCTTCTGGGTGAGCGTCGTTGTCGCACTTTGCGCTCTTGTCGGGCTCGAGACGCTCCTGGTCGAGTGGGTCATCTACCCTCTGTGGATGGTCTGGAATCCCGGAAGGACAGTCGGTTATTGGCTGCTCGGGACGCCGGTCAAATCCATCGCCGGTCACGTACGAGCATTCTTCCTGTACATCCCCGAGCTTTCACTAGGCTTCATGACCGGGATGGGGATCTCCCTCCTGTTCCGGCGCTGCTGGCTGAGCGTGACGTTCGTGTTTGCCGTGGCCTTCACGTTGATCGACCGGGTGCGGCTTCTGGCGGTGTGGTTTGCGTATTTCGGTGATGTCGCGCATCTTCCTCTGTCGTTCTTGTTCATTGAGAGCCTGACCCTGTTTGCGAGCCCGATCGCGGGAGCGTACTTGACCGCTCGTTTCCTGGTCCCCAGGCCGATCGACCCGGAGCGGTGCCGGAAGTGCGGCTATCTGCTCAAGGGTCTGGCGGCGAACCGCTGTCCCGAATGCGGGACGGAGTTCGACGCCGCTCCATTGAAAGGGCCTGCCGGGAAGCAACCGGAGGCAAACGACGGTCGGTGAGTGGTAACTGCAGACTGACTGCCCGAAGTGCGGGGAACGCGGTTGCCCCGATTCCACCGGAACGTTCGCCTGCCTTTGCCTTGAAGCGATTGTAATCGACGGGGTGGCGCTGTACCCTCAATAGTATAGTTGGCAGGAGGGACGGATGCCGAACAGACAACTCGGCACATTCACGGTCGGTCTGGGTGTCTGCGCACTGCTTTGGATCGCGGGCTGCGGACTATCATCGCCCATCGTACCGATCGGCACGCCGCCGGCGTTTGAATTCCCGGGTGGCGATTCCGGCTCTGACTGGCCTGCCGATGATCCGGGCGGATCGACGGGTGAGTCTTCGTCTGCGGGCAGCGATGGCGGGGTGGCGACTATCGGCTGCGAACCGGTCGGATCGCCCGACGGCGCCGTCCGGAGCGAAATGTACCAGGCATTGAACTTCTACCGCCTCCAGCAGGGACGGACCGCGCTGGCCTACTCCGACACGCTGGAGGCGGCCGCCAACGCCCACGCCCGGGACATGTACGTTCGGAACTTCTTCAATCACGAAAACCCGGACGGGGAAGGGCCAATGGATCGAGCCCTCCAGGCCGGTTTCTGCGAACTGACCTTTGTGGCTGAGAACATCGCCTCGGGACAGCGGTCTGTCACAGAGGTGCAAACCGGCTGGGAGAACAGTCCCGGCCACAACGCCAACATGCTCCACGACACACCCACGCTCGTCGGAATGGGGCACTATGCCGCACCTACCGGGGTCCGGTACTGGGTCCAGGTGTTCGCTCGTTCAGGATTCTGAGCCGGAATGGTGACTGCAAGCGCGCGGTAGTCTCACGCGCACGCGCGTTCATCGTCGAACGGACTGACGGCGTGCAAACTGGCGGATCGCCTGCGGATAGGCGATGCACTCCTGCTCGAAGACACGGGCCGCGAGCGTGTCCGGCGTGTCGTCGGGCAAAACGGGCACCTTCCGTTGCAGGATGATCGGGCCGGCGTCGTACTCGTTGTTGGCGAAATGCACGGTGCAGCCACTTTCTTTCTCACCCGCGGCCAGCACCGCCTCGTGCACGTGGTGGCCATAGTAACCCTTCCCGCTGAACTTCGGCAGCAGGGCCGGGTGAATGTTCATCACCCGCCCTATCCAACGCTCGGGCAAGCACCAGTAACACATCCAACCCGCTTGGCAGGCAAGCTGGACGTCGTGGGCCTCGAACGTTTCCACGATGAGCCGACTGAAATCATCCACGCCGGGGTGATCCTTCTTGCGAATGATGACAACGGGCAAGCCCGCCGCCCTCGCCCGCTCGACGCCTTTGACCTTCGACAATGAGGAGATAACGACGGCGATTTCGGCGTCGAGTTCGCCGCGACGGATGACATCCACGAGATTTTGGAGGGTTCGTCCGCCACCGGAAAGGAGCACACCAATTCGCAGTTGTCTTTCTTGGCTCGTCATCCGTCGGCTGCTCGGTCTCAACAGGGGTGAGAGCATCGGTAATCGTCAACATCTTTCCCAAGGCAATACATATACTACGCGCGCCTGCGCGAGGAACAACGGTCTCACCGGGTGGCGTCGGAGCCGAGTGGGGATGATCCCGCGACTTCGATCGACATTTGGCAGCCCATTCCATCGATCGTCCACTGGTATTCAGCATCGGGCAGGTCTTCTTCTTGGGTCAGGTCAGTTGCAAGCGTCTCAGTGCGGATGTACTGACTGTGTCGTTCAATCGCCTGCGCGAGTGGACCCTCTGCCTGGACCCGTATGCGGATACGTTCCTCGTAATTCAACTGCTTGTCTCTGCGACCTGATTGTATGAGATGGATAAGCTCACGGGCCAACCCCTCGGCTTTGAGTTTATTGCTGATGTCCGTGCTGAGCACCACGACCGCCTGACGGCCCTGGGCGGCTGCCCAGCCCGGGCGTGCCTTCAGCGCTATCCGCACGTCGTCCGGTGTCAACTCCACGGTCTCGCCACTGACGGTCAAACGGGCCTTGCCCTGCTCGGTGAGCTGACGGCGGAGGTCGGCCGCATCCGCGGCGGCAAGGCCCTTCTTGATCTGCGGCGCGAGTTTGCCGAACTTCGGACCGATCGACTTGAAGTTCGGTTTGATCTCGCAGGTCACGTACTTGCCGGCGTCGGAGGCGAACTCGACTCTCTTGACGTTCAGTTCGTCGGCGATCAGGGGCAAATGGCTTTCGAGCCACGCCCGATGCGACGGGTCCGCCAGCACGATCTCCACCACCGCCAGCGGTTGACGGACCTTGACCTTGGCGTCCATCCGCGCCGCCCGGCCGAGCGAGGCAATCTCGCGGACAATCGCCATTTCCCCGGCAAGCGTGCGGTCGATCCTCGACGCATCGACGGCCGGGTAGTCACAAAGATGAACGCTTTCGGGCACGGCGGCGAGTTGGGACCGCGCGAGATTCTGGTAGAGCGTCTCGGCGAAGAACGGCGTAAACGGAGCGATCAACCTGGAAAGCGTGCTCAGACACGACCAGAGTGTCTGATAGGCGGCGTTTTTGTCCGCGTCCATGCCCGATCGCCAGAACCGGTCTCGCGACCGGCGGACGTACCAGTTGCTTAGCCCATCCACAAACTCAACGAGTCGCCGGCAGGCGGGATAGTTCTCGTACCGATCCATTGCCGCCCGGAGGTCGGCGATGGTCTGGTTGAGTTCGGTGATGATCCACCGGTCGAGTTCGCTCGGCTCGCAGGGCGTGCTGTCCGCGGCGGTCGGCGACCACTTGTCGATGTTGGCATAAATCACGAAGAAGCTGTACACGTTGTACAGCTTGATGAGGAACTCGCGCTGGTCGGTGGCGATGGTTCCCTCCTTGAACCGGGCACCGGTCCAGGGCGCCTGGCTGCTGAGCATCGACCAGCGCATGGCGTCGGCGCCCTCGCGCTCGAAGATATAGCTCGGCTCCTTGTAGTTGCGTTTGCTCTTGGAGAGCTTCCGGCCGTCCTCGCCGGCGACCAGGCCGAGCACGATGCAGTTGCGGTATGGATGGGGGAACTGCTCGCTGAACGTGCTATCCGAAGAGCCGCAGGCTTCAGCCTGCGCAGCCTCACCTGGACGGGCCGTCCCGGCGCTGCTCGGGATCTGGGCGCCGCGCGGGCTGAAGCCCGCGGCTCTTTGGCCCGCGGCTCCTTGGCCCGCGGGGCCGCGATCGCTGAACAGCATCGTGCTGATCGCCAGCAGCGTATAGAACCACCCCCGCGTCTGGTCGATCGCCTCGCTGATGAAGTCGGCGGGGAAACGGTCCCTGAACAGCTCAGCGTTCTGATGCGGGTACCCCCACTGGGCGAACGGCATGCACCCGCTGTCGAACCAGCAGTCGATCACCTCGGGGACGCGGCTCATGCGCGCCCCGGACGCGAACGGCGAATCGTACGTGATCGCATCAATGTAAGGCTTATGCACCTTGAGGTCGTCAGTCAGGTCGGGGTTGGCCCGCTTGGCCTTCTCCCAGGCGTCCGTCCCCTGCACGCCCGGTTTGGCGAGCAGTTCGGCATAGGACGCCACCGCCTCCTGCCTGCCCGTCTCGTCGCACTGCCAGATCGGCAGCGGCGTGCCCCAGAACCGCTCCCGCGACAATGCCCAGTCAACGTTGTCCTCCAGGAAGTTGCCGAACCGGCCGTCACGAATGTGCTCGGGCAGCCAGTTGATCTTGCGGTTGTTGGCCAGGAACGCGTCGCGGAAGTCCGTGGTCCGGATAAACCAGCTCTTGCGGGCATACTGGATAAGGGGATCGTCCTCCGCCCGCCAGCAGAACGGGTAGTCGTGGCGAACCTGTTCGCGCTTGAGCAGCAGGCCCTTGTCCTTGAGCCAGCGGACGATGTCGAGGTCGGCTTCCTTGCAGAACCGCCCGGCGAAATCGGTTGCCTCGGGCACGAACCTGCCGTCGGGGGCGATGAGCTGGAGGAAACCCAGCCCTTCCTCCTGGGCGGCCCGATAATCATCCTCGCCGAACGCGGGGGCCATGTGCACGATGCCCGTGCCGGTGTCGAGCGTGACGAAATCGGCGGCAATGACTTCCCAGGCCTTGCCGCCCTCGGGCTCGGCGTAAGGGAAAAGCGGCTCGTATTGCATGCCGACCAGGTCCGATCCCTTGACCGTGCGGACCGTCCGGACGTCTTTTTCGAGATCAACGGGCAGTCCTTTGAAAACGGCGGGGACCAGGTCGCGGGCAAGAATGAACTCTTCGCCTTCAACGGCGATGTGGGCGTAGGGGACATCGGGGTGGACGGCCAGGGCAACGTTGCTGGGCAGCGTCCACGGCGTAGTGGTCCAGGCCAGGAAGCTCGTCCCCGGTTGACCCTTGAGCCGGAAGCGAACCGTGATGGACGGATCGTCCACTTCCCGGTATCCCTGTCCGACCTCGCCCGCGGACAGCGCGGTGCCGCCCTGAGGCCACCACCAGACGACCTTGTGCCCCTGGTAGAGCAGGCCCCGGTCGAAAAGCGTCTTCAACGCCCACCAGACACTCTCGACGTAAGACTGGTGACACGTTACGTACGCCTCTTCGAGGTTGATCCAGAAGCCCAGGCGGCGGGTGAGTTCCTCCCATTCTCTCGTGTATCGAAAGACGCTCTCCTGGCAGCGGCGGATGAACTTCTCAATCCCGTACTTCTCGATTTCCTGTTTCGTGTGAATCTTGAGTTCTCTGCACACCTCCGCCTCGACTGGCAGGCCGTGGGTGTCCCAGCCGCCCTTGCGGTGGCAGTAGCACCCGGTCATGGTCTTGTAGCGGGGGAAGACGTCCTTGATGATCCGGGTCAGGCAGTGGCCCGGATGCGGCAGGCCGTTGGCGGTCGGCGGCCCCTCGTAGAACACGAACGAGGGGCGGCCCTCACGCTGGGCGAGCGATTTCTCGTGAATATCATTCTTCTCCCAGAAGCGCAGGGCTTCGAGCTCCGCCGCCGGGAAATCGAATTGGGCTGGTACTGCTTTGAACATGGGCGCTCTTGTTGGGCTATCGCGATTTCACACGCTCGCCTCTTCGCACGTTCACACTTTCACGCGTTCGTGTTTTCGCGCGTCGGCACTTTTTCACGTTGCTCAAACTGACCGGTCGCCCTCGCTGGGACGGACGTAACCTCCAGGACCACGGCAATTCATTGCCGCAGGTACTCTCGTACGGGCGGTGGGGGGCGGCAACAAGTTGCCGCAGTCCTCCAGTCGTCGCCCAAGCTCGCACTATCCCCCTCACCCACTCTCTTTCTCTCCGTGTCTCCGTCTCTCCATCTTTCCGTCTCTCCGTCGCGCTTTCGCTCCCTCCCGGCTTGTGCCCCGCCTCTGCGGGTGCTTATGTTAGGGTCATTTCGATCCTCTGCCAACGTGCTCGGGCTCGGCCGCGACCTCGGGTGACCCGGCGGCCTCGGCGACGGCCGGCTCGGAGGGGGCTATCTCGAAGTCGGCAGCGTCCGGCTCGGTTCGCCCGATTACGTCGATCTGCTCCCACTTCCCGCGGCGCCATCGCACCCAGAAGGTGGTACCGATGACGATGATGAACGCGGTGGCGAAGATCCAAGGCCCCTTCGAGCCGAGCTCCGGATGGGCGCGGATCACCCAGAGGCTTCCGCAGATCATGATCGCCCAGACCTCGATTGTCCCCACCACCATCGGCCACCGGGTGTCGCCCGCTCCGCGGAGGGCGTTGCTGTAGGTGATGCCGACCGCGTCGAACAGTTGGAAAACGGCCGCGAAAGCGAGCAGCTCCGCCCCGAGGGTGATCACCGCGGCGTCCCCGTTGAAGATCCATATCAGCCCGGGGCCAAACACCACATAGATAACACCCATGACGCCCATGTAGATCATGTTGATGGCGCTTCCGAGGGCGGCCCGGCGTCGGGCGAGATGGGGTCTGCCCTCTCCGATCGCCCGGCCCACCACGGTCGAGACCGCAATGCCGATCCCGACTGCGGGCATGAACGACATCTCGAGATACCTGAAAACGGTGGCCGTCGCCGCCAGGTGAACCGTGCCGAACTTGCCCACGATGAACACCAGCAACACCGACCACGCGGCGATATCGAGCACGAACGACACGCCCGACGGCCAGCCCACCCGCACCAGCCGCCGCATCTTGTCCGCATTCACCCGCCAGGTCCGCAGCGCGTGGAACGGGGCGGCATGACGACCGAAGCACATGGCCGCCAGCAGCCAGGTCGTGCGGAACAGCGTGGCGGTCACCGTGCCCCATGCGGCCCCGGTCACGCCCATCGCGGGCAGGCCCCATCTGCCCAGTACCAGGGTGTAGGTCAGTATGGCGTTGAGGACCGTTGCCGCTATCACCGATACCGCGTTAACCTTGGGCCGGTGAATCCCGTTGAAGAAGTTCGCCAGGGCCACCGTCGCCCCCGCTGCACCCAGGCTCACCCACCGAATCTGCGTGTACCTGACCTCCATCAGGCGGACCTTGGGGTCATGCCCGATGAAGTCGTAGAGGGTCGGGGTGGCGGGCCAGAGCGCCAGGGCCCCCACCCCGAACAGCATGCTGATCCAGATCCCCTGCCACGCATACGCGGAGCAGTCCCGCGGGCGGTTGGCACCGAACGATTGGCTCACCACCGTCGTCACGCACACCATGACGCCGAGCAGCAGCGAAAAGACGCTGAAGAACACCATCCCTGACGAAGACACCGCAGCCTGGGCGGCGGAGGGATCGGGCAATTGCGAAACGATCGCGTAGTCCACGAAGCTCATCAGGGTCTGGGCGACGGTGCTGGCGACGTTCGGCCCGGCAATCAGAAGCAGCATGCGCAGATCGTGCCGCCACGAGAGGTCGGGACTCCCCGGCGCATCACTCAGAACACCCGCGCCGTCCAACGTTTCCGCCCCGGGCCAGTGATCTTTTGCCGGTCCGTCGGTCTGGCTATCAGCGTGGGACATGACACAAACGCCAAAAAATCCCCGGAAGCGGGTCACGCTCCCGGGGATGTTAAAACCGCCAAAGACGATCGATGGGGAGCGCTAGGTCCTCTCCTTCCCAGGTGGGATAATCATAATGAACCGGGTTATCTTCATCCTCGCACCTGTGCCCACCTGTCGGCTCGGCCAAGTATTTCCCCTTACCATAAGAGCCAGGCAAAAGCAAGAACCGCCGCTCAAGTTCTCAGGCTGTCTACCGGGGCAGCAGGGGCGAGGAGATCACCTCGTCCACCGGCTCCCGCTCGCTCGTGCTGGGCTTCGCTGGGGCGGGTTCTGCCTCTTCGTCCGACTCGCCCTCGCCCTCCGCGGACATGCTCTCCTCGAGCGCCGCGCCAATTTCTTCCCCCATCGCATCGAGCATCTTGTCCATGCCCATCGCCTTGAACACCGCCTGCTGGAGCGCCTGCGCAGCGGCCTCATCGTCGGCGAGTTCGCCGCCCTCGATCCTGGCGGCCACGGCCCGCATCGCGTCGGCCATCTTTGAGTACGCCTCCAGCATCGGGGTCATCATCGCCGGTTCTGCCGCCTCTGACGGGAGTTGAGGATCCTTCACGCGCCATCGCCCATCGACTTGCTGCAACCCCAGGGTCATGGTCACCGACTCGTTGTCTTGCTCCGCGAGCGTCGCCCGGCCCTGGTCTTCGTTGATCTCGACGATCTTGAAACGCTTGACAAGGTCGAGCCGCATCTTGCCCCCGCCGCTCTCGTCCAGCCGGATCGCGTGCCCGAACCGCTCCTCGCAAACCCGATCCAGCTCTGCCTGCGCCTTGATGAGGGGCCCAAAAGCAGCGACGATCTGACGTGCCGGTTCCTGCTGCTCGGGAACCAGAATCTCCGCGAGTTGACCTACGTGCCCGCCGGCCGCCATCGCCACGTAGGTGCCCACTACACCAGCCGGCGTCGAGTCGTCGATCACCACCGGCCCTTCGGAGGTCTCATCGCCTCCACCACCGCGGGGGGACACAGGCTCGTCCGAACCGGCGGCGGGCCCGAGGATGGAATCCGCACCCACCCGCGCTCGGACGCGGATCGGCGGAAGCTTGCCCCCCTGGCCGAAGAACCGCGGGGGCGGATCGCTCTCCCGCCGACAGCCGAGCGGCACGAGCACCGCCAGAAGACCCAGTGCGATAGACGGAATACGTGTCACGGCCAAACCCTCGTGAGGAAGGAAACCGGCTATCAGCATAAGGAAATCAGGGGAGATCGGTCAAGTTCCCCGTCCTGCCTCCCCTTGCCTGGGGTGCATGACACTTTGGGCGGCTTATTGGAAGGCGCCGCCCCCAGGTGTTTCCG
>CAZOIA010000071.1:0-25222 GCA_964579675.1 uncultured Planctomycetales bacterium | reverse complement strand
AGGTGCCGTCCCCTTCTCCGCCCGAAGGTCCCCGCCGGAACTGTCACGCACCCCGGCTCGCCCGGGATTGCTTACGGCTTCGCGCGGATGGCGACTGGTAGTTCCTAGCAGGGCATCACTTTCCGGGCACGCGCTGCTCTGGCTCAGGGGGTCCGAGACTGCGACGTTTGAGGGTTTCGACAAACCGGCGAACCGAGGTCAGCTGCTCGGGAGCGGCTTCGGCCCCCTTGGCCAGATTCGAAAGCCCCAGCTCCTCCATGCCGCTGCAGTACTCCGCGTACCCCAGCAGGAACCGCAGGCGGAAATCAGCAAACGTCTCCAGGCGACGTTCGAGGTCCGCACGCCGGCGGTCCAGCACCGCCAGGTCCGGGATGAAGGCGGGCAACTCGATCCGGAAATGCCCCAGCGACTCGAAAAGCTGGACGGCCTGAATCAAGTTGTTGACACTGGTTATGTAGTCGCCCGCGGCCAGCAGGGCCATCGAACGTCCCAACAGCGGCAGCGGGTTTCGCAGGTCCAGTGCCCGGGCCATGTCGTATGCACTGGCGGCCTCGTAGAACTGGCCCGCCTTCAGCTCGGCTTCGGCGTCGGCCAGGTACTTGTTGAGGGCTGACTCTTCGGTTCCGACAAACGTCTTGAGCGGCCCGGCGATGGCCCGATCGGCGGTGGCAAGCTGATCTTTGATTGCGGCGGTCTCCTGTGATTCCCCGGGCGTTGGGACGCCTTTGGTCCCGATTGCCGGCTTCAAGGGGCGGACGAGCTGGCTTCCGGCGGCTCGCATGTGGGCAAACACATCCGCCGCCTCTGTTATGGGGCCGATCGGCTTGCCCGGCTGTCCGCCGGGCAATGACCAGGTGACATCGCCGGGTTCAAGACCCGGCGCCGGCGCGCCTTCGCCCGCTCCACCGAACAAGCGATCCAGGGGAGAATCGCCCTGCGAAAGAAGCCGCCTTTCTGGTGCGGCCAGATCCACCCGCATGTCGATCGGCTCGGCGCTGCCCGCCCGGAGGTCCACCGGCACCGGCATCCCGGTCTGGGCGCCCAGCGAGGCGTCACGCTCCGCCTGTGCCGCCAGCACGTTCACCGGTATCGCCCGCACGCCCCCGAACAGCGAACTGTTCAGCAAGCGGGTGTTGACCGGCCCGGAGATCGGCTTGCCGGTGTCGATCCGCATTAGCCGCGATTGTACGTTGAGCAGTGTTCCGGACGACTGGCTGTCGTCCCGCCGGAGCGGATCCGTCGGCTGAGGCTGAAACTCGCCTCGTGGAACCATGTAGGGCGAGCGCACCTGCGAGGTACCCGGGCGGTTCAGGCCAGCCCCGATTGCTCCCACGTTCGTCACCGTACTCCCCGGTGAGTAATAAGGCCTCGGCTGGCTGATCAGGAAGCCGCGCTCCCGCAGTCGGGCCCAATCGGTCACCCCGACCGAGTCGCGCCGGAAATCGGAAAACCGATCCGTCGGCACGCCCTGAATCGCGCTCGTGGGAACGCCCGACAGCGACGAGACCCCCGTCAGCGAGGAGGCTGAGAATCCCCCTTCACCCGTGGGCGCGCCCATCGGCTGCGAGAGAAACAGCGAACTCGGGTCGCGAATGGGCGAGAACCCCCGAAAGCTCCGGCCCGCGGTCACGTTGCCGCTGATGAGCCGGTTCCCGGCGCCGAAATCGTACTTTCGCACCCCGAGGTTGAGCCCACCTGAACCGAGGCGGTTGCTGGCGTCCAGCAGATGGCCCTGCTGAATGTAGGCCTGCCCGAAGGCGGGACCGGTCGCCACCAACAAAGCTGCCGCAACCCCCAGCCGGATCACTGCTGCGTACATCGGATACCCCCATTGAGCCGGCGGACGCAAGACAAGGCCGGCCCGCTAAGGCTCGAAACCGCATGCAGGAACACGTCCCTCACGAGATAGTATACCCTATTATCGCCGCGGACGCGGTTCACCTTGCCTGGATGAGTCGGCGGGGCCGGCGAGTTCAACTGTTGATTTCCCATGGCAGCCCCCACTTGACGGCATGACGTTTTTGGCGATTGCCGACCCCTGGGCGAGTATTCGGGCTCGTGGGCCTTACTCGATTGTGCTGGCGGCCATCACCGCCCGTCCTGGGTCTCGGATTTTGCCAGGGCCGCCTGAAGTTTCTGACGAGCCCCCGCGTGGGCCGGGTTCAGCCCAACGGCCTGGCGGTACTGATGGATGGCTTCGGGGAGCCTGCCTTGCTGCTCGAGGACATAGCCGAGGTTGCAGCGGGCGTCCAGATTGCTCGGATCGAGCTGTAGCGCCCGGGTGTAGTGTGCAATCGCCTCGTCTATGTTCCCCCGTCGAACCAGAGTATTGGCCAGGTTGTTGTGGGTCTCCGATGAGTCGGGATTGAATTGAAGCGCGTTTTCGTAGCATTCGATGGCCTCATCCACTCTTCCCTGTGCGGCTAGCGGATTGGCGGTCAGGCTTCCGGCCCGATCGCACGGCTTTTCGTCGAGGCCCGGCCGCGGGCTTTCGTCGGGAACCGCCCATGCGAACACTCTACCGCCGTGACCGGGCCGGCTCCAAGCGGTCACGCCGCAAGACAGAGGTCGGATCGCCCGCCTGGCCGCGCAGGCTCCTTATAGTCGCGTCCGAGTCAAACTCTCAGCAGACCATCGTCACGGCGCGTTGGAATCCTCTTGTCTCCCGGCCAACGCGGCTTCCAGCTCGCGCCGGGCTTTCTTGTAGTTCGGATCGATCCGGAGCGTCTCGCGATACTCTTTGATGGCCTCGTCGATCCTTCCCTTTTGCCGCAGACCCCATCCACGGTTGAAGTGAGCATCGGGGTACTGGGGATTGATCTCCAGGGCCCGGGTAAGGTGCACAAGGCCCTGGTCAATCTTGCCCTTTCTGAGCAGCACAGCCCCCAGATTGTTGCGGGCTTCGGCGTAGTCGGGCTTGAGCCGGACCGCCTCGGTGAAGTGCACAAGGGCCTGATCGAGATCGGGCTTGTGGCAAAGTGTGACCCCCAGGCTGTAGTGCAGCTTGGGATAGGCCGGGTCAACCCGCAGTCCCTTGTGGAATTGCTCGATCGCCTCATCCACCCGGCCCTGCTTGTCCAGGACGGTACCCAGCGTCCAGTAGGGCTCGGGATCATGCGGGGCCACCGCTACCATGCGCCGACATAGGCTCTCCGAGTCCTTCCAGTGAGCCAGGTAGCGTCGCGTTCCGACCGCGGCCAGGGCGGCCAGAATCAGTACAAGCCCGACTGAACCGACCCGGAACGAGGTTTGAACGGCGCGCGACGTGACATTCCAGGCTCGCCCCAGAAACCAGGCAACGGGCAGCATCAGCCCGACTATCGGCAAGTACACGAACCTGTCGCCCGCGATCGCCTTGGCGAATCCGACCACCCCCATTGCGGGCAAGATCGCCACGAAGAACCACAGCCAACCGACCAGCAAGGCCCGGGTCCTGAGCGAGGAGAGCAGCAAGGCGGCAATCAGGACGACCGTGCCGATCACCCCGGCCAGCACCATCGCGTCGGTCAGATCGAGCGGCTTCGGGTAGGGATAGAACGGGGAGAGATTCGCGGGCCAGACGATCTTCCACAGGTAGAAAACGATGTTGTGACAAAGGATCAGCAGGGCCCGGACCGGCGCATGGCCGCTGGGAAGCTGGACGGCGGCGGTTGTCCTTTGCGAATAGAACGCGATGACTGCGGAGATAGCACCTATGACGAAGAAGGGGACCTTTTGCACGATGGCCGACCGGGTCAGCCGACGTAAGGGCCAGTAGTCCAACAGCAGCATGAGAATCGGCAGCGGCGTGCTCGTCGGTTTGGACATCAGGGCCAGGACGTACGTTGCCAGGCAAGCTCCGTAGGCTCGCCGGGTTCCGCTACGAGTATGCCGTACATAGAAAGTCAGACAGCACAGCGAGAAAAAAGCCGCCAGCAGGGTCTTACGCTGGGCCACCCAGGGAATCGACTCCACCATTACAGGGTGAACCCCGAAGATCAAACCGACCATCGCCGCCGGCCACGGGCGACCGAAGAGCATATAAACAAAGACGATCACCAGGCAGGTGTTCATGACGTGAAGAGCGAGACTGGTTCGATGGAATACCCGCAGGTCGTCGGGCCGACCACCCATGGCATGATCCAACATGAGAGAGATCATTGCCAGGGGTTGATAGTATCCGCCCACGGTTGAGGGTTCGAGGATCTCGACCAGAAACCGCTTGGCGGCGGTCCAACTCGGGTTTTGGACCAGCGGATTCTCGACAAGGTACTCAACGTCATCAGAGCAAAGTGCCTGGTCCTCCAGCACCGGCCAATATGTTACGACAACCGTCACTGCGACAATGATGATAAGGCCTGCGAGGAACGCAGCGTGAGGAGCCCGCCCGTCTTTGGGGCCGGTGAGGCATTCGGCGTCGGGTTTCCGCTTTGACCCCTTCGTCTTTCGTCGAGGTTCAGCCCCGGGTTTTCGTCCGCGACGAGGCATGCGGACACTCTACCGCGGTGGCAGATCCGGCTCCAGGCCGCGGCCCGGTCAGGCATGGCGGGCATTCACGCACAGGTTCACCAGAACCCGCGGGATCTGGCCGGGATCAGCGGCAATCGTGCAGGGTAATGCATCGGGATCGAGTCGTGAGGCAGCGGTGACGGGCGTCACCCGGGGGAGCAGACGGTGAACTTCGTTCGCTAACCTATCGCTCAAGCATCTCCAAGCGCTTCAGCGCCTCGCGCTTGCCCAATCCTCTCACCGCCGCCAGGGCCGCAACCTGCTGCTTGCGCGGCTTCGACTTGCCTTGCTCCCAGTTGTAGACGGTCAGAGCAGACACCCCGACAAGCTTGGCGTAGTCCGCGGCGGACACCCCAAGGCGCTGGCGGTGAGACTTCAGCCACTTGGGTGAGAACCTTGCCCTTTCGGCGACATCCTTTGACACCCGAGGCCTTGGCATGCGCTTGCGCTCTTGCGATTCGAGGAATGCAACCCGTTTTGTCAAGTTCTGTGCCTGACGTTTGAGTTCAGCGATATCCCGCCGATGTTGTGCGGCCATTCGCTTCGCAGTTGTCGTCTGACTCTTGATTTCCTTGCGGGCCAGGCGGCGAATCTCGTCTTTGAGGACACTGGCGAGGTTGGGCATTTACATCTCCTTTCCGAGAAGAGCGCACATGCTTTGCGTGGGGCTTGCTGACGGAGCTTACAATGGACTGACGACTCACCTGACAATTCGGCCAAGTCTGACGGCGCTCGGATGTGCCGTCATCCCCTTCTGTAAGGCATTGTTCTATCGCAACTTGCGCGAGGGGGGATTCGAACCCCCACCCCTTACGGGACAGGAACCTAAATCCTGCGCGTCTGCCCGTTCCGCCACTCGCGCGCCGGTACAAGTGAATAATACGGGTAAGTTCCCGCAACCACAAGACCGAGCGAGAAGACCGGTTTCCTAAGGCGGACCGTTTTTTCATGGTCCGCAGCCAAAGAGGGCCCTTGTGGAAGGACATGCTCGCAAAGGGCGCTCATGGCTTGCCGTAAGGTTCTAATCGCCTCTGGTCATCCGGACACTGAGAGGCTATCGCGGAATGCCCCGTGGCACAGGTTGCCAACTGAACAGTTGCTGTCCGGCGCCGCCCCGGGTCAGTGATGAAATCGATCCTGCGATTTGGCATCCCTCTCCTTCGAGTTCCGGGTTCTTGCAGCGACAGGGGGCTATCCGAATGTTGTAACGTTCACCCATAGCGGCCAGTCGGGCAAAGCGAGCCGCTCGCTCAGCGGGGCTGATGGTTCGGCCACCGCCACAGCCATCCACGAACCGGTAGTATTCCCACCCGGCAGCATCCAGGTAAGGAGTCGCGAGTTGGGCGAGTTGTGCTGACAACCTCTTTGCAAAGGCAGGCCGCATGAACAAGAAGCTTGCAGCGGCACTGGCAACGCCGGCCTTGCTCAGATTCAACAGGAGCGGGTCCAGGTTCTCCGCAGTGTCCGTAACGTCGGGGATCAATGGATCGAGCCGGGCCGCTGTTTCGACGCCGATTTCCCTGAGACGTCTGATGTACTCGAGTCTTCTGGCCGGAGGAGCGGTTCGTGGCTCAAAGGTTTTCCATAGCTGGCGGTCGAGGGTGGTGATCCCCACCTGGGCGTGGACACGGTGCGGCTGCGCGCTGAACATCTTCAAGAAGCGGCCGGTGATGAAACCCTTCGTCAGGAATGCGACCTCAACACTGGCCTTGAGCAGGACGGAGATTGTCCGGAAAGTCACTTCCTGGATCTCAGGGAGATACTGGAAGGCGTCGCTTGAGGGGCTGAAGTACACTCGCCTTGGCGGCCGCCGTTTCCTGAGAAGTTCTTCGCGAACGATTTCAGCGGTGTTCTCGAACAGGACAACCCGACTCGAGCCAGGGTAGTTGGAGTACGCCTGGATATAGCAATACGTGCAGCCGAGGGCACAGCCTTGGGTCACGTTGATCGTCGGCAACCGCCGAAGACACGGAATGGAGGAGGAGGTCAGTACCGGCGGCTTGCGCTGTTTCCTGATGACCTTCACCATGGCGTTTGTTCTCGTAGCCGGTTCGGTAATCCGCCCGCGACAGTGAGTGGAGTACGACGTCGGCACGACGGAGACGTACTGGCGATACGATTCTCTCCCGGCGTAGTTTTCGCCCGAGGCATTGGCGGTTCAGTCCTTGAGGAGTTCCTGCGGTAAGGAGCACGCCGACCTCATAGAATACCTTACATCAACCTAACACGGCGTCAACGTGTCCCAGTGTGGTCGATTGGCGATGCAGAGAACAACATGGCCCGTGTTCCGCAGGGAATCGCTGAGGGGATCGTCTCGTATTGTCTTCTCGCAGGATTGTTACCACGCCCGGAACATGCGGTGGCGGGTTCCTCCGGGTCCGATGCGGACCCGGACGGGGCGGGCGCAACGGGGGCAGTAGCCGACATAGGCTGTGGCCTGCTCATTCCGATAAACGCGGGCGTACACGCCGCAGCATTCGAACTGGACGCCGATCCATTTCCGTGGTTCCTGGGAACCGGGGCTGGGGTCTGGCCCGTCCTCCTCGATCCCCTCGATGTCCAGGATGTAGGGTGGGTCGTCCGGCATCAAAGCGTACATCGGCGCGCTGGGATGGCATGCTTCATTCCGATCCTTGCCTCGCTCGACGAGCGGGACCCCTGATACCTGTCCAGCGTCGGCAACAGCTCCGAAGCGGGCTCTGTGAGCCCGGTGCGCCTTGGCGGCGCGAGGCTTGCCCGTCCGAGGAAACACCGGCCTCACAGAGGCCGGCTCTGATCGCGCTGAAAACGGCTCTGGCCGTGTCGAAGCCATTATCCACGTTGAGCGCTCAGGAAAAGGGGATGACGGGAAAGCGTCACGCCAGAGGCCGTGGAGCTACAGGGCGCACAATGCGGTGAGAATAAAGCACGAGTAAGTGCTTTTTTCATTTCGCCGGGTCCTCAAGCCGGCGGCGTGGCCCACCGGGCGCGGCGGGTGGGGTGCGTGACAGTCCGGGCGGCGGGCCGGAGGAAGCCCTATGCTGCCTCCGCCAAGCCCCGGCCCAAAGGGTGCGAAAGTGGAAAAGGCACGTCGCAGCCGGCCTTTTCTCACTTTCTCGCATTGGCACTTGTTCGCGGGGCGCGTCAGGCCATTCCGGGAAAGACGAGGCCACGGCTTTCTGGGAGCCCCGCCGATTCTGTCAGGACCCCGGCGGGTGAGGCACCTGGCGGGCGGTTGCGGGGACGCTTGGCAGGGCGTATACTGCTGAGGATTAGCGAAGGTGCAATCCCTGAAGGTGCGGTGCCGCAACGAGGTTCCTCTTTCAAACGCATCGGCAAAAAGGCTGGCTGGAGGTGGTGTCCTCATGAGAAGGCGCGTCAGTGGCGTTTGGATCTGGCTGGCGATGATCGGTAGCGGGGCAACCCTGTTCACCACATTTCCCATCACCGGTACGACCGGCGCGGGCTATCACGGCTGCCAACGGTTTGTCAGCAACGGTGTGTCGAATTCAATTGATTTCTGCTATCTCCTGGACTGCCAGAACGGGTTCTTTGGCGGATTGGTCGATCCGTGCGCGGATGTTTCGATGGGAGAGTCCTGGCTGCTCGATTGCCCGGAAGCGGCCGAGGCCGAGGAAGGGACCGAGGACGAAACCACAGAGACCGACACTAGCACGGAAACGGATACGACTACGACGGAGTAGAGTGGTAATTCCGCTTGAGTTTCAAGGCGCGTTCAAGGACTCCGGCAAGAGCGGCGAGGCAAGGACAATGAAACGATTGAAGACGTGGCAAGCGGGTCTGCGTATCATGCTGGCGTCGTCGCTGGTGGGCACGGTGTTCCAGGCGGGCTGCCTGGGTACGATTGCCCGGAACTTCAATCCGTGCGGGACCATACTCGCGTGTGATCCAGTGGAATGGGATCTGATGTTCCACGACTACCCCGATTGGGACATTGACCCGACCTGCACGATACCGGGCTTGTGCGATGGGAACTGGCCGCCGAGCAGCGGGGACGATACCGGTACCGCGAGCACGACGACGACCACCGGGACGACGACCACCGGGACGACGACCACGGGCACAACCACCACCGGCTACAGCGGCTACAGCGGCTACAGCAGCGGCGGCTACACCGGCGGGTACGGGGGCGGGTACACCGGGGGGTACTAGGGCGGTTACCGGTAGGCCGGCTTCTGGCCGAAGTGAGATGGCGAGTTGACCGTGGGAACGACCGCGGGCCGCATCCGGCAGGCGCGGTGAGGTGCGAGCCCGGGTGGAGTGTACGAGCCCCTGCAAACATGCGGGCACGGGCCCAGGATATCCAGACAAGGAGCGGCTCATGGTTTGGAAGCGTCTACGCAAAGCAACGTACCTGGCTCTCTGTGGCTCAGTGGTCTTTCAGACGGCCGGCTGCGAGTCGCTGGTGGCTTCCCTCGTGTCGAACCTGGTTTCCTCGTACGTGACGGAAGCGATCATGAGCGGGTTCGTGTACTGACTGATCTCGGCGCCGGCTTTCCGGGCCGATCACTTCACGGTCAAGTGAAACTCGGCACAGGTCATTTGTGGAATCTCCGCCCCGTCCAGGGCTGTCTGTGCCCACAGCAGAGAAGATGCGCGTAGGGCGCGCAGGAGCTCCAGCGTAAGACTCCGACTTTCCATCCCCTGGTTTACCTCCTCGCTTTCGCACTTACTCCCCGCTGACTGAGACGATTCGGACCGGGTGATCCGATTGCCACGTCCGCTTCGGAACGAGCGTTGTGATCTTCGTGTGGAACCTCTGGTGTGACCGGACGGCGGACGCGCCGGGCGACGGGGGTTCCGGGTGGTTACTGGCTGGGGGTTGATCATTTGGGTTTCCGTCGGCCCGCGGCGGCCGGCGACATAGGTAGAAACGGAGGCTTCTGTGACGAGCGTGGTTGAAGAGGAACAGGTGGCAGCGCCGAGAGGCGCGGGGGAGGTTGAAGAGCGGATGGTGATTCAATCGTCCGCGCTGGGCGAGCATACGGCTACGGCTCCGTCAAAGGTGCTGGTCGCCCCGTGGGGTGAGGTGACGTCGGCAAACGGGACGTTCGTGATGGACGAGGAATCGGCGATGTTGGTGGTCGAGGCCTTCTCGGCCCACGGGACGGATATCCCGATCGACTACGAGCACCAGAGTCTGGGGGGGCGCTATGCATCGCCGACGGGGCAGGCGCCAGCGGCGGGGTGGATCCGGTCGCTGCATGTGCTGGCGCCGGGTGACGCTGGTGAGGCCGAGCCGGGCCTGTTCGCGGACGTGGAATGGACGGACTCGGCCCGGGAGAAACTTCTCGCCAAAGAGTACCGGTACCTCTCTCCAGTGATCATTGTCCGCAAGCGTGATCGGCGGATGCTGGCGTTGCATTCGGCAGCGCTGACGAACAAGCCCGCGATTGCCGGCATGAAGCCGATCGTGAACCGCCGGGACGCAGGCCCCACCGAGCCCGTTGTCGCGGACGGGGAGCGGGCGGAACCACAGCAGAACCACGGATCCAAGGCATCGGGAATTGCGGAGGAAGCGGTGGAGCTGCTGCGGCTCCGGCTGGGGCTCGAGGCCGGCAGCGATGTGGAGATAGTGCTTTTCACGGCGGAGGATCGGCTGGCTTCGCTGATGCGCGAGGCGGTGCAGCGCCAGGCAAGTGACAAGGTCGAGGCGGCCATGCGGGCGGGCAAGTTGACGGCGGCCCAGCGCGAATGGGCGATGTCCCTGACCCTCAAGGATCCGGGGGCGTTCGACGAATGGGCGGCATCGGCGCCGACGGTCGTGACGCCGGGACGGACAGAGGCCCCGACGCATCACGGCAGCGGTACCGGGCAACGCGACCGGGCGGCGGTGATCGCCTCGGCCCGCGTGACGTTTCGTTCGGAGCCGGTGCTGGCCGCCCTGACCAGCGAATCGGCGTGGATCCTCAACGCACTGCGCGAGGCAGGTTTGGAGCAGGAGCAGGGCTCACACATCGGCCAGAGCCGGGTTCCGTGAACCCGGTGCTGTGAACCCGGCGCACCGTGAGTAACAGAAACAAGGGTTTGGAAAGGAAGGAATAATGGCTCTTTCAGCAAATCGGGACGTGGATCGGTACGTGGACCAGGAGCTGCGGACGCTCCCGGTCAAGGCAAGTACGCATATCTACAAGGGAGCATTCGTCGGCTTGAGCGGGGGATACGCCCGGGGACTTGTGGCGGGTGACTCCTTCGCGGGGATCGCCTACGAGGAGGGGGACAACTCATCCGGCTCGGACGGGGACAAGGTCATCCGGGTGCTCACGATGGGGGATTTCGAGCACGCGCTCTCGTCGGCGAGTCGGACGAACAACAAGAGCCCGGTGTTTGCCTCGGACGACGAGACGCTGACGCTGACGGCGTCGGGCAACAGTTTCGTGGGGCACCAGATCGACGTGCCCTCCGCGAACAAGATCGTGCTGCGGATCCAGGTCACCCCCACGCCGCTGGCGGGTGGGACAATGACCAGCGAGCTGGTGTCGGCCGGGATCAAGCACAAGCTCACGACCAAGGCCAGTGCGGCGAACGTGACGATCAACACGAGCGATCTCGGCGGGATCATCAAGGTGACGGGCACGACGGCGGGCAACCTGAACCTGCCGGCGGCGGCAACCGCGGGATCCGGAGCGTGGTGCACCTTCGTTAAGACGGGTGCGAGCGGTGCACTGACCATCGAACCGGACGGCAGCGAGACGATCGACGGGGCGGCAAACAATGCGGAAATGGATGCCGCCAACGACTCGATCACGATCGTCTGCGACTCATCCGCGTGGTACATCGCGGCCAAGAAGATCGCTGCTTAATCCTTTCGAGGATCTTCTTTGGGCTTCGGGGTTTTTCAGGATTCAGGACAGGTCATCCTTTCAACGAAATGGGGTTTGAATCATGGCGGTGATTAATACGGGGTTGTTGACCAAGGGGCTCCGGAGCGAATTCCTCGATCGCTTCGGCAACACGACGATGTACTATGAGGATCTGGCGACGCGGATTCCGTCCACGTCGGATTCGGAGACGTACCGCTGGCTGGGGACGGTTCCGAAGATGCGCGAGTGGGGTTCCGGACGACTCGCCAAGGGGCTGCGGACCGAGACCTACTCGGTGGAGAACCTGAAATACGAGGCCACCATCGAGGTGGACCGTGACGAGATCGCCGACGACCAGACGGGGCAGATCAGGGTGCGAATCGGGGAACTGGCCCAGCGGGCGGCAACGCACAAGGACTACCTGATCTCGCAACTGCTCATTAACGGGGCAACGTCGGGCTACAACAGCTACGACGGGGTGACGTTCTTCAACGCCCAGCATGAAAGCGGACAGAGCGGCCAGCAGGACAACGATCTGACGTACGACGCGTCGGATGCGGACGACCCGACCACGGATGAATTCAAGGCCGCCCTGAAGCAGGCGATCGGGACGATGCTGGGCTTCAAGGACGACCAGGGCGAACCGGCGGCGCTGAGCGCGAGTGGTCTGATCTGCGTGGTGCCGCCCACCATGTTGTTCACGGCCCTGGAGGCGATCAATGCCACGGTGATCGGTGAGACGTCGAACGTGCTGCAGGGAGCGGCCCGGGTGATCGGGCTGCCGTGGCTGACGACGGCAACGACGTGGTACCTGCTGAAGGCGGACGGGGTGGTGCGCCCCTTCATCTTCCAGGACCGCGAGCCGGTCGAGTTCGGGGCCCTGATCGAGAACAGCGAAGAAGGCTTCAAGCGCGAGAAGCTGTTGTTCGGCGTCCGGGCGCGGTATCGGCTTACCTACGGGTACTGGCAGTTTGCGGTTCGGACCGTGTTCAATTGAGGCGCGGGATTCTGGTGGCGTGCCGCCTATCGAGTGCTGGTCCGGGCAGATGCCCGGGCCCGCACTCGCGGGGAGTGAACAAACGAACGATGAGTGATGAATGCAGAACGATGAATGAGAAACCGGCAATCGCGACCTCCTGGTTCATCGTTCATCGTTCATCATTCATCATTCATGCTTGCAGAGGTTGACCATGTCGTACGCGACGAATGCAGATGTCGAGGAGCGTTTGGGGAGCGCGGCCTACGTGCAGTTGACCGACGATACGGGTTCGGGTTCGGCGGATGAGGACAAGGTGACCGAGGCGCGGCTGGCGGCGGAGGGCGAGGTGAACAGCTACCTCGGGCGGCGGTATGCGGTGCCGGTCAACGTAACGGGCGACGAGGAGCTGGCGGGCGTGCTCAAGAGTGTGGCACTGGACCTGGTGGAATACCGGCTGCACGCCCGCCGGCCCCCGGTGCCCGAGGAGACCCGGCGGAAACGTGACTCGGCGGTGCGCTGGCTGCTGCGCGCGGCCTCCGGCGAAGTCGTGCTGCCGGCCGGCAGTGAGCTGCCAACGAACCCGGCGGGCGGAATCACCGGCGAAGTAACCGGCTCGGCTCGGGTCATGTCACGCGAGGAACTGGACGACCTCTGAAGAAACGATGAATGATGAATGATGAACGATGAATGATGAACAATGACGACGCGGCTGAAAGCCATGCGCGGAGTGCTGATCGGTGAGTACCTGGGAGACGATTGAAGATGCAGTGGTGGCCACGCTCGAGGAGTTGACCTCGGGCCAGTCGGCGTTGCTGGCGACGGCGAAGGGGCACACGTCGCGGGACCGCAAGGTGTTGATTGCCGCGATCAGCCGAGAGCGGCTGCCTGCCGCCTACGTGATCGCCACCAGCCGGGATGCGAGCGAGAAGGTCACTCGCCGCCCGGGATCGCCGGCGTTCAGCATTCTCCTGGCGTCAGGGAGCCTCCGGAGCGACGAGGAGGCCCGCACCGGGTCGGAGGAAGTCACCGGGATCTTCACCCTCTCGGAGGAGGTGGCGGCGGCGCTCCAGGACCTGGCAGTCGGGGGTGATCGCCGGTTGCTGCTGATCGACGAACGACCGGCGGGTGGCGAAGAGGGAATGATTGTCTGGGAGCAGCGCTACGAGGTCCGCCGCGAGTCGGAGGGATCGGCCCCGACGTTTGGCGGTGAGGCGCTGGCGGGCTCGGACAGCGAGGTGCACGTGGAGTTGGGACCGCTCACTCGTGCCACGTCGTCGTTCTCGTTTCCGGGCCTCGATGGCGTCTTCGAGAGGAACCTGGGCGTCCGCGAGCGGGTCATCGTGTGGCGGGGCCAGTTGCGAGCGGCCAGTGACGCGGCGCTCAACACCCTCGAATCAGCCATTGAACAAGAACTGCGAGCGGGTGAGGAGAAGACGATGACGGACGCCTGGGGTCGATCGCACGAGTTGTGCGTGCTGAAGTCCTTCGCACGTCGCGGCCCCCGGCGCCGGGATGAGTTGACGGGTGAGGCGTTGCAGGATTTCGAGTTCGAGTTCACCCAGTTGGGTCGCTGACCAGGGGCAACCATGAGCATCATGCGGTCACGATCGCAGCGAGCGGAGCGTCTGCTGGTGGGCGTGGAGACGGCCTACGGGTCGGGGGAGTACCAGGTTGATGAACGTCTCCGGGTCGAGGAGGTCCGGCAGCGATCAGATCGGGTGTTTTCTACGGCGACGATCTCGGTACGGATCGACGATGAGTTCGATTCGCAGGAAGCCAGGCGCCGGTATCACCCGGATTGCCGGATCGTGGTGATGACGGATGAACCGCTCGCATCGTCCCGCGAGATCCTGTTTGAAGGATATCCGCCGGTTCAGTCGTCACGTTGGGACGGGCGGATTGGCCGGGAGGACGAGCGGTACGTGTTCGATGCGGAACACGTGCTGGAGCGATTGAGCCGGGCTCGTGAGGCAATGGCGTATGGACGCTACGTTCGCAACGGTGCGATCGAGGATGGGCTGGCGTCGGACCCGGATGCGTACGCGGACAAGAGTGTGCTGGTGACCGCGCTGCCTTGTACGTTCAATCCGGACGGCGCGGGCAACCGGGCCGAGACCCCGCTGACCGTGCTGTCTCCGGCGGGCGAGTCGCGGTCGGTCCATCTGTTCACGTGGGAGGATGAGTTCAACGCCGAGAAGTGGACGTATGCGACGGCCCTTCGCTATCTGATATGGTTTTACCTCCTGAAAGAGGGTCCGGTATTCGAGGGGAACGTGTTTGCGGTGACCGATGCGCTGGCGGCGGGCTCGTCGCCGGGCTCGGATCCGCTGAGCCAGGCCCTGGGGCGCGAGCCGGTGTCCCTGAACTGTGAGGCGACGAACCTGGTGGAGGGGCTGTCGCTGTTGGCCACCGCGGCGGGGATCCACATCACGGCGGAGAGCGAGAACTGCCAGGGTCGGTGCGTGACGCAACTGCGAGTGTGGGCGCCGGAAGGGGGGCCGCTGCGCCAACTCCACCTGGTACGCGGCGGCCGTCATACCGACGGCACACCGCGATACGATCCGTCGGGGCGATCCACGCGGGAGATCCTTTCCGCCAACGATACGTACCGGGGCCAGGTCGCGTGGGATCATCGGGGGATCGTCAACTCGCCCATCGTGATCGGTGACGTGAAACACTACGAGATGACCCTGCCTCTGTGGCCGGGGTGGATCCCGCGGGACAACCTGGACAACGTGGAGCCCGGGGACCGGGAAGCGGCCAAGGCGTTGGCGTTGACCCCGGCCCAAGTTGAAGTGCTGGGCAGCGCGGCGGAGAACCACTACTGGTTTCGGCGCTATCATCGCCGCGGGAGCGAGTTCAAGTTTGGCGCGGATGTGAGCCGGCTCTGGATCCTCAACGAAGACGGACACTACGACGGTGCCCTGTATAACCGCAATCCGCCGTTCGACGACTATCAACCTTTCGATTTCTCGACCGTTGCGGATTCGACGGTGACCACCAGCGGTGCGTGGATGCGGCGGGTCAGGCGGCTGCTCCCGACGATTTCGACCTCATTGGACGGTCGGGCGCTGGGGGTGTGGGTGGAGATCAGTTTCGATTCCGGCACGAGCTGGCAGCAGCAATCGAGCGGGGTGCGCGTCCTCGAGGATCGCGTCGGAATATACTTAGAGTGCGAGAATCCCACCGAGCTCACTCCGACCGGCACCGATCCGTATGAACAGAACATGTGGTATTCCATTATCGATCAGACGTTTCGCGTGCGCGTGACGGCGGTGCTCGCGAGCGATGAACGATTGCTGGGGACTTTTCCCGCGGGTCAGTTTGCCTCGCCGACCCTGCAGGTGAATGCGATGGTGGTTCGCCGGGCGAAGTCGTTCCAGTTCGTATCACGGTCACACACGACGAACGTGCTGGTGCCGGGGACGCCGGCCTGCCCTGCGGAACGTGACGACTCGGCGGCGGCCTCGTCGTTGGCCGAGCAACTGGCCCGGGCGAACCAGGATCGGGAGGTTCGGGTGGCCCCGACGATTCCGTGGATTGAGACGGGCTGCGCGATCGGGGACCGGATCACGGAGATCCGGGGCCGGCATCTTCGGTTCGCCACCACGGTTGGGGCGGACGTGCGCTGGCCGGCAGTGATCGGGCGGCGGTTCTTCCTGACCGACGGACGCTACGAGACGGAGCTGACCTTGGGGATCACCGGCGTGCCGGGGGACGCGGTGTGAGAAGAGAACGATGAATGATGAATCAGGAATGATGAACGATGAATGAAGAAGGCGCAAGGTGAGAACGTGATAAGGCAGGAACGTGAGGAAGTGGGAAGGTAAGAACGCGGGAAGGTGAGATGCAGACGATTCGGATCGGAGTCGTGCGGGCCCGGTCGTTTAATTCGACGGACGGGTTTCACGTGTACGGTGACGGAGGCACGGGAGAAATGGATTGGGTGCACCCGGTGACGCCGCGACGGCAACTGCTGTGGTCCGACGCGCCGGGATTGGCCGGGCACTTGCTCAGCGGTCACGTCATGGGTTTGCACCTGGATAACGTCAGCCCGGATGGGCACCTGGAGGGCACGCATCTGCTTGACGAGCACGCCTTTCCCGCGGCAACCATCGTTTTCGAGACGGAGCCGCTGGTGTTCGGGCGCTTCCGGCATGCTGTTGTGATGGAAGACGCGCTCGGGAACGCGGCGACGGAAGGGGCGACCATATACGAGACGGTTATCAATAGTGAACCGCAGGCGGCAAGTGATCTCGCAGGCGTGCTTCATGATCCGCAAACGGATCGACTGACGTTCTCGTATTCCGCGAGCGACCGGTTGACGGGCTAGGGCACTTGCCCTTTTCTTGTAGCGGTGTCGAGGCGGAAAACCCCCACGAACAGGCGCCTTTCGGGCGGGAAACCGCTACACCCAAACGTGAAGTGCTATAGGCGCCTATTCCTGAGTTGGCAGTGGAAAGACATGATTGGATGCAGCAAGCGGACTGAGAGGTGAGCTATGCCGGTAACGTATCCGAATGAAATCTGGCCGCCGGACGCGGAGGTCGAGGCCCTGGACGGCACCACCGATGAGCAGACGGGTTTGCCTTATCTCGCCAAGGGTACAGGCCCGACGAGTGTGCCCTCCTACGAGGTTCAGTACAACCGCCGACAACAGCGACAGAGCCGAATCCTGCGGACCTGGCGGCAAGGAATGGTGGTCGATGAAGGCGATCTGAATATCGGTGTTTACCCGATCGACTTCATGATTGGCGGCGTGTCGAAGAGCTTCCTGGGCGCCTCGGGGGTCTCGATACCGGATGATTCGACCAAGGTGGTGTACCTGGACGATACGGCGACGTTACAGACGGCGACCTATTGGCCGAATGACGTGACGACCTTCCTGCCGTTGGCCTCGGTGACGACGTCGAACGGGCAAATGTCGATCGAGGACCGGCGGTCTCTGGCCGCGTTTCGCGTGCCGTCGGTGGAGGCATCAGAGGTCCGGGATCGGCGGGTGGTGACTGCTCATCGCGGGAGCGTGGGCGCCAACGAGACGGGTACCGAGATCTTCGAGTTCGACCCGCCGGAGGATTTGACGCTGGAAGAGGTGCAGGTGTATTGCACGGCAACGGCGGCAACGGCGAGTGTGGATGTCAAGGAGGGGGGCACGTCGGTGCTGTCGGCGGCGGCGACGCCGACCGCGGGATCGGTTGTCAAGCCCACCGTTTCCGACGGGGACATATCGGCGGATAACAACGTGACCGTGCACGTGACAACGAATGCGACGGGCAGCATCACGGACCTGGCGGTAACGCTGTTGTTCAAGGCGGCGTTGGCGGCATAGGCGGGTTGTCTTATCCAGTGGAAGTATGAGCCGGCGAGAAGGAAGTGCACCTGCCTCGCCGAACGGAAGCCAATCGAGGTGAGCTGATGGCACTCGTGTTCTACCTATCCACAAATGGCTCGGACACCAACAGCGGATCATCCGAGTCGGTGATTGTCAGTGGGAGCAATGCAACCACGTACGGGTCAGCCACCGTTCAACTGCCAAGCGGCACCGACTTGTCCGGCGTGAACCAGGGCGATACGCATGACACGATCCGAATCGCGGGGAGAAGCGACGGGATCAACAGCACCGACGTTTTCGAGATCACCGCGGTGGACGACGGCAACGATCAGGTGACCGTCACCCCGACGCCCGGCGCGGGCAACAATCAGGACTGGTGTATCGGGGGGCCGTGGCACAAACCTCAAAAGGCGATGGACGTCGTGGACGCCGGGGATCACGTGTGGATGAAAGCGGATGGGGATTACACCGATGACTCCGATGCGGACGGCATCTGTGCGGCGATCCGGCGGGCCGGCGATGCAGATGCACCGATCATCTTCGAAGGTTACAAGGAAACACCCGGCGACGCAGATGATTACCCGGGTGACGACGACTACCGGGCCACGATCAACGGGACGGCAAGCTCTCTTGAAGATGGAATTGCGGTTGCCGCCGGGCTCGGCGGGGTCGATCTGTGCTACCTATTCAAAAACATACGCGTATGCAACTGTTCAGCCCGAGGCTTTGAACTCACCTATACCAGCGAGAAGCAAATCACATTGAAGAACTGCCGCAGTCACTCGAACATGGTCGGCGTGTACGGCTATGAATCGTTCTGCGAAGGCTGCTGCTTCGATAACAACACGATCTACGGCGTGTTCGGTTACGATGACATGCTCATCTGGAACTGCGACATCTTCAACAACGGGGATTGCGGTATCATGATGGGAGGGGCGGTTGCCGTAATGAACAGGGTCTACGGCAACGGCGGTCATGGCATCAACACGTCCTTTTCCGGGCATCCCCAGTTCATACTGAACAACACGCTTGATGGTGACGGCAAGCCAAGCGGCAAGGTGGGCATATACGTCCACAAAGAGTCCGGCGGTGTGGTGGCCAACAACATCATTCACGATTTCGACATCGGGGCAAAGGCGACTGGTGGAAATCCGGGCCAGCGGTTAATCGCCCGGAACAACCTGTTCACGGACAACAACACGGACCGCGACGACTTCCCTGAAGGCCCGGGCGACGTGTCGGCCGACGATCCGGGTTTCGTGGACGAGGCGAACAACGATTACCGTCTGCGGTTCACATCACCGGCCCGGGGCGCGGGCAACCCGGCCTGGATTGACATCGGCGCTAGCCAAAGGAAGGAAATGCTGACGCACAGTCCGACAAACGTGGGAGTGCAGATATGAGGCTGTTCCAGAAGAACGAGACTGCGGCGGGGAAGCGCGACGTCTTCGTGCAGATGGTGGATGAAGATGAACCCAACGCGCCGAAGACGGGGCTGACCCTCACGGTTCAGATCGTCAAGGCCGGCGGCTCCTCCTATGCCGGCATTGAGGGGTCCTCTTCGGAAGTTGGGAACGGGACGTACCGGATCAGCCTGGCCGCCGGCGATCTCGACACCGAGGGCGAGGAAATGCTCAAGATCACCGCCGACGGGGCGGTGAATCAGTACGTTCCGATGCAGGTGGTGCGGTTTCCGGATGAGGTGCATCTGGCCAAGGCGGCGCTGGCCAACGCCCGGAGCCATACGATCGATACGGGAGTCGATGAGATCAAGGACGACGACGGGGACACGACGATACGGACCTTGACGCCGACCGAGGAGAACGGCGTCGTGACCGTCGCGGTGAGCTAGAGCGAAGAGAATGATGAACGATGAACGCAGAATTATGAATGATGAACGCGGAATGATGAACGCGGAACGATGAACGCGGAACGATGAACGCGGAACGATGAAAAACCACGAGCAGAAGCATCGGAGCCGAATCTTTAATTCATCATTCCTCATTCATAATTCATCGTTCAGGAAGGCTGGGTGATGTGTAACGGATTCCTGGCGAAATGGCTGGCCTATTACGATCCGATTCATCGGGGCTGGACGCCGGCGGGGATCGCAAACGGGGTTTGTGCGACCGTCGGGTTCTTCTTCCCGCGTATCCGGGGCGGCTACAACCTTCGCCGGGGCGTGGGTGAGGTGCCTGATGCCTCGGAGCCGATCGTGGGAGCAGCCGGTGCTGACGCAACGACGATTCGAACGTTTCCCTGGATGATGCACGATGCGAGCACGACGTATGTGTACCGGTTGACGGCGATCAACGGCGGCGGCGTTGAGAACTGGAGTGATGAGGTGGTTGCCAGCACCGGATTCGACGCGGCGGGTGATTGGGTCGGTTCCCGGCCCAACGCGCCGGCGGATTTGCGGGTGACGCCGGGGGCTGGTGGGAAGTTCGTCCTGCGATGGACGTACTCCCGCCCGGGGGAGCAGGCGGAGCCCGCGGCATTTCGCCTCTACAACGATGGCGGGACGGGGAGTGTGGATTTCGAGACGATCGTCGCCACGGTGGAGTACCGTCGCGGACGCTTTCACTATTGCTATTCATCGGAGGCGTTTGCAAGCGGGACCCGTGTGCGTTGGGTGGTGCGTGCGGTGTCGGCAGAGGGGGTCGAAGATACGAACGAGCAGGTGGCCTTCGGTTGGGCGGACGCCCTGGCGCCGTCGGCCGATCCGACGGTCGTGATTACATGTGGGTAGCCTTCGTTGGCGGGACGGGAAAGGTTCGGGGGTTTGCGATGATCCGATCGGTGGAAACGCTTCGTCGGGACCAGGCCGAGATCATGTCGTCTTTCCGCGAGGAGTCGGCGGCGCGGGGTTCGGTGGCGGTGCTGCCCCGGCCCGGTGGTTCGATAGCGCTGGCGGTTTACGGGCGGGTGGCGTCGGTGGTGACGTCTGATCCGGACTACGGGCCACACCTGATGGTCGTGCGTCAGACGTGGAGTGGCACACCCCCGACCGTGTCGGATGCATCGGGGGCCCAGGTGCGGTGTTATCCGACGCCGAACCATACGGTCAGCGACTACAGCGTGAACGATTACGTCCGGATCGAGGCCGCCCACGGGGCGATGGTGGCAGAGGCGCTGGTATAGGGCATCTGCCCTTTTTTTATAGTGGTTTCTTGGCCTCCTTCCCGAGAGAAAACGGCTTTTCAGTCTCTACATCTTTTCGTGAAGTGCTATAGAGGTTCGGGAGCGTTACTCGGCCCGGTGGGTGATCCGGGCGGCGGGGCGCGCTTCGGCTTCGATGCGAATGCCGGCGAGGCCGGTGCGCTCTTTGACCGAGCCCACGCCGAGGTGATCCCATTCGCACGTACGTTCGATCGACCGCGCGGAACAAGGGCGGTTTCTGCTCGTCGTCGTCAACCCATCCATCCCGCCGCGCCGGGATGGACGGGCCACCCGGCAGTCTGACCTGCCGATCCGTTACCGTGTGAGATCGTTTGCGCCAGGAGCGTCCCACATCCTAGCTCGTTGGACCGCTTCGACCACCATCGTCACCACGCTTATCACCTCGCTCACCAGCCCCCAGCCGTACGTGCATGCATCAATCTGGCCATCATAGCGGAAGCTCTGTCCTGACTGTGCTTCCGGATTGTCGGGTAAGAAGGCTGAAACATACCAGACGCCCCCGGGGAGGCGCTGCATATGCACGGAAGACATGCCAGGAGCTAGGGGTACGTAGTGCTGAAGGCAGTCACGGTAGTCCTTGGCCCGGTTGCCCACTTGGGCCCAGCTTTGGTCCAGACACGCCCGCAGGTCTGACGGCAGGCGGGTACAGGCCTGAATGGTTTTCGGAAACGAGCTGGGTGTCGAACCAGTTCCCGAGAACACCTTCCAGATGATGTATCTCAAGCTCTCGTAGGTTCGACGGACCGCAGTAACCAGCGCGTCAAACTCGTGATAGGGTTCAGTTTGGTTGCCGAATAGCGCCCGATCACCTTCATCTTCGGAGAGGGGGAATCGTGAGAACTCGCGGCAAATCGTGCTGTAACTCTCAGCCAGTTGACGGCAGTGATATCCGATCGCTTGAAGCATATACGACACATTGATCGCTTCTCGCCTGATCCGGTGTACTGACATGCTCCTTTGATAGAGCTGTGTCTCAATGAGATCGTAGCGCCTCCCATCGGGCAGCAACAGTGAAGTCATGTCAGATTGTTGGTTGCCGAATGAAGGTACTCTTTCGGTGATTAGGATAGGGCGGAATCCATAGCTGTTCTTAACGTGTGCGCGGATATCGAATACAGCCTGCGCTGGAGCCTTCGTTGACTGGCAATGCCATTTCCTATCGGGCCCAAGGCGGACCTCGACGCCTCGCTCGAAAACGACGCGAACGATCTTCGGGTCAGGACCATTCCCAAGGGAACCGGTTTCCTCCGGGGAAGTGGATTGATCCTCCGTTGGCTCACCACCTGCCATCGCATTCTGCTCCTGACATCGCCTGATCTGGGCGGGGTGGCCCATCCTTTGCGACAGCAAAGGGTGGGGCCGCGATGATGGACAGGCTAGCAGTTCCGGCTGAAAGCTGACGGCCGATCGCTGACAGCTTCCCTCACACAAGCTTCTTGGCGGTCTCCTCGTCCAGTATCTCCCGCACGATCAGGGCGACGATGACCTTCTTCTGCTTGCGGAAGAAGGCGTCGATCTCGCGGAGGGCGTCACGGGTGTAATCGAAGGCGACGAAGAAGCCCTTCTCGCGGTCCTCGCGGGTCATCATCGCCTCGAAGGCGTCGATGTCCGGGCGACCAACCTTCTCCTTCTGCTTGCCCCGGATCGGATACCAGGCGTCCATGAACTCGTGAAAGATCGGCGCCTCGCCCTTCTTCGCCGCGGCCTTGGCCGGCAATGACGAGACCGGAAAGATGCGGCCATCGATGCCCATGTCGCCGACCTGCGTCTTGTTTGGGATGCCCCCGAGGGCGATGACCGCCCAGTTCTCGAACTCGAACGGGGAATCCCAGGGCGAGCGGTGATCCACGACAGATCGGTCTAGTATGTCAGCAACAGCCGGTCCGCGACAACCTCGCCCTCAAGCGTCTGCCCGCCCATCTGCAGGCGGCGCAGCATCGACCGCCCGCAGTTGACCAAGACCTCCCGCTCAAAGAGTCCTTTGGGGATGGGAAGATCGCAGACGTGGTTGCCCGAACGCTTGGTGCCATCGATACTCAGCGCCACATACACGCCCCGTGCCTTGCACTCCTTGATCGCCCCCAACAACTGCTGGAGCCGGAACCGCTGTGCCCCGTACAGGATGGCCTGGCTGTGGGTGTAGGGCGGGTCGCAGTAGACCAGATCGCCCGGTTTCGTCTGGCTCAGGGCTTCACGGTAGTCCATCTGCCGAAACTCGGTCCCACTGGTCCGGCGGTGCCAGTCGTCGACGCGGGCGGCGAACTTGGCGGGAGGGACGGGCTTGTGCGGCCCGCACGGCGTGGACATGTAGCCGTCGGCCTGACGGAACCTCACGACGCCCGCGTAGCACGAGCGGCAGAGGAAGAGAAGATCGGCCCCGTTGGGCTTGTTGTTGTACGACGCCTTGATTCTTTCGTACTCCTCGACCTTCTCGCCCGTCATCATCCGATTGTAGCGCTCGGTGTACCAGCGCTTGAGCCGCGCGGGGTCCGCGTGAAGCGTTTGCCAAATTCCCACGAGGGGGGCGAACGTGTCGGAGCCAACGGCCCGCTTGGGTTGGAGCGTGCCGAGCACCGCCGCACTGCCCAGGAATGGCTCGAAGTATGTACCGAACTCTGGCGGGAAGTAGGACACGATCTCGTGCGCCATGCGCTGCTTGTTGCCGATCCACTTGAGGAGCCCTGCGGTGAACGGGGCCACTTCAATGCGGCGGCCTTCTCCGAACAGCAGCATCTGCATGGGGGCATTGTCGCGGCGGGAACGGCGGGAGGCAAGTCGCGTCATGGCCGCAAGCGTATGCGATTTTTGCATCCACGTCAAGCCGGCTTATGGTCTTCGACATGGCGTCCCGCAGCAAGCAGGCCGAGCGGCAGCGGTTCCTGGCCGTTCTCCGGCAAGTCAGGGTCGATTCGGGGCTGCGCCAGGAGGACTTGGCGGACAAGCTCGGCCAGCCGCAGTCCTTCGTGAGCCGCTGTGAATCCGGAGAACGCCGGGTGGATGTCCTTGAACTGCGTGAGATTTGCGAGGCACTCGGAACGACGCTTGCCGACTTCATCCGGCGGATGGAAGGAGGCAAGCCGTGAACCCCGATCCCCGCTTTCTGAACCGCCCTAAGCACTTCTGGGCGAACGTGCGGTCCATCAGCCAACAGGTCGGGTACACCGCCCGTGGTACTGGCCAGATACTCGTCCCCGACCTCGCCCGGATCGCTGGAGCCCTCAACGAACTGGAACTCGGCGTCGCGCACGTCATCGACGCGGGTGGGAAGCCAACCGCGCTCGGGGCGGCCCTCGCGAGCTACTTCGCGTACCGTGCCGACGTGCTCAACACCTCCGTCGAACCGCGCCTCATGGATCCCAAGCGGGCCGCGGAGGCGTTCGATCGTGTCCGCAAGGCCACAAAGTCGAAGTTACCCATTGTCATGAACAAGCAGAAGGGCAAGAAGAAGAAACCGGCCTACCTGACCAACATCGTCAACATGCTCATTGACGCAAACGCCGGAGGAGTGGCTTTCGACTCCGACCCGCGCGAACTGACGACCTTCACAAGAGGCGCTGCCCCTCTGCGCACCCTCGCCCGCCGCGTCGACGGTGCTTTCCCCTCCACCGTCAACCCCATCGCGGTGTGGGAGATCAAGGAGTATTACCACACGACCACGTTCGGGAGCCGTGTCGCTGACGGCGTCTACGAAACGCTCCTCGACGGGATGGAGTTGGAGGAGCTTCGCGAGTCCGACAAGGTTGACTGTAAGCACTACCTGATCATCGACGCGCACTACACATGGTGGGATTGCGGCCGGTCCTACCTGTGTCGAATCGTAGATATGCTGCACATGGGGTACGTGGACGAAGTGCTGTTCGGGACTGAGGTCTTGGAGCGAATGCCTGCACTCGCCAAGGCGTGGGCGGCGGCCCTCAACGAGTCCTGACGTGGGTCGGGCGCGGGGGTTCTCGACGTGCCGGTCGCAGTGGCAGCAGAAGCTGCTGGTTCTCTTGAGCACGCGGGCCAGCTCGACGCATCGCGGCCGCATGTACTCGATGTAGGCCTGGGTGCTGGCGTGGGGGTCCTCGAACGCCCGCTTCTCCTTGGTCTCGCCCCAGAAGACCTCGTAGTTGCGGTTGCTGTTAAAGGGCGGGTCGATGTAAATGAGGTCCACGCAGGCGTCGGGGAACTTGCGCAACTGGTCCAGGCAGTCGGCGGGGTGGGCCATCCTTTGCGACAGCAAAGGGTGGGGCCGCGATGATGGGCAAGGTAGGAGCTCCGACTGAAAGCTGACGGCCGATCGCTGACAGCTTGCCTCACGCAAGCCTCGTAGTCTTTCGCCCGCTGAGAAGGTGCCTGACCTGGATTATTCACCACGAAGGCACGAAGACACGGAGAAGACAAAGAAATCAGTTGAAATCAACCACTCGGGTTCCGACATGACCATCGACACGCTGT
>CAZOIA010000070.1:0-25529 GCA_964579675.1 uncultured Planctomycetales bacterium | reverse complement strand
GCCGGGTGCCGCCAGCCGAGCTGATCGTAATGGGATTTGATCATCCGCCATCGCAGGGCGAAGTTCTCCTGCTGGGGCCCGGTCTGCCACTGATCGCTCGAGCCGCCGTAACCGTGATAGCCCACGAAATCAGCGACGGCCAAAGCGTCCTTGAAGAACTCAGCGTGCTCGGCCTCCAGTGGGTTACCCACACCGAGGTTGAGCAGGCAGGAGCGGATACCCAACTCGGTACACCGTTCAGCAAAGGCTTGCTCGAACAGCGCCGTCTTGCGAGCGCGCTCGCGCTGCTGAGTCCAGGGCTCATTGTATCCCTGCCAGCAGTCGATTCCGGTCTTGTCGAGGTGCTTGTCATAGCAGTTCTCGGCATGGACCCGGCCGCAGGCTCGCGTTCCGGCGTCATCCTCGTCCCAGAAGTTGACCTCGTCGATCCAGATGCGAGCGACGGTCAGGACCTCCGGGTCGTCCTGCTTGATCAAGCCCAGGCCATCGAGACATGGTGGCATAGCGAAGGCGACCTTGGCGGTTTCGGACAGCGACAGGAACGCCGCCCCGCCGTCGGGACTGTAGTTTCCGCCGCCGATCTTGCCGAGATCGGACGACGGTTTGAAAGTCCCGGTGCCGCGGGTGCTCCAGCTCTGCCAGTTGTTGGCGACGCCGCCGGTGAAACCGTTCTCGAAATCCGGATTGGCCAGCAGGTTCGCACCGGTCAGGGTCGGCGGATCAGGGGGCGGGATCGGGGCGAAGGACGGCGGGTGGGTGACGCTAACCGGCTGAATCGTGACGTCGTCAATGACGATGTGTGCCCCCCCGTGCTGGGCATACTTGCGCCAACCGCGGAAGAACAGGGTCGCGTTGGGACCGGCGGCCAGGAACTCCCGGCCCATCGATGCCCATTGCTCACGCCCGGGATTGAACCCGATCCAACTGATATCGAAATCGACCAGAGAGTGATCGTAGTACGCCCGGCCCTGGCCGTCGAAACCGAGGTACAATTGTAGATCCTCCTGCTCGTAGGTCTCACGCGGACAACTGGCGTAAATCCAGAAATCGATCCGATATAGTTGCCCGGGAACGGTGTTGATGACCTGGAAGACACCACCATAGCCCTCCCCGGTATTGGGCTGGGGAAGAATGACCTTCTGGGCATGTTGGCCTCCGTGGACGTTGGTGGTCTCGTCGCTGCCGCTGGGGTTGTAGCCATCCGTATGGAACAGCGTCCACCCGTTGGCCACCCCGTCACCGCCGAACCCGCCCTCGAAATCGCCGTTGACTATCTGAGCGTTCAAGGCGGCGGTGCAGCATAACAGAACAAGAGCACAAAGACCGAAGCCGGCAGCTCTGTCTTCTCGATCCAGTGACATGTTCTTCCTCCCGGGTCCACTTTGAGGTGAGCAAGCATCCTTCGAGACGCCTATTCCGCGACTCACACAATATGATACCACATCTGAGTCCGGCCATCAATCTGCACGGTCTGGCAGCGGTCAGTAGATTCGGGGGATCAAGGGGATTGTCGCCTCGTCACACGGATGAGGCGAAGGACGGCTCGGCCGACGTGCTGGTGGTTTCCGGCGTTGCGGTTTGCGAACGGTTCTCGAGCGAGGCAGAGACGATGTCGCTGATTTCCTCCAGGCGAGCTTGCCAGGATTCGGCGGCCATCAGTTTTGAACGTTGCTTGCGGGCCTCGAGGTCGTTGTGGTCCAGAGCCCGGTCGCAACAGTCCACCAGGCCCATTGCATCGTCGGCAATCCAGACCGAGCCCGGAATTGCTTCGACCGCCGGCAACCGAGTGCTGACCACCGGCGTGCCGGCGGCAAGGTACTCGTAAAGCTTGATGGGATTGGCGTGATGGGTCAGCGGCACGTTCTTGAAGGGGATCAACCCGACGTCAAAGAACCGCAGGTAATTAGCCAGAACGGCATGGTCCTTCTCGCCGAGCCAATGGACGTTCGGCAAACCGGCGCACGGCCCGCGCGAGGTGAACATCGGACCGATCATGACGATCGAGGCGTCCGGGCGGCTCTTGGCCAGACTCGCCAGCAACTCCAGGCTCACCCACTCGCCGACAACTCCGACGTACCCGATGATGGGTCGCGGCAACCCGTGGAGTTCACTCGGCACGGGCAGGTCCTGGGTCACGGCCCGGGACAAACGCGCGTAATCCACCCCGTGTTGTACGAGGTGAACGTTCGGGTGCAGCTTCCGTTTGGCCTCGCACAACGGGGCGGAGGTGGTGATCACCACGTCACTCCGGGCAAGCAGTTCACGCTCGCGTCGCTCGATCAACACCCGGTCGTAGCCGGGGAACTCCCCGAATGCGTCGACGCAGTAGTACACGACGAGTTCCTCACCGAGCAGGCCGACCACCTCTGCCACGTCCGGGGCAAAGCTCCATACTTGCACCGGCCGGTCCTCAAGCCGGCCAAGCACCTTCTCGATGGCCCGTCGTACGCTGGCCGCATTCAGCCTGCGGATTAGTCGCGAGCCCGGCACCGGGAGTTGACCCGGCGTGATAACGGTGATCCCATCCGAGACCCGCCGCGGGCCCCTGCGAATCTGGGCGATTCTGGCGCCGATGGCCCGGAGATCCGCCCAGTGAGCCCTCGGACGCCGCGATGCGTGCCAGTTCACCCAGACCACGTGGTTCCGCTCCGCCAGCCTGCGCATGATGTGATGCTTGCTGGTGGGGTGGTAATCCCAGCCGCTGGCAAGGCAGACGACGTTTTTGCCACTAATCACTACTAAAGCGCTCCTAAGCAACGACGAGCAGGGCCGGGTCTTCTCGCTTTGGCTCAGCGCCGCTGGAATGAGGCCCAACCTTCCCGCACAGGAGTTCTTCCAATCGCCTCAAACCCTCCTCGGGGCGGTGTCGATTACAGACAAACTCGCGTCCCGCCCTGCCGATGGCCTCGGCCCGGCTCCGGTCGTCCAGTAAGTCCACAACGGCATCGGCGAACGACGCCGGCGACTCGGCTGCGAGCAGGTCGCGACCAGCGCGGGCCCCGATCGCCTCGGCTACGCAAGGAGTTACCACACAGGGCCGGCCCGCGGTCAAGGCCTCCAACACCTTAATCTGCACCCCTCTCGCCAGCCGGAGCGGAGCCACGCTCACGCGGATCCGCTCCAGATAGGGCTCCACCGCCGGGACGGTACCGGTCACGTGGATGCTCTCACCGTTGTCCAGCCTGCGGACCGCCCGGACGGGAGACCGACCCACCAGCCAGCATTTCGCATCCGGCCGGCGTGCTCGCACCCGCGGCCAGATCGACTCGGCAAACCAGCAGGCGGCATCCACATTGGGGGGGTAGTCCATGGCCCCGACGAACCCGACGATCGGCTCGGGGGGCAGCGGCGAAGGCTTGAACCCCGCGCCGGCCGCTCTCACCCCAACTCGCGCAACATTCACCGGGATGCTCGGTCCAATTACATGCACCCGGCGGCGGAGGGACGGATCGGAGATCAGCGCCGCCTCCCGCTCGCTGATCAATACGCTGGCGTCAAAGGTGGCCAGCCAGTCACGTTCGCGCCGGGCCAGCCTTCGGGCCTCGATGCGGTAAATCCACTTCATCGGCGGGCGGGCGTACTGAACGGACTGGGCCCACTTGATGCTGTCCAGATCGTCGAGGTCCAACACCCGCCGAGCGGCCGGCACCTCCAGGGCCAGGGGGGCCATGCTCGATGAGAACGCCAGCACCGCGTCGAAGCCAATCTCCTCGCCCCACCGCATGACCCGGCGCTTCAATGCCCGCGATGCGAAGTATCCCTCGGTCCCCGTCCCTCCGGCCAGCAGGCTCGCGAAGGCCCGGGCCCGGGCGATCGGCGGACGCAACGGAATCGGCGCGACCTCCCGGCAGCAGGAGCGCAGTTTCGTCAATGCTTTCCGGACTTCCGGCTTCGCCCCCCGCGCCGGCCGCGCATCGAGGAACCCGGCACACCAGACATCGTGTCGCGGCGCGAGGTACCGCAATTGGGCAGCAGCCCGGAGCTTCGAACCGCCATCCGCGGGACAAGGCAAACGATGGATCAGCACCAGTAACTTCATCGTCTCGAGGCCAACAGGGTTCCTTATCCGGGGATTGACTTCGACAACCATGCCCCGAGTGGACGTGTTACCGCCAGCGGGAGCTTCCGCCAGACCCGTCTCGCCACCGCCAGGCGCGGATCACTCGGGGTCAGATCCGGCGTGCGACCGCCCTGGGGCACGTAGTACTGGTAATTCAGCGGGGTTGGCTCGAATCCCTGGAAGCGTTTGAAATTATAGGACCCGCTGTTGTCCACCCGCGATCGCCCGAAATCGAACTCGCGGCAACCGAGCTGAATCCCTTTCTCCATTGCGGCCAGGTACATGAAGTTGTTGGGATGATACTTCTCGAACCGCTCGTCGCAGCCCGCGAAGTAGGGCATCAGGGTGTCGCGATAGATGAAGCTGATGAGCCCGGCGATCGGACGTCCCTGGTGATTGATGACCTGGACGAGGTGTCCCGGCTTGCCGGCGCCCGTTCCCGCGGTCCGCGTGCGATCCATCAGGGCCCGGAAGAACCGGGTCGGGTAATTCGGCGAGGCCAGCCGCCGCATGCTCTGGCTGTACAGCGACCAGACCAGATCGAGATGGACGTCGTCGAAGTCAGCCACCAGGCCATAGCGATCCCGGGCCTGGCGGGCGGCAGCCCGGGCCTTTCGGGGCAACTCGGCCAGCACCCGGTCCGGGTCGTCCGGCAGCCGCTTGCGGAACGTCACGTACCGTTTGATCACCGGCAGTTCAGGCCACTGGGGATCGATCGAGCGGATATCCAGCCACTGGGCGCCGATCTGATCGGCAAGTGCGACGGCCCGATCAAGGAGGGCATAATGGACCTCGTCGTCGTCGGCCAGCGTTCCCCCATAAACGGCGTAGGGGACGCTCGCGAGGATCGTTCCGGCAAGATGGCTGGTGACGCGGGTGACGGGGAGAACGCCGACCAGCCGGCTGCCTCGCCAGGCGATCAGATACCGGCTCTCATGGCCAAAGGCTTCTTGGACCGCATCCCGCCAAATCAGGGTGTGGAAGAATGTGCCCTTCGGATGGCGGGCAACGTACTCCTCCCACTCGCCAACGGACTGTTCGTCCAACTCGGTGACGCGAAGTGACATGCGTGTCTCCTAGGTGACGGACGCGTAGTAGTCATGGGTCCCGCAGGCCGCTGTGGCTTCGCGGTAGCCGGCCAGGATGCACCCCGCGATCGAAACGTGGTTGGCCTGTAACATCTTCACACAGCGACACAACAGGGGCTCCGGGGTCCGATTCATGCGGACGACAATCAGAACCGAGTGGCACAGTGGGGCGATCAATCCGATATCGGCGGCGGTGTTGACCGGCGGGGTGTCGATCAGACTGTAATGGAAGCGTTCATTGAGTGCTCGAAGGACGTTCGGCACAGACCGGCTGGCGAGCAACTCGCTCGGGCTCGCACCGCCCAGGTCACCCGCGGGCACAACGTACAGGTTTTCCCGGACGACCGGCGCACAGACATCGGCGAGCTCCTTCTCGCCCCGGAGCACTTCGGCGATTCCCGGGTAGTCATCGGTGAGAAACTGCCGGCTGAGCCCGCGGTGTCTGAAGTCAAGATCGATCATGGCCACCCGCAGATGCCGGAGCTCGGCCAGACTGAAGCCCAGATTCGACGTGGTGACCGTTTTACCCTCTTTGTGCAAGCTGGAAGTCACGGCAAACACCCGGGCGCTGCCTGCGGGATTGCCGGTGAGCAGGCGGGTGCGGACCGAGCGGTATTTCTCCGCGATCTCGCATGCCGGGTCGTGCAGGGTGAGCACCTGAGGGGCCACCGCTTCCGGCGGAATAAGCGACGCCCGACTGCTCAGCGGCGGGGCTGATGGTGGGGCGTCGAGGAGCAGGGATTGGCCCAGGACGTCGGTCGCGTCGGATGTCGAGGCGAGCCGATGCCCCGGCCCCTCTGCCCGTGCGGAAGCGGCCCGGGGGCGGTCGGCCGAGACGGCCGGCCCTTCTTCCAGTCGCCGCGCCCGTTCCTGCTGGGCTCGCTTTAATGCCTCTGCGATACGTCCCATCGATGACGCCGTTCGTAACCTATGACTGCCCGTGTTCCACGTTGATCATCCCGGCCACAATGCTGCCGACCGTGCCCCAATCGCTTCGTAAAGCGCCGGCTTCTCCAGACTCAAGTAGATCAGTAAGCCCATTCCCAGGACAAGCATGACCTCAACCGAAGCGATCGCCTGAAGCAGCCGCGCCCCGTTGAACCACCTGGACGGCGCTCCAGCGTGAATCTCGCCGATCGTCTCCAGGACCGGAATGCCAAGTACCTGCTTGACCCGTGCGGGGTCTCGGAAGGAACGATCGAGGACCTCCCGCAGGAAGACAACCAGGGCGCCCAGGGCGATGGCGATGCCTGAACTCAGAAGAAATATGCCGCGGAGCGTGGGGGAGCAGGGCTTGCCCGGATGCCGCGCTTCCTCAACCGATGAGAACTGGATCCCGCGGTCCTGGGCTTCGGCGGTCAGTATGCGGCCGATCGTGTCCACGTGCATTTTCCAAGCCGTCAGATCGCCCTTGGCGGCCTGCAGGTCCTGCTGGCGGATCAGGTAATCCTGGCGGCGCTCGAACAACAACTCCTTTTCCTTCTCCAGGTGACCTCTTTCGGACTGATGCTGCCTGGTGCGGCGGTTGTTCTCTGCCAGGTTGTCGCGAAGAGATTTCAGTTCCATCTCGACCCGTTTGCGCTCGGTTTCCCACGGGTTGACTTCGATCCGGTTGCCTGCGTTCGGCACGACCGGGATGGCGCTGGGAATTCGTTCAGGCTGGTTGTCGAATTCGGCTTGGAGCCTCTCGAGCTTCCTGTGGAGACTGACAACTTCCGGGTGGTAATCGGTCATCTGGCGAATGGCCTTGGCGTCCGCGATAGCGCCCCGGGCCTTCTCCATTTCCTGGATGAGGCTCGCGCGCTTCGGGTTGGCCGTCGAGTTGGGCAGAAAGGGCTCGCTCCGGCCCGCCGGTGGAAGCGTCCCGTCCGGCTGATCTTTGAGTTCCCGGAGATACTCCTCACGGGCTTTGATATTGGATTGCACCCCCGCCCGGTCTCGCTCGAGCGCCTGCAGGGCGAGATTCTGACCCATCAAGCGTTGATCGATCAGGTCGGGATCGGTCGGGCTGACCCCCGGATGCTCCACGGCAGTCCGGATCAGGTCGGCCTCCATGGCAACCACTTCATTTTTGTACTTGTCGGCTTCGGTGCCGAAGAAGTCGTGCGCGCTGTGGAGGATCTCCGCAACTCTGGCCCGCGTCGCGACCATGTAGTTGTCCTTCAGCCGGTTGATCATCTTCACCCCGATCTCCGGCTGCTCGCCCAGATACGTGACCTCGATAAGATCCAGGAACTCACCCTTCTGCTTTACGCTGACGCCGATGTCCCCGACAAGGCGACTGATCAACGCCTGCTTGGCGGCCCGGGCTTCCGGTGTCGGCCTCCCGTTGGCGTCTCGTGGATAGTCGCGAGTCATGCCGAGCTGCTCGACGGCGGCGGCCACCGCATTGTAGCCCTTCAGATCAACACTCAGCGATTGGCGAAGCGTCTCGAACGAGTAGGGCGACTTGCCGGTGACAAGCTTGGTGATGACAACGTCGTCCCGCCGCTCGAAAAGGGCGGTCGCGTAGTACCGGCGGGGCAACATCAGGCCCACCGCCAACGAGAACAGCAGACCGCCCAGCAGCGCTATGATCAACAGCCACCGCCGGTATCCCAGAACGGCCAGAACCTTGGCCACCGTGTGCTGCAGGTCGCTGACCGCCGACTCGTCACGGTCTGACCCGAGACGATGTCCCAGGATGATTGGAGTGGGTTGCGTAGTCATCGAGTAATCGAATCCGGGTTCAATCCGGTCTCATCTCTCCATTCAAGTCGCTTCACCAACCACTGTTTCCGTAGCCGTACCCGTAACCGTAACCGCCTCTCGCGCCGGTGTAGCCACGATCGTCGAGGTCCTCATAGGCCTCCGGCGCCGTGGCCACATCCGCGGGGAACGTATAGGCGGAGAATACCGGCGAGAACGGGAACAGGATTTCCTGTATACGCAGCCCCAACCATCCCATCGGGGTCGGCGGCACGTATACGATATCCCCTTCCTGCAACAGGAAGTTTCCTCTCAGATCGCCGGTCTTTATCATCTTGTCAACGTCAACGGTGATTTCGCGCACTTCGTCCGGGGAGGGGCTGGGGCGGATAACCTTCACGCGAGAGCCCCAGGCAATGAAGTTCGGTTGGGCGTTGGCTAATACGTCCAGCATCGTGTCACGCCCGGTGAAAGGCTTGCGGCCGTTGGCCCCCACCTGGCCGAAGACGTAAATGCTCTTGCTGTCGTAAGAGGCCACCGTGACCTCGACTTTCGGATCCACGTAGAACCGCGACAGAAGCTGCTCCAGCTTCGCCGCGACCTCCTTCGGGGTCATCATGGACACCTTCACCGCACCGAGGAGTTTGAGCGTTATCTTGCCGTCGCTTCCCACCCGCCGCGCGACCCCGTGGATCTCGGGGGCCGTCGGCGAGGAAATCGCCAGGACATCAGGCGGCTCAATGCGGTAGGTGCTGGCGACGACGTCGTGGTTGTGGGCCTGTACGAAGGCCTTGAGGTCGGCGTACTTGGAGGCGCAGCCGGTGGTTGCAGCACCCAGGGCCAGCAGTGCCAGTGCGGCAGCGCGACGGGCGACGTTAAGGCACCGCATCCCGGTCATCCCTGACACCCCAGAACTGAATCGCGCGGCCCGGCCGCGCTCGCTTCATGCGAAGATCAACTGGTCCCAGCCTGTCGGCGGCGGGACTATTCGTGCAGGACAGTCATCGGACTAGTTGGGAGTATGTTGGACTTATCTCCCCATTTTTTTCGGCCCCGCACGCGGATCTCAAGCCGGTCGAAGCATGGTCCGATAGAACCGCTTGGACCATTCGTTTGTGCCGGGAGTCCGATAATCGTGGGTGGGTGATCGGACCTTCATGCCAGGAGAACACGGTCATGTACTGCTCGCACTTTGGCCTCCATCGGTTGGCTTTTAACAACACCCCGGATCCGGCGTTCTATTACAGCACGCCGGACCACGAGGAGGCGCTGGCGACGCTTCAGTATGCCACTCAACAGCGCAAGGGGTTCGTCCTTCTCACCGGCGAGGTCGGGGCGGGCAAGACACTGATCGGTCGCATGTTCCTCCGCCGGGTGGAGTCGCGGGCACAAACCGCCGTCATCACCCATACTCACCTCTCGGGGAACCAACTGCTCTCGGCTATCTGCGCCGAGTTCGAGCTGGACCCGCCGCCGGAGGCCAACAATCTCGAGCTGGCCCATTTGCTTCAAAGTTACCTGCTCGATCAGTTCGCCCAGGACCGGTTTGTGGCGGTGGTGCTGGACGAAGCCCAGAACCTGCCCGACGAGAGCTTCGAGGAGCTGCGGATGCTCGGCAACCTGGAGGCCGACGACGCCAAGCTGCTGCAGGTCTGCATTCTCGGGCAACCTGAACTGCGGAACCGCTTTGCCCAGCCGAACATGAAGCAACTGGAGCAGCGACTGTTCCGCCGGTTTCATCTTCCCGCGCTGACGCAGGAGAGGACCGGCGAGTATATCCGGCACCGACTGAAAGTGGCCGGTTGCACCAACGATCAGCTTTTCGGGCCGGGAACGACCGATAAGATATTCGCCGCCTCAAACGGGATCCCGAGGTTGATCAACCAAGTCTGCGACAACGCGCTGCTGGCGGCATACGCGCAGGATGCCCACACGGTCGACGCGCAAATCATCGACGAGGTCCTCGATCGCGACACCTCACCGGAGGCGTCGGCGGAAGCGGAAACACCTGTTGCTGCCCAGGCCCCTCCCGGGACGGAGTCGCCCCATCAGACGACGGACCGCCAAATCGAGCAGACCCGCGGACCGGCTCCGAGCAGCACGAGCCCGGCGGCGAACGAATCGCCGGTCGGGCCGGCAGATTCCGCGCAACCCACGGAAGTAACCTCAGAGCAAACCCAGGACGCCCCGAAGCGGGCCGAAGCATCCAGTCATTCGGCCGCTTCCGTGGAAAAGGACCTCGAGAAAGTAGCCCAGCGGCAAGCCGAGTTGCGCACGGTCGTCAGCAGGGCGAGGAGGCGATGGCTGACCACGAAGGAGAGACTGGAGGCCCATCGGAAAGACATCCAGGCGGTCATCGACGACGTGACCTCCCGATGTCAGTCCACCCAGAAGCAACTCGAAGAGCTGGCTCGGACGGCGGCCCCGGCGAAAGACCTCGAAGAAATCCGAACCAGGCACCTGAGCGAGGCCAGACGGGTGCTCGATGAGGTCGCCAGACAACGGGCAGAGTTCCAGCAGTTGGTGGAACTCGCCGAGACCCGATGGGCTCAGATCCACAAGCGCATGACGGACTTGTCGGTAACCGCGGTCACCAAAGACGCACTGGTGAACTTGGATTCACAGTATGATCGCCGCATCCAGGATGTACTGGGCCGCCTTGAGAAGCATCGTGAACGCGTCGCCGAAATCACCGACGCGGTTCGCCAACGATACGATCAGACCCAGAACAACCTGAGCAAGCTGCGGGAATCATATGCGCAGACTCACGCTGAACTGATCGACCGCGTGGACACACAACTCGCAGAAACACGTCGGGGGGTCAACCAGCAACTGCACGGCAAGGCCGGGCACGAGGAGCTTGAATCGCTGCGCGAATCGAACGAGCAGGCCCATGCCGAAATCGCCGGGGACGTGGGCGCCAGGCTGGCCGAGGCGCGTCAGGAGATCGACCAGCAATTGGAGGGCAAGGCCGATCGCGAGGCATTCGAATTGCTGAGTGACTCATCCGCTCGGGCCCGGATCCAGATGATCGAACGAATGGATGCCGAGTTGGAGAAAACGCGACAGGAACTCCGTCAGCGTATGGGCGAGACCGCCAGGGCTGAGGATCTGGCCGCCCTGCGCAACCGGCAGTCCGAGACGATCGACAAGCTCGGAGCGCAACTGAGCCAGCGGGAGCACGAGATCAACTTGCTCGGCCAGCAGGTCGCCTCGAAGTTGGACGCCATCAAAGGGGTCCTCGAGGAACTCGAGGGCAAGTCGGCGACGGCGGAGGAACTGCAGCGCGTCCGGGCGGAACAGGCCGAGGCCATTTCTGATATCGTCCGGCGGTTTACCAACGAGACTAACGCGCTCAAGGAGTTCCATCAGGCGGTCACCCGGCAATCCCGATCCGCTTCGGAGGAACAGGAATCGCAGCTTAAGGAGTTGGCCGGCCGCGTGATCAACCAGGCCCAGCAACTCCAGGATCTCAGGCAGAAACTGCTCACGCACCACGCGGGCATGCAGAAGCGCATCGACGAGTTGAGCGAGCAGTTCGCCGCCCGATCAGAGGTGGAGGAACTTCGCCAGGCCCAGACCCGGCAGAACGCCGATCTCCTCGGCCGGATCGAGATGAATCACGAGGCGATGCAGGAGCTGATCGAAGGCGTGGTCGAACGTTATCGATCGACCCAGGCCCGGCTCGACGCCGTCGTCTCTTCAAAGGTGGATGAGGAGGAACTCGCCCGGTTCCGGGCCAAACAGGAGGAGGAAGGTTCGCAGCTCCTGCAACTGCTGGACGAGCAACGGCGGGAGATGCACGAGCAGTTCGAGCAGACGGCCTCGTGTTGGGTGCAGACGCAGGAGAACCTCGAGGAGATCAGCGCCAACGCCGCCGAGGCGAAACTCGTTGAGGAGGTCCGCCAGCAGCAGGCTCGCGACAGTGAACAGATCCTGGCGACGATCGCGTCCCAGCGCCGCGACCTCGAGTCACTGGTAGATGGCATTGACAACCGTTGCGAGCGGCTGGTCCAGCGGATGAACGAACTGCCGGCTGACATCGCGACCACCGATGACCTCAAAGCGATCCAGTCCGAGCACGCCGAGCAGATCCACAGATTTGCGCAGGAGATCCGTTCCCGCAAGGCGCAGTTCGAGCAAACGGTCAAACGCTTCGCCGGACGCTTCGACCAGACGCAGAAGGCGGTGGAGGCCCTGGCCGCCCGCGCTGCCTCCGTCGAGGACATCGAGGGTCTCCGCGAGCAGCACAGCGAGACCGTCAGCGGGATCATGGAGCGGATCGACCACGAGCGCGACCAGCAGCAGGAGAAAGTCGCGGACTTGAAACGCCGTTGCGAAATGCTCAACAAGAACGTCAAGACGCTCGCTGCCACCGCGACTCCCGCCGACACGTTCAAGAAGGCCGAGCAATCATTCTCTCGGAACGTTGCCTCGTTGGGTGAGAGGATCAACGACGTCACCAGCCGGCACACGGGGCACCTGCACACAGTGATTGATGCGCTTCAGCATGCGACCGAGCGGGTCACCGCCCTCGAGCAGGCGGAGCGCCCCAGGCCCGTCAAGATTGAACTGAACCCCCAGGTGGCGGCGATGCTGGCGGATCTGGTAACGTCAGCCCGAGCTGAGCGGCAACAACTCCGCCAGGAACTCGATCAGGCTGCCGAGATTGCCTCAAGCCTGCGCGAGTTGTCGTCCCAAACACAGGAAACCATGCGGTACTGGAAGGACAGCGCAGAGGAGGTCCGCACGCAGTCGGATCAACTGCGCACCTCGGCCAAAATGGCAGCCGACATCCTCGCGGTGATGCGGCGCTGCCACGAGGCCCTGGATGCGAAACTGAACTCGGAGCAATGGCAACTCGAGCTGGCCCGCAGCCAGGATTTGGCCACGCGACTGGAGCAGGCCACACTCGCAGCCCACGCGGCCTGCGAACAGGTGGGTCTGGGGGCCCGTGCCGCCTGCGAACAGGTGGCCCACGCAACCCGGGCCGCCAGCCAACAGGCGAGCCACCGCATGAAGAAACTGATTGCCGAGAGCGAGGCGGTGACCGACAGCTTCAGTCAGGCGGTGGAGAAGCGTCGAAAACTGCTGACCGCCCTCGCCAAGAACACAGCCGGCTTGACCGAGGTGATCGAGTCCGCCCGGCATTTCGACGAGGAGCAGCACCCGTCGCTGTCGACGGTAGCCACCGAGAAAGCGGAAGCCGAAGAACGCCACATCAGCCAGATCGACTGGCCCAGGTTCCGCACCCGCCAGGCTCAGGCGAGCTGAGAGTCTGTCCGAGCCAACAACTTCGACCTGTCGAGCCTCGTCCCGCGCACGTCTATCGTCACGCCTGAGTCCACGGGGTATACTTGAGACCAGATGACGGTAATCGCAGCCATCATATCCTGCCTGGTCGGACCTTCGGGTACGACCGCGGCGGGGCAGGCCGTCGTCAAGCCCAACATCATTGTCGTCTTCACCGATGATCAGGGCTGGGCGGACTTGTCGTGTCAAGGATCGGTGGTCGACATCAAGACGCCGCACATCGACCGCCTGGCCCGGGAGGGCGTGCGGGCGACTTCGGGCTACATCACCGCGCCGCAGTGCGTCCCCTCACGGGCAGGTCTGCTGACCGGCCGATACCAGCAGCGTTTCGGCGTGGATCACAACGGCCAGGGACCGCTTCCCCTCGAAGTTCAGACGTTGCCCGGGCGAATGCAGAGGGCGGGCTACGTCACCGGCATGATCGGCAAATGGCACCTGGAGCCGAATCGCTCGTGCTCTGAGTGGATCGCTGAGAACCTTCCCCAGGCACAGCGTCGTAAGAACATTGGCATCCCCCGCGAAAAAGTTGCTCCCTATCTGCCCGGCGCCCGAGGCTTCTCCGAGTTCTTCCACGGGCACTTCTCCGATTATACGGCGAACTTCGATCTGACCAGCGGTTCGCTGAGGTTTGAGGGAGAGCAGGTCCGCACCGGCCTGTACCGTCTTGACGCCCAAAGCCAAGCCGCCGTCGCGTTTATCCGGCGCAACAAGGATCGCCCTTTCCTTCTGTACCTGGCGTACTTCGCTCCCCACGTGCCCCTGGAAGCTACAAAGGAGTACCTGCGACGCTTTACCGGAGAAATGCCGGAACGACGGCGCTACGCTTTGGCGATGATGTCTGCGATAGACGACGGCGTGGGCAGCATCCTCGACGAATTGCGGGCACATGGGATAGACGAGAAGACCCTCATCTTCTTCATGAGCGACAACGGAGCACCGCTTAAGATCCACAAGCAGGACCTGCCGGTGACTATGCGCGGCGGTGCCTGGGACGGTTCACTCAATGATCCGTGGATCGGCGAGAAGGGAATGCTGACCGAAGGCGGGATTCGTGTGCCCTTTCTCATGCGCTGGAAGGGCGTGCTCCCGGAAGGAGCGGTCTGCGAGCAGGCGGTTATCTCCCTGGACGTGGCCGCCACGGCGCTGGCGATGGCTGGCTTGCCTGCTTCGCCGGATCTCGACGGCGTCAACCTCATCCCCTATCTGACGGGGGCAGACAAGGGGTCTCCGCACGAATTGCTTTACTGGCGTTTCTGGGGCCAGGCCGCCGTTCGGTCGGGCAAGTGGAAGTACCTCCACCTTGCGGACGGGACCCGGTACCTCTTCGACCTGGCCAGTCCTGAGCACGAGAAGAAGAACCTGATCCAGTGCGAGCCCGCTGTGGCCGAGCGCCTCGGAAAGCAGTTGTCACGGTGGGCGGACGGCCTGAAGCGCCCCGGCCTGCCAAGCGGGAAACTGAAGGATCAGGAAATCAAATGGTATGAACACTACCTCGGTCGCAAGCCGCGACAGCAGCAGAAGTGAAACGGAGTTGTAAACCATGCGTGTAGCATATTGCGTACAGGTAATGCTGATCAGTTGTATCGGCATCGCCCAGCCCCGGTCCGCGATGGCGGCGACACTGGACCGCTACGGTGGGTACACCGGCCTGAGGGGCCATAATCGGGGCAGGTTCTTCCGCGTCGAGCTCCTCGATGACCGGTATTACCTGATCACACCCAGCAACCACGCATTCATCTCGGCGGCGATGACGACGGCCAACTTCGCCGACCGATGGGGTGGCTTTTGCCCCACATTGGACTCGTACCCGAATCCCTACGGAAATCAGGCCAAGTACAACAACGACCGCGACGCCTGGCGTCATGATCTCAAGTCGATGCTGAGACGCTGGGGCTTCAACGGTCTGGGCTGCTGGTGCGACCAGGGCGTTCCCCAGATCACGGAAAACGCCGCGTGCCTGTTCATCACGCCGCGAGCATACAAACTGGGCGTCGCCAAGATTGGCCGGGACTTCCCGGACGTGTTTGATCCCCGTTTCGCCCAGGCCGCCGACGAGCGCGCGAAATCGTTGGCCAAGCTCGCCGGGAGCAGGTACCGGATCGGTGCGTTCCCCGACAATGAACTGGGGTGGGTGGGCGCCGACTACTGGGGCAAGCGAGATGGGCCAACGCTGCCGGACGCGTTCATCGCCCAGCCTGCCGACGTGCCGGGCAAGCAGTATTGGGCCGAAGTCTTCCTCAAGAACCGATACAAGTCGATCAAGAAGCTCAACGCGGCGTACGGAACGTCATTTGACGACTTCGGCGGCAAGGGGAATACGCTGATCAACGTGCAAGAGCTGCCAAACACACCCGAGCGTCCCTCGATCTACGAGGACAAGAAAGACTTCGCGGAGGCCATTGCCGACCAGTACTACCGGATCGTCACGGCAGCGATGCGGCATCACGATCCCAACCATCTGGTGTTCAGCGCCCGCTGGGCTCTGTGGACAACCGCCTTCGACGTGAGTTTCAAGGAGCACCAGGCGTACAACGAACGCATCTGGAAAAAGGCGGGCCAGTACTGTGATATCATAGCCATCAACTCCTACATGGAGAACGCTTCACTGGAAGAACACCACAAGCTCTATAGCCGCGTGTTTGCGCAGACGGGCAAACCCTTCATGATAACGGAGTGGGCCACCCTCGCCGACGATACGCAATTTGCCCGGAACAAAGGTTGGCGGCGTTTTCAACGTGAGCGCGGCGAGTTCTACTTCGACCAGTTCAAGAAGCTCCTGGATTTCAAGTTCAAGGGGCCGGACGGCGAGACCGTTCATCCTTGTCTCGGTGCGCAGTGGTTCCAGTATTACGACGAGCCGAGCCTTGGACGAACCGATGGCGAGAAGGCCAACTTCGGTCTGGTGAACGTGAAGGATGAGCCCTACGTCACCGCGCTGGATGTGATGGGTACGTTCAATGCTCAGTTGTATGACTATGTTGTCGAGGGCAAGGAATTGAGACTGCTGGAGGCGCCAACACCCCAATCACCCAAGGGCGAGGTCACGGCCGCGCAACCCGTCGATGATCTCAACGGTCTGCCCAAAGTCTCCGCGACGCCGAAGTTTGAATGGGTCTTGCCTGAGGGTGGGACCTCGGCCACGCTGCTCTATTCGCCCGAGAAGTGCTTTCCCGAGGCTCAGACCATCCGCCAGGACCGGATCAAAGACACGAGCTTTGCTCCGCGCGAGCCGCTGGCCGCAGGCTTGTGGTACTGGTGCGTGCGGGCGGTCGATGCCTCGCGATTGGGGGGACGATACAGCGACCCCGTTCCCTTCTATGTGGAGAAGGCGGGCGCAGAGGCCAGAGCCCAAGCCTGCCTGGCCTTCGAAGATCTGTCGGGCTGGCGTAACGTCAGTCTGGAGGATGCTGGCTGGAATGGTGTCGTGTGGTCCTTCGCGGACACCAGGCAGAAGCGATCCGGCAGGTCATCGGCACGTGTCCAGTTCACGCTCAACAGCATCAACAAGAAGTCCGGCAAGCAGAACGAACGCAAGGGCGAGATCGTCTGGCGATATGTCGGCCCGGCCCTCAAACTGACCCGGGGCACACACCTCACGCTTGAGGTGATGCCGAATCGCGCGGTCGACGTCAAGGGTGAGACGACCGTTGCATCGAAGTTCCTGTCCGTTCGCGTCACGGATACGGACCAGAAGGTGCTGCTCGACGCGCCGCTCGATGCCAAAGGTGAGATGACTCCACTGAAGTGGGCTAAATGCCGTTTTGCCCTTGAGAGGCCTCATGCCGGTCAGATCGAGTCGATCCAGTTCTACCTGGACGCCTCTAAGGAGGGCGTGCCCTGGGATCAGAGGCTGTACGTTTGGATCGACAACCTCAGGTTCACGACTGGGCGCTGAGAACCTGTAGAGCCGCAGAGTCCACCATGGCCCATACGAAGGTCAAGGCCACGAAGGCTGCCATCGGGGCGTGGCTCCTGGTACAATAGGATCTGGAACTACGTCGCGGATTCAGTCCCACCGTGTCTGAGCCGAATGGAACCGTCGGCTCGCCCGGCGGTTCGGGTGGATGCGCGAACGGGCAGGCCCGAGCGGTTCCGAGCGTGAGAAACTGACATTTTCTTGGAGATAAACAGCGGCAGCATCATGCTTCGTTGCCACACAGAGCAGGAGGGCTGATGGAAGCTCACCAGCAAAACGTAACCACCGTTCTGTTCTTTGGTGCGTTGCTCCTCTTTTCGTGTGACCTGCTGGGAGATGAAACGCCCCCTAATCCGTATGGCGTGGCGGGCTGGGGCGTGCTGGATGATCTCGGCATGCCTGCAGGTTGCCTCGATTACGACTGGAACGGACTCCACACAGGCACTCTCTGCCAGATGTGTCGGCCCAACCACTACTACAACTACGTCGGCATTCCCGTGCGGTGGTGGGGTTACGACGAGCAGACCGGGCAGATCAACGACCCGGTTGGATTCGACCAGTGGGTCACCGACAACCCGGGCAAGATCTGGATCATCGGCAACGAGCCTGATCTTGGCTCCCAGGACGGCCTGACCAAGGAGCAGTACGCTCACATGTACAAGACCTATTATGATTTCATCAGCCAACGCGATCCGACAGCCAGGTTCTGCATCGGAGCGATCACCGGCGGCTCGACCACCGACAGGTTGGCCTACACGACGGGCTGGTATCAGGATGTCCTCAACCTCTATGAAACCGCGTACGGCCAGCCGATGCATATCGACATCTGGAACGTCCATAGCTACTGTGGACCGACCCAGATTGAGGATCCCGACCAGCCGATCCGGGACTTCGTTGAGCCTTTCATCGATTGGTGCCACACCGTCGATGGCAACAGGTACGCCGGAGCCGAGGTGTGGATCACCGAGCTCCCCATCGGTGAGTGGATGGGAGCGCTGAGCGAAGAGTGGATCATCTGGTTTGCCCAGCGCTACCTGCCGAGGCTGGAGCAGACCGGCATCAACCGTTGGTTCTGGTTTGTCTCCCGTGACAGCGGCGAGTGGGCAACCGTCGCCCTCGTCAAGGCGAACGGCGTCTCTCCACTGGGACAGGCTTACGCCGACCTGGCCAACGGATACCCGAACCCGGCGCCGCCTGTGTCACCTTATGTCCCCGATCCGACGCCCGCATACTTCGGCGACGATTTCTCATCCGGTGCGATCTCGCATCCCTGGATGGTCAAGGCAGGCCGGTGGGCGGTCGAGGCCGAGACGCTTCGACAGAGCCGGGTCGATTTCCCCTGGAATGGCGAGACTTGCGCCTTGCAGTACATCTACGGCGATTTCGATGTGAATCTTCAGATGCGTGTGAACAACGCCACGGACCCGAACCACTGGATCGGATTCCTGTTTCACATGGGTGGCCGGTTCCATAGTCAGGGACACAGCGGATACCTGGTCTACCTCCGCCAGAATGGAGCCATCGGCCTGTGGAACCAGCACGATGGCACAATGCAGGAGATCTCAGCGGCGGTCGCCGACGCCAGCGAGTTCCAGCGTATTCGGATTCAGATGGCCGGTTGGCACATCCGGGTCTGGGCGAACGACAACCTCATTATCGACCGTACGGACGCGAACCAGCGTTTTGGCTCGGGCTACACGATCTTCCAGGTTCACAAGACGGACAGCCGTTACGACGACGTGCATATCTGGAACCAGCCGGATATTTCTCCGGAGATCGCCCATGCCGCTATCAACAGGACCTGGCTCATCGCGGACGACGCCACGCCCTGCGAGGCAACGGTCACCGCCAGCGATGACGATGGCGTGAATGACATCGCAGACGTGCGCGTAACGCTGGACGACGGCACCTTCGAATCAGATCACGCACGCGGGCAGCTTGCGTGGGGTGTGAGCGACGCTGAAATCGCGTCCCAGGGTGGGGATTGGACGTTTATGGGTGATGTGACCGGCGGAGGTCGGTGGGCCTGGCGGCTGAACGACTGGGGTTCGGACACTTACATCACGCCATTGTCGGCATCGACATCGACCGATGGGAATCAACGAAGCGTGACTTTCGCATTCGCCGTCAAGCCTGCGTGGGCACCGGCGGTTCAACAGAAGTTGCATGCCTACGCCCGTGATCTCAAGCGCGACAACACCGCCTGGCTTCCCGGACCCGCCAGATACAGCATTCACCTTTCCAGCCCCGGCGACCTCGACCACGACCGGGACTCAGACCAGTCGGACTTCGGTGTTTTCCAGGCCTGTTACAGCGGCCCGGGCATCGCCCAGGGTGATCCCGCCTGCATCGATGCTCTCCTGGATAGCGACGACGACGTGGATCAAAACGATTTCACCATCTTCCAGGACTGCATGAGCGGGGCGAACGTGGCAGCCGATCCGGCCTGCGCAAGCTGAACCGGTTGCACGAGCAAGACGCCGACAGCTCACCCCTTCATGCCGGACGTCTTTATTCCCTGGATGAAGGTCTTCTGGGTGAAGAAGAACAGCACGATGATCGGGATGGTCATGAGCACGCTGACCGCCATCATCTCGCCGTATCGGTTTGCGAACCGGCCCTTGAACATCGCCAGTCCGAGCGACAGCGTGTACTTGGCCTCGTCCACGACGTAGATCAGCGGGCCCATGAAGTCGTTCCAGGAATTGAGGAACGTGAACAGGGCGACGGTGGCCAGGGCCGGTATCGACAACGGCATGACGATCTGCCAGTAGATGCGCAGGCTGCTGCAGCCGTCCACCCGGGCCGCGTCGATCAGATCCCGGGGGATGGTCAGGAAGAACTGCCGCAGCAGGAAGATGAAAAACGCGTTGCCCAGGAACGCCGGTACCAGCAGCGGCAAGTACGTGTTGATCCACCCGAGCGACTTGAAGATGAGAAAGAGCGGGATCATCGTCACCTGCCCGGGCAGCATCAAAGTCGAGAGCATCAGGTAGAATAGCTTGTCGCGCCCGGGCCACTGAAGGATCGAGAACCCGAACGCCACCCAACTGCAGCTCAGGACGGTGCCGAGCACTGCAACGAAGGCGATGAACAGCGTATTCTGGAGAAAGACCTTGAACCCGAACGCGCCGGCTCCCTTGACGTAGTGCCGCAGCGTGGGCCGGACCCGGGTCACGACCTTGTCGGATTCCACGATCCGGGTCGGCTCGCGGTCCAGCGGGGTCCCCCAGGCATCGACCAGGTCCACTTTTGACTTGAGGGCGACCCGCGGCTTGGCCTTGCCCTCGGGGTCGTATTCGATCGGGGCGTACTCGACGATTTCGTTACGCACGACCTCCGCCCAGCGGTCGGGCCCCAATTGAACGTACTCGCCGCGGGGCATCCATTCCGGCGGGAATGAGCTCATGTGGGATTCGCTCTTGAGCGAGGTAACCACGAGCCAGGCGAACGGCACCATGAAGATGACCGACAGAGTCGCCAGGGTGCCGTGGCTCATCACGGACTTTGTGGTTCGCACGGAGCGTTTCTGCCTGGCCATCCGTCAAGCTCCTGCATAATACACGTGGCCGCGGGCCGTGCGGAACGTCAGTGCCGTACAGATCAGGATCAGCAGGAACATGACCCACGCCATCGCCGACGCATAACCCATCCGAAAAAAGATGAACGCGTTGTTGAACAGATACAAAGCGTAAAACATCGTCGAGTCCGCCGGGCCACCGCCCCCGTCGGTCATGATGAATACCTGGGTGAAGTACTGGAACGTTCCGATCATCCCCATGACCAGCGTGAAGAAGAGGATGGGGCTGATCATGGGCAGGGTGACGTGCCGGGTCTTCGTCCAGGTCCCGGCGCCGTCGATCTCGGCGGCCTCGTAGAGCTCCGTGGGGACCTCCTGCAGACTGGCCAGGTACAGGACCATGTTGTGGCCGACGCCCCAGACGCTCATCAGGATCAGGCCGGGTTTGGACCAGTTCGGATCCCGGAGCCACCCGGGCGGAGGCGGGAAGACGTAGCGGGGGACGAAAGGGGACTCCAGGCCGAGCGACTCATAAATCGGCCTGAGCGGGTCGAGCCCGAGCGAGCCCAGAACCGCCAACAGGCCCGACCGCATCGCGTCGCAGCCCGATTGCAGCCAGTTCAGGACGGGGCGGATGAACATGTTGGCCACCCCGTAATCGGGATTGAGTATCCATAGCCACAGCACCGTCGAGGCGACGATCGGCACGATCGACGGCAAGAAGAAAACGGTGCGGTAAAACGCCTGGCCCCGGACGTTGAGATTGAGCAGCATGGCCAGCACCAGGGCGGTGGCCATCGTGAGCGGAATCGCAAAGACCATGAAGTAGACGGTGTTCCACAGCGCCCGCAGGTATATTGGATCCTCGGCAAACAACTCGACGTAGTTCCCCATCCCGATGAACCTCGGGGCGCTGAAGACGTTGTAGTCGCACAGGCTGTAGTAGAATGACACGCCGACCGGGTAGGCAGCAAACACCAGGAAACCCAGGACCCACGGACCGGTGAAGACCAACCCGAGCACAACTCTTTGTCGGTCTCCTCTGGTCAACAATGGGTATGCCCTGTTTCCTTCATGGTCGCCAGCCCCGGCGGCGGCTCATCGCACGTGATCCGCTTTGGTTTGCGCTTTGATCTTGGCCAGGTGCGTCTCGGTCCTTTTTCTGGCTTCGGCGAACGCGTCGGCGGGGGAGATCAGTCTCTCGATCGAGCGGCTGTGGGCCCGGTGGAGCTGCTGCATGTAGTACGCGTTCGCGGGGGTCACCGGGCGGCTGTGCTTGCAGTTCTGGAGGATCTCGTAATAGGCTTCCAGAATGCGGTCGCCCTTGATCTCCTTGAGGAACGGGCTCTTGCGGTAGGCGGGCAGGAGCTTCATGTGACGCGACATGTAAGTCGTCCCGTAAGGGTCAGCGGTCATCCATCGAATCAGCTCGAAGGCCGCGTCGTCGTTTCCGCGCCCGCCGTAAGGCATCGCTATCGTCCATCCTCCGATCCAGCTCGACCCGATCTCGCCGTGCTCCGGCCCCGGCAGGGGGGCCAGACCGTACTCCAGGTTCGGGGCGAACTTAGCGATGTTCTGGACCTCGGCGATGTACATCACCTGCATGGCGAGCTTCCCGACGTAGAACGGGCTCTGGGCGGCGTCTCCGAAGCCGGCTTCAAAAGCCCGGAGCCGGTTGCGACCCCCGTAGCGGTCGCACCAGGATAGCTGCCACTCCATCGCTTCGATCACCCGCGGATCGTCGCAGGTGAACCTTTCAGCCTCCTCATCGAAGAAAGTGCCCCCGAACACCCATCCCCAGGTGAAAATCACGTTGGTGCCGCTGGCCATGTAGGTTGGCGCAAACCCCAGACGCTGGATTCGCCCGTTCTCGTCGTACCTGGTGAGCTTGTCGCAGTAGTCCTGTAATTCCTTGAATGTGCGAGGCGGGCGCTCCGCGTCGAGCCCCGCTTCGCGGAACGACTGCTTGTTCCACACCAGGGCGAAGTTGGCGTCGGCGGCGGCGCTCAAAGCCCAGGTCTTGTTATTGTACCGGCATTGCTTCCAGCAGGGCCCCCAGAAGTCGTCGGCGATGATGCCGACGGCGGCGAGCCGGTCATCCAGGGGCTGAAGCACGCCCAGGTCCGCCCATGACGCCACCTGCGTACCATCCACCACGATGACGTCCGGCGGCACCCCGCCCGCCACCGAAACAAAGAACTTCATGTTCTCTCCGCCGGTGGAGGGCATGAACAGCGGCTGGGCCACGATCCCGGGGTGTTTCCGGTTGAACTCCGCCACCACTTCCTGCAGTGCGTCGGCGTACTCACCACACCACGGGTGCCAGAACTGGATCACCGTCACGTCGGACAAGGGCGGCGTCCACCGCGATTCGAGCGGGACGAACAGGTAGGCGATGACCGCCAGCACCGCAACTGCCAGGAGTCCGTTCTTCACGAAGATCCCTCGTCTCGGGGGCGACGCCGGCAAGTCGCGGAGTCAGGGCAGCTCCGGCGGGCGTGAACGCATCTTCTCCTCAAATATCTTCATCCGCTCCTGTTGTTGCCGCCAGGTACCGCGGAACCCGGTCTCGGGCAGCCATTCCTGACGCACCGTGCCGCCCTCATAGATGATGACGGCCCGGCCGTTGTCCCGGAGCATGAGATGGGTCCTCGGTTGGTAAGCGATGATGACCGGCTCCGCGGCGTTCATCGCGTAAAAACGCTCGGAATCGGATGCATAGTAACACTTCTCCAACCCGGGCACGACGGATGGCAACATCCCGAACTTGTCGATTCTCTGCTGGAGGGTGGCGACGGCAGGCTTGAGCGACAGCAGCCGCCACGCCACGGTCATCCGGTCACGCCGCCAGGTCACAAAGATGCACAGCGTGGCCGCGGTCAGAAGCAGTATCAGGGAGGTCCGAATAGCCCATCGCCGCCGTGCGCGGGCTCGACCGGCCAGGAGGCGCTCATCCGCACCCCGGTCGGCCTCCCGGAATGGGCCAGGGGTGCCCACCCGCAGCTCGCGAATCATCGGCATCGAGATCATGCTCCGCGCCCCCTTCCCCGCCGCCATCGAGAAGGGCCTGGCTCCCGGCAGGGACTTGCCCCACGCCACCCACCCTCACTCTAACACAAGTAGCGGGCCTAGGACAAGCAAGGAATTTCATTTTGGGTGAAGGTTCTGTCGGCCCCACGTCGGCGTGCTGCCCAGGGCGGCAGCGGGCATGGGGGACGCCCGCGTTGACTTGGGTGCACCGGTTTGGTAGGTTCAGGGTAGGCCGGTAATGGGATCGTAGGCTCGCCACAGAGAGTGTCGGTCTGACAGGGAGCGGGCCCGGGACCGACAGTATACTTGCCAACGTCGAATCATGGCCGGTGGCACCCGGCCAGACACGGGAGCGGATGCCATGGATGCCTTCGAGGCAGTCTCATTGCCTGAATCGCTGTTGTCCACCGGGAAGAAGTACTTCTCGGTGGCGGAGGCGAATCGCGCATTGACCCTGGTGCGACGAATCGTGACGGACGTCGTTGGCAACTACAGGCAATTGTGCGAACTGCACGCCGCGTGCCGGGCCGTCGACGCCAAGGGTGATCCCGCAGAGTCTGAGGAAACCCGCCAGAAGTACGCAGCCATCACCGATCGTCTTTCGGAGCTGAACGAGGAGTTGGAGAAGATCGGCTGCGAACTCCGGGACTACAGGGTCGGGCTGGTGGACTTCCCCGCCCGCAAGGGAGGCCGCCAGGTGTGCCTCTGCTGGAAGCTCGGGGAAGAGAGAGTGGGGTACTGGTACGAGATCGGTGCCGGTTACGGCGATCGTCAGCCTATCACCCAGAGACTCGTCTGACGCCAGCGGCGGTGCCGCTGCATACTCCCGGTCGTTATCGGCCTGCTTATTCCCGGTCTTGTTCGGGCGTGTCGCCGCTACGCATCACCCCGCCGTCATGAGCTTGCTGCCTGGTGATTGACGCAACTGGCTACCGGGCCGCCTGTTATCACCATCCTGCCCGCGAATGCCCGCCCGGCCCGGATTGTCTATGGAGAGGTTCACCACGGATACACAAAGGCCACGGAGAAAGGAAGTTGCGTGAAATCCTGGCGGATCGATTGTCCGAGAGCGTGTCGATGGTCATGTCGGAACCCGAGTGGTTGATTTCAACTGATTCCTTTGTCTTCTCCGTGCTCTCCGTGACTTCGTGGTGAATGATCCAGACTGGCGACGCATCGCGTGGCAGCAGGGCGGCAAGGCCGATGGAAACCGCACGGTCGTTACACTCTCTCGGGGCCGACCCCCGCGTCAGGCATCGACGCAAAGCAGGGCCGTTACTATCGGACCGACTGCGGAGTGGCCGCTCCGATGGCATGAAAGTTGCTGCCGCCGTTCACCGGAAGGATGGTCAGCCCCTGGAGGCGGCTCGAAAGTGCGTGTCTGGATCCTGGCAATGATGGGTGGATTGACGTTCGTGGCGGCAGGCTGCGCGTCCGCCCACGATCGCGCGATCCACACGGACGCCCAACTGGGCTCTCCAGCGGCAGGCCGCCGTGCCGATCTCGCCTCGGCACTGCTATTCGACCGGAAACCCGGTCGTTATCACGCCTCGGACTTCGGGTTCCGAAGCGATTGGCCCTCGACCGATTCCTTCTACTCTCCAGGCCAGATCATTTACTTCAGGGAGCGATTCGTCGATTTCCAGGGCAGGGGACTCGACGAATCGGATTACACGTACCGCCGATTCGACACGCACCGTGCCGGTGTCGGCTACCGATAACCTGCTGCGGGCGGGGCGCCGGTGCGGCGCCCATCCCCGGCGTCAGAGACACACTCTTCTTTCTGTCGAAACCAGCGGGCCGGTCTCCAGCAAGTAGGCCGGCCCGCGGCTTCGCAACACAAGCAGTCCCGACACTCAGGGTGCATGACAGTCTCGGCGGGGACCTTCGGGTGGGCAGCGGGGCGGCACCTCG
>CAZOIA010000069.1:0-25754 GCA_964579675.1 uncultured Planctomycetales bacterium | reverse complement strand
CCCCTAACGCCGCCCGGTGACATGCTGCGCCTTCAGCCCCGCGGACTTCGGCCACATGGCGGCGTTAGGGGGCGGATGGATTCCTCGATCGGCCGATCGATGTGAAGGACGAAGCGGCTGGCCGGCTCGAGCTCCAACAGCATGCCGATCAGGAAGCACAGGTGTAGAGGAAGCCTGATGGAGAAGTGCGGCTCAGGCTTGTCATGAGGAATCGACTCCCATCGGTGCTCTGGTATGGAAAGGTGGCGAAGCGGATGGAGTCTGGATGGGTACCAGACGTCCGCGTCCGCATTGGGGGCAGAGGAGCGGATCCTCTGACCGAGTCGTGGGTTGCCAGATGCTCGGTGATCACGATGCCGCGGACGGTGTCGGACTGCCACGGCCTCGGCTTCAGGTCTGCTGATATCGTGTTTCCTCCAGGTCGAGGACCAAAGCCCGCTAATGCGACCTCATGCGATCTCACTTGTTTCGCTCGCCGACATGGTGGTCATGTCGGTCGCACGCCGGATTTCATCAAGGAACGGCGTTCGTCCTTGCTCCACCGCCGCTGCGGCGTAAAGGTACATTGCTGCCGACCAGGTCTGCCAATCCTGTCCTTGCGGAGTGCCGTCCTGCGCTCTGAACCACTCATTGAATCCGTAGGCGACAGATGCCTCACGGGCCGGGACCGCGAGCTTGGTCAGTGCGGCTAGTTTTCTCTCGGCCAAACGATGCCTTCCCGCCGCCGCCAATGCAGCCACGTAGAATCCGCAAATGAAAGGCCACACGCCTCCGTTGTGGTACTCCCCGGGGCGATTGTAATCCTCGTATCGGCGCCGCCAGTCAGGATCAGTCTCCTGGATGTATGGGAAAAGGCATGGCGGCAGCTGCACGGCAAGTGCGCCCAAGTCCCGCATGGCATTGCATTCTAGGTCAATCCAGGTGACGAGATCCCTGGCTCGCGACGGTGAAGCAATACCCGTCAAGATCGCCAGGCTATTGCCCAGCAGGTCGAACCGCTCGTTGTTGTCAACCTTGAAGGACCACAGGGCGTAGTATGGCTTGTGTGGGAGAACAAGACCTTCATGTACGTGGCGGTTCCTGCGCTGACCGCGGATGGCAAAACGGTTCATCAACCGCCTGAGAAGATCCGCCTGTTCGTGGCGGCCGAACAGCCTCAGGTAAGCATAGACGATGGTATTGACGTAAAGCCCAAATCCGGGCACCCACTGTTCATCTCGCCAGTCAGTCGTCGGCTGCTGGGCAACCATCACCATGTCTTCTGGGCTCTGATATTCCATCCATCGGAGGGCTTTCTGGGCAGCTTCCTCCAGGAAGCCGGCTTCACCGGTAGCCTTTCGGTAGAGACCCAGACCGAACAGGAAGAGAGGTGTTGTGTCGCTCGCCCCACGGTCATTCGGGTCGTGGGCCAGAGACGGGATGTGACCTCGAGCTGTCTGATTGAGAGCTAGAGCCTGCAGCACTTTGCGCAAAGCCGCAATCAGCCTGTCGTCCCCGGATACCAGAAAGCCCAACGCAGAGATCATCAGGTCGCGCGTATAGGGTTCGGGGTAGCCCCACCCGGCCGTCCTCGGCAGCGATCGGCAGGGCCCGCGCAAGTTGCGGAGAAGAATCTCAAGAGCAGCCTGTTTTGTCTGCCTGATCTCATCGTCCAAAGGACACCCCATTCGCCTAGGACAGCCCCAGCTTGTCGGAAAGGAAACTAACCAGGGTGTTGGCCACGATCCGATAGTCGTAATGTTCGACCACTCGCACCCGTCCCGCCTCACCCATCTTCGTCCTGAGTTCCGGGTTTTCCATCAGTTTGCTCAGATACTCTGCTATATCGTACACGCTTGCGCGGTAGTCGGCAGCACGGAAGTTGTCGAAAACGATACGGTGCCCGTTTTCGAAGCCGGACTCCTCCCCCAGGATGGTCTCGCCGATGCGGTTCTCTTGAGCGACCCCGGCCAGAAACGCCGTTTCGCCGTGCACCAGTGTTTCCAGCATGGCCATGGCCTTGATGCCGATAACGGGTTTCCCGCATGCGCCGGCCTCGATCTGGGGCATGCCAAACCCTTCAAGACGAGAAGGCGCGGCATAGATGTCGCAAGCAGCCAGAAGGTACGGCATAAAGTTACGCGAGACGACGTTGGTAGTAAACACAACATGCTTCTCGATGCCGAGCTGTGAGGCAAGCTGCAGGTCGGCCAGATTCTGCAACTCGGACCGAGGTTGAGGCCAGACTTTGCACACGTACTTCCATGGAGGTGCTTTCCTTCCCAGGAGGGCCAGCGCCTGCATGACTTCCTGCGCACCCTTAGACGCCGCATCCCCACCCACCGTGAGAATCAGGAGTTCTTCGGGAGCAACACCAAGAGCCTCCCGAACCACCTTGACCTTCGTATCATTTCGATTTCTGGGGACGAAGGCATCGGTATCGCATCCGACAGGCAGTACGTGGATATGTTCGCCGTTGATGCCATCGCGCACATACACCTCTTTGACCCAACCCGACGTGACCAGTATCAGCGGCAAGGTGTCAAGGATCTCACGGTAGTTCGCCACGTAGCCGTCCGCGACCAGCCAGGGTACTGCTTGAAAGCCGCACTGCTGGGGGTGGAGGACGAGATGCTGTGTGTGGCCCCAATAGCCGATTCCGACTACGACGTCAGGCTTGAACCAGCGATAGTACCATTCCTTCTCCTGAGCCGATTCGAAATGCACTACCTGCACATCAACACCGAGATGCAGCAGGCCTTTGTACAGTAGATCGCCTTGGGTTGCCAGGCCGGCCGGAGATGGCGGGTAATCATAGAGCACCAGGATCTTCATACCTCGATTCCTTGTTCCGTCATCCACTGCTCGAGAGACTGCGGGGAGTCAAACCGCCAGAAGCCCTCCTCACGCGGCGTAGTGCGGGCCTCCCAGCTGTCCGGTTCAAAGCCGTAGACTTCAGTGATGGCTTGATACTTTCGTTTCCATAGCCTCTTGGGGAGAGGGTTTCGAATATGCGCGTTCGGATCGGCGCGCGGGGGGTGGCTCTGATTGCGATCCGTGTAGGCGAACAGCATCAGAACTTTCGTGGAGATCCGGCCCGAGCACCAGAGTCTGATGACGGCTTGTGAGACCTCCTCGTGGCGGCGGTGCTGCGTGTACTCGCCACGCGGCGAGTGGGTCATGATGAGATCGAACCTGACCTCTGGAAGTCCAGCCAGAATCGTGCGTTCGACCTCCTCGGCGGACAGCGCCCCTTGTTCTGGACCGTCATTCAGGTCAGCGATATAGCCCATCGCATTCAGTCGGTTGAGTACTCGCCAGAACCTGGGTGCGCGGTCGGGATCATTGCCCCGGCAAAGGGCCAGGATGTACCAATTCCAATCAGAATGGGAGAGGATCTCACCGCCAGCCCACAGCACTTCGTCATCGGGATGGGCTACGATCACGGCGGCTGCTACGGGCGCCGGCTTCGGACGGCGGAACGACCGTACGAGATTGGCAATGGCTGCAACTCCCGAGACTCTGTCGATCATATGCATTCCACCGTTGGTCTCAGCTTGCTGAACTTACGGCCAGGGGAGGGACCAGAGGATGTAGGACCTCGCCTTCACAAGAACTGGCTGGGCCCGTGGGATGCCTTCGGGCGCCGGCCTGCGCATGTACCCCGGCCGACTTCTCGGCGATCACGACTCTGGCCAGCCGGAGGTATTGACGTGCCACTTCGCTCCAGGTCATCGGCCGAGCGAACAGATACGCCCGTCTGCACATCCGGAGGCGTTCATCGTCATTCCGGAGCAGGTAAACAACAGCTTGCGCCAGGGCATTCGAATCTCGGAACGGGACCAGCAGCCCGCGGCCATCCGCGAGCGAATCCTGCGCGTACTTGTAGGGCGTAGAAACCACGGCCTTCCCGGCGCCCAGCGCGTACGCAAGCGTCCCGGAGGTAATCTGCGCCTCGCCAAGGTAGGGCGTCACGTAGATATCAGCGGCCTGGAGGTACCGGCCAAGCTCCGGGATCTCAACGAACTCGTTGACGAACCGTACATTGTCCGACAAGCCCAGTTCGTGCACTCGTTTCTGCAACCCGATTCGGTAGGACTCCCCCTGTTCTCGCTTTAGATGCGGATGGGTGGCTCCAAGCACGATATAGAGTGCGTCCGGCCAGTGACTGATGACTTGGGACATCGCGTCAATCATGAACTCGATGCCTTTGCCCGGCGAAAGCAGGCCGAATGTAAGAAGAATGGGGCTGCCATTCGCGGTGAATCGGTCCTTGAAACAGCCGGGATCCGCGTAAGGCAAGTCCGGAATTCCGTGGGGGATATGTGCGATTCGTGACGCCGGAACGCGATACACGCTCTCAAGGATGTCCCGGGCCGCGTCGCACATGACAACGATGCGGTTGCTCAGACGGCACAACTCCTCCATGACCTCGCGTTCCTCGGAAGATGGATCGGCAAGCACCGTGTGCAGCGTAGTCACCGCAGGAACGTGGATGCGCCGCATGAAGTGAAGGATGTGTGCACCAGCCGGACCTCCGAATATCCCGTATTCGTGCTGGACCAGCACGGCATCGGCAGGACGAGCGTTCACGTATTTGGCAGCCCTCATGTAGTCGGCCTGACTGTCCGCCCGAATGCTGAACCACACTCGATGCGGATAGCGGTAGCCTCTTGCCGTGTCGTCTAATGCAATCACAGGGACTTCGTCGCTGGCGCCCAGCTCCTGGGCTATCGCGGTGCTCAGGTCGCTTGTGAACGTCGCGATTCCGCATTGTCTTGGCAGGTGAGTACCGAGAACGAAGATCTTCCCGCGCGTTGAAGCAGAGGTGACAGTCATTTGTTGGACCAATTCGTGGAGTAATACACGGCGTCAGTCTGGTTTTTCGTTCTCCCGCTTGATCGGGGGTAAGGCAAACTCACACGTAGTGCTTCCGCATGATCTCGTCGAGCGAGACATGGAGACTCTCGGTTAGTCTGAATCTTCATCGCCTTCCTTGTCGTCCTCATCGTCGGGATCAAGCCAGTCACAGATCATCTCTGCGAACGAGCCTTCATTCTCGGCCTGGGCGGAGCACTGCCCCGACGGCTCTCTCAAGATGACAAGCCTCAGCCTGCATGCGGGACAAACCGCTTCGCCGGATAAGCGATTCGGCCAGCGCAGCTTCTTGCCGCAATTCGGGCAGGCGACGAGGCCGACTGGGTGCCGGTCCGAAGCGGCTCCGCGGGGGCCGGATGGACCAGCCTCAGCCATAGTGGCCTCCTCATCCGGACGGGAATTGCCGACAGCGTGGATCGTGGCGCCCATGTCACATCTCCCACGGTTGGGCAGGTGTGTTCATCAGAAGAGCTGGCCAGCGCGGGCCGACTCCTGCTGACTCAGAAGAAGAATAGCTCACAAGGGTGAAGCGGCCGTGAAAGCGGGATGAAAATCTCTTAATCCCGTCCAGGACTCCTGGAACCAGCCGTGTTTCCGATAGTTCAAGGCCCACCGACGTGAGTCAAAGCAGTGCCAAGTCAAGACCATGCTAGGTGTTAGGGCTGCGGCGGGGATGCGTGTCGCTTCAGGAACACAAACCTTCGAGTTCCCTCGGTCACAAGCTGAAAGCGAACGCCCTGACTGAGATCGTGTGCTTTGAGGGCACCGTGGAAACCGGCAACGTCAGAAACACTTCTGTCACCCACGGCGACGATGATGTCGTCGGGGCGAATCCCCGCTCGCATGGCAAGAGTGCCGGAATCGACGTTGGTCACAAGTACCCCTCTGGTGCGTTCCAGGCCCATTCGCGCCGCCTCCAAGGCCGACAGTGTTCGCAACGTCAAGCCCAACCCAACCGGGTGCTGCTTGCCTCTGGGCAGCCTCACTTGAGCAGCAGCGTTTTGAACCTGCACCTGCGTCGTTTGCTTCTGGCCGCCCCTGTAGAACTCGACGGCCACTCCTCTCCCGGGCCGTGTGCCCGCCACGATACTTCGATACTCATTGACGCCGGGAGTTTCGTGGCCGTCGAAGGCGAGGATGATATCCCCCGGCCGCACGCCGGCCGTTTCAGCGGGGCCTTCGGGGGCGACGTCAGCGACCAAGACGCCATTTGCGTCTTTGTGCCCGAAGGACATGGCCAAATCCCTATTCAGGTTCTGGACGATGATTCCGATGGACCCTCTTTGCACGACTCCATCCTGAATGAGATCGTCCATCACGACTCGGGCCATGCTACTGGGCACGGCAAATCCCATGCCAGGAACCGCGTTGCCGCCCCATGGCCTGGCCGTGCAGATCCCAACCACTCTGCCCTGCAGATCAACCAGCGGGCCTCCCGTGTTACCCGCATGTATGGGGGCATCGGTTTGGAGGAAATCTTCATAAGCGGTGATAGCCGCATTGGCTCGACCCTTGGCACTGATGACGCCAGTAGCCAACGTGTGTGAAAGACTAAAGGGATTACCCACCGCAACCACCCAGTCGCCGACCTCGGCCTCTTGAGTATCTCCCAGCCTACCAGGTGTCAACGAGGCTCCCTCAATCTTGAGCAGGGCAAGGTCGGTTTTGATGTCGATCCCGATGATATCGGCCTCGAAGCTTCTGCCGTCCGGGAGCCCCACGACGACCTCGCCCGCATTGGCAACGATGAGTTCGTTCGTTAACACGTAGCCATCTTTGGTCACAACGACGCCGGTACCCACAGTCCGGTGCTCGTAACCCCGGACGGGGGCGCGCTGTTCGAAAAATCGATCCAGGAACTCCTTGCCGAAGAACTGCTTGAGCGGATCGTACGACGCCGAATGCCGGCTGGGAGACGACAATTCGTATCGTTGCGTCCATTTGATGGCCCTGATGTTCACAACAGATGGTGAGACGGCCCTTACAGCCCTTTGAAAGGCTTGCGACAGGATCTCGGCGGGGGCTATGGGTCCTCTATCCGGGTCGTCAACTTGAGCAATACCCGGAGGTGTCTCCGGCTTCAGCGATTGCGGCAAGCATACATCCGGCTTGGCGCACAGAATCGCTACAGCAGCGGTCAACCATCGAGATGAATGAGTGGGCTCTGTCATTGACGTACTCTCCCCAGAGCAACACACCTGTCTTACAAAGGCTGGCGTTGACTCAGACCATCGGTTCGCGGAAGAGATCGTTTCTCTTCCGAGCTGTGGTTTGCAGAATGTGGTATCCCACTTCGGAGCGGGCGAACGCATACAGGCTGAGGATGATCCCCAGCAGAACACCACAAGCGAGCCAGGGGTTGTATTCCTCGCGGTAAAACACCCGTCCTTCACCAGGGGCCGGTATCATCGTGGGCTGAATGGGTAAACCATAACGCCGAGCCAGGTCTTCTATCTTCGTGAGATGAATGACCGGTACACCCTGATCAACAAAGCGGCTCATCACGGAATCGGCGGGACGGGTGCCAGCCGGTTTCCGCAGGTTCAAGCCGACGTGAAAAAGCCGTTTGCCTGATGCGGTGCCAACCGAGATCGTCCCGCCACCGATGTTGATGTAGGCCTTGATCGCTTTCCCCCCAGCGCGTTGCGCAAAAATGGTCATGCGCTTGTCTATGCTGTCCTTGAAATCGTTCGGCTTGAGGAAGACAAGTCCATTCCGCTCGATGGCTGCATTCAACGCCTGCCGGCCTTCTTTTGACATGCCGAGTCCGCGATCCTCCACTCCGCCCGGCGACGCGGCTACAGAACGAAACGCGAACTTCTCCCTGTTGCGTTCATGCAGGACCCTCTCCATGTCGACCCACAGGAACTCCGGGTCGTTGGCCCCGAATTGGGATGCCGAAACACTCGAAATGATGATCGGTTTGAGTTCAAGCGTTCGCATGGCTGCATAGATGCAGATATTCAGCGCCGGAAAGGATCCCGAAATGCCGACAGCGACCACGTCTCCCTTCTTGACCCCGGCCCCCTTCAGCATCTCGACAACCACGGCGGCGAAGTTGGGGTTCACGGAAGTCTGCTTGGCCGAGACCCAGCCTGTGACCGTGGTCACCGACGACATCGGTAAGCCAATGAGACCGGATTCGGCTGGATCAATCTCCGGATCAATCTCTGCGCCCCTGGCCAACCGTTCCGCCTTGATGATTTCCATGGCTTCCAGGGCGAGTTGGGCGGCCTGAAGCTTCTCACCGTAGTGCGGTTGCCTCTGCCTCGTCTCCAGGAACTCGACCGCAATCAGTCCAAGGAGCGAAAGCAGAGCGATCAGGACGAGCACGGAGCGAGAGATGCCGCGAGGCCGCCAGTAGAGCTTTTTCATGATTGCAGCTCCGCACCGACACACAGGACGAGAACAAGTCGCACCACCACAGAAGCCGCCAACAGAGAACTGAGTGTCTCCACCAGTCCCTGTCGATCCATCCATATGGCGATAAGACCCGGTATGATGTACCCGATGACAGTGAAATCCAGGTTCGCCAGTGGCTCAATCTCGTCGCCGGTGAATCCCCGAACCAGCGCCCCGATGAGGTAGCCCACCAGGATCATGAGAACGGTGCGGCGTCGACCGTAAACGATGACGATCGAGGAAACTGAGTGCACGACGGCAAAGGTTGCAAAGGCGGCGCCGAGAGTGAGAATAACGTCCACCGGGCGAGCTAGATGGAGTGCAATGTAGCCGGGAACGACCATGCCTCCTGCTGCCAGGCCGAACACTTCCGAGAACAAGAGGCTCACCACCAACCCGATCCCGATCGATAGTGGCAGCAGATCGGTCATAATGAGGTCTCCAGGGCACAGCGGTTGCGGAAATACTGCACGAGTTCGAGCCCCTGTCCTCCAATGTTGCACATGCCCATCACCAGAGAAGATCTGCCTGTCAGCCCAACGACGATCTCGAAGATGTCATCTGCTCGCTGATTCTCGGCGACGACAACCTTCCGCATGTCCAAGCCCTGTTTGGACGCAGCGCGGGCAAAGATGTACGTACCCGTGCCGACGAGGACATAATGATCGGCTGGCTGCCAGGCGACGCAGGCCCGGCCGAGCTGAACAGAGCGGTCCGGCCGATCCAGCCGGCAGTTGAAGATGGCGATCCGCGTCTGGACGTCCGGGAAGCGTTCGATCGCTATGTTCCAGACACGTTCGGTGGACTCAGGGTCGTTGGCGGCAAAGCCGTTGACGAAAACGAGGCGTCGCCCGAAGAAATCCACCTCATGCGTGGTCATGACGCCGGGGTCCGGACGAGCCTTCCACATGCCGCGGAGTGCAGTTCCACGGTCAACGCCCAGATCACTACAGACACGGAGTGCGAGTGCCACGTTCTCGGCGTGCTCCATATAGGGGAATCGGGCCAGCTCTTCCGGCGTGACGCCCGCCGCTTCTTCATCGCTGACTTCAACGAGCTCCGTACCCCGGTCCTTCGCCGCCTGCTTGAAAACATCCAGATGGCGCTTCTCACCCGTGAACAGCTTGGCCTTGATAGGTACCATGCCGGCCAGTGCCCTGGCCACGTTGTCCTCCGTCGGCCCCATCAGATCCAGGTGATCCGCGCGGGCGTTGGTGACGACGCCGTGTGTAGCCCGAACCAGCCTGGATTCGGAGAACCATTGAAGGAATGGTTGCAGGGCCATGCATTCAATCACCAGGGCCTTGGCATGATTGCCCACGGCCGCTCCCACGATTCGCACCTGCTCGATGACGTTGGCGCCCGCAGGCCGAAATACCGGACACTCCGAACCATCGGGGAAGATCATTCGCGCCAGCGAACCCGTCGTTTTCGCGCATGTGGTGATGCCGGCTTCACGCAGGCCGGCGGCAGTCAACCGAACCACGCTGGATTTCCCCCGGGTGCCGTTGACGTGGACTCGGATCGGGATCCGGCTGAGATTGCGGCGATGAAGCACCCCTTCGATCACCCCGCCGACCATAACCACAATCGTCACAACCGAGAGTATCCAGAATCCAGTCATGAGTGTGCCTCTACCTCGCTCTGCCGGAAGAACCTGCTCAGCCGCACCACATGGATTCCGTGAGCTTGCTTTCCTTGGCCCGCTCGCACTCCGGAGGCGCATTCTCCTTAAGCCAGTTGAGGATTCCCCGGATACTGCCTCTTGCCAGTCCGATTGAGGTGTCGGCTGCGCCGTAATACAGGTTGATTGTGTCTCGGTCGTCGCTGATGGTGTAGCCGCACGGGAAGACGACATAGCCGACGTCGCCGTTGCGCTCGTAGTCTGCTTCGGGGCCCATGATCCACTTCTCGCCTCGCCGCAGGCACTTGCACGGATCTTCCAGATCGAGCAGTGCCACACCCAGTCGGTAGAGACATCCCGCGGGAGTTGTACGCGAACCGTGGTAGATGACGAGCCAGCCCTCAGGTGTCTCGACGGGCGGTGCCGAGAGACCTATCTTGTAGGCATCCCACCAGGGTCCCCTCTTGGCCTTGAGGACGACTTTATGGTCTCCCCAGTGCCTCAGGTCCAAGGAGAAGGAGATCCAGATGTGGGCCAGGCCGGAGGCGGCCACCGGTCGATGAATCAGAGCCCAACGGTCCCCGAAACGCCGAGGTAACAGAGCGGCATCTTTGTCCTCCGGAGGCATGATGTTGCCTAGTCGCTCGAACTCCTTGAAATCCCTGGTCAGGGCCAGGGCTACACCCGGGCCGGGCGGCGAGTAGCAGGTGTAGGTCACCGCGTACTTTTCCAGTTCCGGCACCCACACCACGCGGGGGTCTTCGATACCCCATTGCTCTTCGGGGTGGCCCTCGTCATCCGGAAACAGGGTGGGCTCAGGATCAATTTCCCAATTGGTCATCCCGTCGGCCGAGCGGGCCGCACACAGGTGAGACCGTCCTGAGCAGTCCTCGACCCGGCAGAGGAGGAGCGTCTCCCCGGAGGGCAGTCGGACCGCGCCCGGGTTGAAGACCGAGTTCACGAAATACGGCCAGTGGTAGGCCGTCAGGATGGGGTTGTTGCTGTATCGGCTCAGCAACCTTCGGCGGGGATCTTCAACTTGGGGTGGCATTGTCGAAACTCCAACTCTAATGCATGACTGCGGGGGACCAGTGATTCAAGTCTTCCTACCGCTTGGAAGCATCCGACGGATTCCTCAGAAGCCGGGCGGGGAAAGCCGTCCAAAGACGAGGCTCCGAGGAACCCTGGCCGGCTTGTGCTCGCGGAAGTATAGACGCCGCTCCTGAAGCCGGGGTGAAATGCGGATTAAATTGCGTTCATCCCGAGGCGGCCGTGGGAGTTGATAAGCGCCGTCGGAGATGTCAGAATCTATGAGTGATGCGGCTCTCCAGGAGCTCTTGGCCGAGGGACTACCATGCGACTGCTTGTGATCGAAGACAACCCCAAGATGGCGGGGTTCGTGCGACAGGGCTTCAGCGAGCAGGGACACGCGGTTGATGTGGCTCACCGAGGGTACGACGGCGAGGAGATGGCCGCATCCGAGCCCTATGATGTCATCATCTTGGATGTCATGTTGCCGGATGAAGACGGCCTCCAGGTGTGCAGGAATCTCCGCCGACGGGGTGTGACGACACCCATTCTGATGCTGACCGCCCTGTCCAGCACGGCCGACAAAGTGACCGGGCTCGACGCTGGAGCTGACGATTACCTCATCAAGCCCTTTGAATTCGCGGAATTGACAGCGCGAGTGAGAGCCCTGCTGCGGCGACGCCAGGCCCAGGAATCGTCCATCCTGCGGTTCGAGGACGTCGAGATGGACCTCATGAGCCGCAAGATCACGCGGGCGGGCCACAGGATCAAGCTGACGACCAAGGAATTCGCGCTGCTGGAATACTTCATGCGGAACGCCAATCGCGTGCTGTCCCGGACGGCTATCGGGGAGCATGTCTGGGACATGAACTTTGATAGCGACAGCAATGTGATCGATGTCTACGTGAGCATGCTCCGCCGGAAGGTTGACAAGGACTTCGACAAGCGACTCATTCATACGGTGATCGGCGCCGGTTACGTCCTGAGCGCCGAAGCACCTGATCTTTGACGGCAATCTCAGTGAGATTCGCGCCATGTGGCAACACCTGCGTACGCTTCGATTCAAGTTGACGCTTGTCTACCTCCTGACATTCGGCGTCATCTTGACCATCCTTGGAGTTGTCGTTCTCACGATTCGTGAAGATTACCTTCGGGAGGACTTCGATGAGCGACTCGCTGATCGTGCAGAGAGCATGGTCGAAGCGATTGAGATTGCGGCTGAGAACCTCCCGGAACAGATTTTGTCCAATAAGGTCAGCCCCCGCCTGAACCCCTTCCGCTTCCCAGGCTACTTCTTCCAGGTACGCCTGGAAGACGGAACGATTGTCGAGCGGTCGCGAAACCTGGGGGATCTCTCGCTGCCCTGGACGCCTTCCGCACAGCAGTCCCGTGCCGCCGGCGAACCTGCCCTTGAAACCGTGAGCGGCAAGGTTGCAGAATCGCTATTAGGGGGCGACGGGGAGCTTCGCGTTCTCACGCTTTACCACGAGGCTCCGGAAACAGAGCCCTTCTATCTGCAAGTGGCCGTCAGTCTGGAGCGGGTGGATGAATCCATCGCCGCCCTTCGCCGGCTGTTCTTGTTGTTTATCCCTGCCGGCCTGTTGGTCGCGGGCCTTGCCTCCTGGTTCATGGCGAGGCGATCTCTGGCCCCGGTGGGCAGGATCGCACGGGAGGCCCAGGAGCTCACGGCCGAACATCTTGATCGTCGCATTGACCTTCCGCCGGGTGGCGACGAAGTGGCGCAGATGGTGGCCACTGTCAATCAAATGCTTGATCGCCTCGAAGCTTCCTTCCGTGCTCAAGAGCGGTTCATCGCCAATGCCGCCCACGAATTGCAGACGCCGGTGTCGATCCTGCTTGGCCAAGCCCAGGTCTTGAGCCAGCAGGCTCGATCAGCGGAGGAGCATGATCGCTTCGCGGCCAGTGTCCAGGACGAGATGCGGCGAATGGCCAAGACGATCGAGGGCTTGCTGACCCTGGCCCGAGCGGATGTGGGGATGCCTCCCGGATCGGTGACCTCTGTTTCGTTAAATGAGGCGGTGACGGACGCGGTGCAACGTTGCGAGCCACTGGCCCGACAGCGGGAGGTCAGACTCGTTCCCGTGCTCGCCGTCCCGGCGCCTGACCGACCGGAACCGCTGGTAGCTGGCGACGGGGAGCTGCTCCGAACGATGATTGTCAACCTTCTCCGGAACGCAATCCGCTACTCGCCTGTCGAAAAGCCCGTGGAGATCAAGGTGGCCGTCGAGGGCGACGAGGCCTGCGTCACGGTCCGGGACCATGGCCCGGGGATTCCCGCTGAGCATATCGAGCAGATTTTTGAGCCCTTCTTTCGCATTCCCCGGGGCGATGGCTCCGCCCAGGGTGCGGGTTTGGGACTGGCCATCGCCCAAGGCGTGGCCGGTCTTCACCAGGGCCAGATATCCCTGGCCAACTGTCCGGACGGGGGCTGCGAGTTCGTCGTCCGCCTGCCCCTCACTCCAGTCCCGTGACCCCAAACCAGATTAAAGAAAACTAATCCGCATTTCACGGTGGTTTCAGCCTGGCAAGCCATACTTGCGACGGCCTTGGACGGTCTATGGAGTCACCGCGTGACAACTGTCGCAATTCGACCGAAGCGGATCGCCCATGTCAGCCTGCGGGTCAGAAACCTGGAGCGCAGCGTTGACTTCTACCGTGGCTTGTTCGGCCTGGAACCGCATCAGACCGACCCACCGAGCGCGGTGGCACGCATCTGTTCTCTGCCCGCCAATGATACGTTGGCCCAGGCGAGTGTGCTTTTGACCGAGGGGCTGCCATTGGGTTCGGAACTGTCGGGCCTTGATCACTTCAGCTTCGTCGTATCAACCGAGGAGGAAGTCAATGAGGCATACCGTCAGGCCGTGGCGAGGCGCGCGCGGGCGACGCAACCCCGCATGTACGGCGGCCACTATCAGACGTTCGTCTTCGATCCGGACGGTTACAAGATCGAGATTCGAGCCACAGACTGAGGCATAAGGTGGAGGTTGATCTATGATCGGCTCACAGTCGGTTTGCATGGGCCTTCGTGGGCTCTTGCCCCGACGAAAGACGTTGGTTTCGTTGGCATCCCTCATCCTGCTGGCATTCACTTCGGTCCCAGTTCATGGGGACGAAGGTGGTTCACGGGCCACCGACCATGTCCGCGTTATCCCAGATACCAGCGGGGCGATCGCTGAGGTCATGCTCCACTACCTGCCTGATATGGAGGAGGAGCTCACGCCGTTGTATCGCGATCTGTTCTCCGGGCTGCCGGACGACATCCGCATTCAAGTGGTATGCCCTACCGAAGATGCGGTCGAGGAGTTCATTCACGAGTGGGGCCCTCTTGCCACCTCCGGCCGGCGTGAACTGCGATTGGTTGCGGTGGATCGCGAGATTACCCTCTGGTCGCGCGATCGACGTATTGCAAGGCACCATGCCCGTTCGTTCCGGCCCGCGCTTCAGTTCATCCCTGGCGATTTCGCTGACTACGAGGAGGACAAGCGCAACGAGATTCTGATGGCCCCGGCTTTGACCCGAGCGAACGTCATGCCTCGCCAGATGGCCGATCTCCTGCATTTGGAGGGAGGAAACATCGTTTCCAACAACAGGCATGCTTTTATCGGCGCCAACGTCTTACTCGACAATGCCGATCTTGGACTGGGAGAACGACGGCTTGCGAGAGACCTGTCTCGCATTGTCGGGCTTGATCCGGTTCTGATAAGGGATCAGGAGGGCAGCGTACCTTTCTGTCATGTCGATATGTATCTGACACCGCTCGGAGACCACACTGCGCTGGTTGCCAGTCCAATGTCTGGCCTGTCACTACTCTTTGAGGATGGCGTTTCTGACTCATGCACCGTAGTTCCGAAGTGGGTCGCGGCAGAGATGGACGACTCATCAGAAACATCTCAGAGATTCGACTCAATCGCGTCTACGATCACAGATCTCGGCTACGAAGTAGTCCGGTTACCTGCAATCATCGATAGATCCGAACAATGGATGGTTACCTACAATAATGTCCTGATCGATCGCCGCCATGGATGCAGCACCATTTACATGCCTGTGTACGGCATTCCCGTGCTGGATCAAGCAGCGGAGGCGATCTACTGCGATCTCGGATTCGACGTCCGTACGGTGGACGTATCCCGGATATACAACCTGGGCGGTGCTGTGCGCTGTATTGTCAATGTGACACGTCGCAAGCCGTCGGACGCTCGCCACACAATAAGAGCATCCCGGCCTCGGGGCAACGCCGAGCCCGATGATCTAACGGACATAGAAGATCAGCACCTGCGCACCACGCCTCAGGATGAATCGAAACTCGTGAGGCTCAGGAGCTCCGGAGGAGGCCTGAAACAGCAATGATGATAGAGCCAGGAATACTACCGGAACATTCAGTCTGGCTGCCCGTGTTGATCTTCTTCGCACGGGTTGTGGATGTGTCCATCGGCACGGTCCGCCTTATTTGCGTCACTCGGGGACGGAGAGCTCTCGCCGTGATACTGGGCTTGTTCGAGGTGATGATCTGGATTCTGGCAATATCGAGCGTTTTCGCCCACCTGGACCGTTGGGTGAATATCCTTGCCTTCGCAGGCGGATTCGCCGCCGGTAATGCCGTCGGCATGTGGATCGAAAAGGCACTGGCCATGGGTACTCAGATCGTGCGGCTGATTTCTCGTGGAAATGCGCATGCCGTCGCCGAACGGCTCCGATTCGCAGACCTGGCGGTCACGACGTTGAGCGGCAGCGGCCGCGATGGGCCGGTTTCGGTTTGCATGGCGATCGTTCCCCGGAAGATAACCGCCGCCGTCGTGGCCATGGCGGGGCAGGTCGATCCCGATGTCCTCGTGACGGTTGAGGATGCGGTCGAGAGCACCGTTGGGCGGGCCAGCACGCAGTATCCAGGCAAGGTGCCATTTCGGATCATGCCTGGTCTGGGATATCTGGGACTCGGGGCGGTGCTTCGCCAACGACATCGGAGCACTGGCGAGTCGTCCGGACTGGCGCCCGCAGCGTAGCGATGCGGGATCTTCCCGGTCATCGAAACGAGGCACGTGTTGATGCCACAGAAAGGAAAGGTGGAGTTTGGGATCGGCAAGGAATGACGCCAGAAGGCTCCGTACGTGCAGTCCTGGAATTCCTCTTGTTGCCCCGGTGAAATGCACTGAGGTGCGCGCATCCTATGCCTGTGAGCAATGCGGCCACCGCCTCACCAACCAAAGCTATAAGCGGTTCCGGTGTCCTTCCTGTGGAGCCACTAATTCACTGTCCCAGTTGAGCTGCGGAAGTATGGTGATGTCTTCAACTCCGCCGGAATCCGGAGAAGAGGTGACCGCTGTCTCATCTGGGTGAGCGGCATATTCCGTCATGGTGCGCGGATGATAAGAAATGAGCGAGCAAGTCCGGGCCTTGAGGCAGGCAATGCTTCGCCAGTCCACGGAGGATCTTCAGAACGTGCACTGGCTCGAAGGGGGCGAGAACAATCTACGCCCCAGCATGGCAGGACTGCGGAGAATCAACGGCAACTCGATAGGCTTATCTGCATGCGTCGGGACCTGGTGTCCGAGCTTGAGCACTGCCAGTCGGAATTCCGGAACGACGGGATCCGCTTATCCGACGGTGACGATCCTGCGGAAAGGGCGTCCCAATCCGATCTGACCGGCACAATCAACCACATTGCGAGGCGCATCAAGGAAGTGGATGCAGCGCTGGATAGACTGGCCGCTGGCTGCTACGGAGCCTGCGGCGATTGTGGCAAGCCCATTTCGCATGCGAGACTCAAGGCCAACCCCACCGCGCAGCGCTGTCTCAAATGCCAGGTGGCGACGGAGCGGAGGCATCGATGAGAGTTATGCTCCTGACGATAGGCACTCACATTGACCTCCGAGCGGGTGATAACCCTCTGCTTCTGAAGACCTCAGTTGTGATCAACCAACGTAAAGCCGCACGCGGCTGTGTCCCCAGGCCGCATGCCAGTCGTAGGCAACTCGGGGACATGTGGAAAGCATAGTGGCATAGGAGATGAGCCATGGCAAAGAATGTCAGAAGAAAGGCGAAGGCTCCCAAGACCAAGTTCAGGGAGGCGGAACGGCCTGCGAGCGGGACAAAGCCGCCAAAGGGCCGCGCTGCTCGGCGCAGACGTAAGACTGCGGATGAGTAGCGGCCCGGACTCCTGTGAGCGGGCGGGCATGCCAGATCACGCATTGCTCGCCCGCTCCCTCTACCCGAAAGGGTGTTTCCTGAGAAGGGGGCACTCGTCGGCCAGAGGGAAACCTGGGGTGACGGTACGACTGGACCTTGTTTCGCGGCTTCGCCACTCCACAAAGCCGCTGATTCATGATGTTAGGCGATCAGCTGCATGGCAGGTTCTGTGGCCAGAGAGGCACATTTGGTGTCGTGGATGAACCAGCGAAGCGCACTCGATGCCAAACCGAGCGGGCACAGAGTAGCATTCTGTGAACAATTCGTCGCGGTGACGGAACAGGCCCGGGGACGAGCAGGGGGCCGAGGTCCAGGGCTCCATAGAACGGTCGTGGCCGCATTCCCAGACAGGTTTTCCCCGGAGCGTGTCGTGCGGGTCCTGACTTCGCAGGTGCCGATCTCTGCTGCGGGCCAGACGCTCTACGATGCTGTTGACTACTTCGAGCGCGTGCTGTTCAAGGGCAGGCTCCGTACGCCCTGCCGCGTGGCGCAACGCGTTCCGCTCAGAGGGATCATGAGCCTGCACAACACCGACGGCATCAGGGACGTGCCGCAGATAGGAGGCATGATAAGGCAAGTTCTAGCCGGTGGCGACATCCTCCGCGCGAGCGGGTTGCCCAATGCGAGAGTGGTAGTGACCTCGGAGAACGAGACGGTGCTGTTCGACGGGCACCACACGGTGATGGCCTACATAGCCGCCGGGTGCAACTACCTGGATGAGGTGCCGCACCTAGTTGTGCATAATGGGAACGGCCGCGTGGGGGACCGGGAGATACCCGCGTTGTTTCGGACTCATTCGAAGGAGCTTTCGCCCTCTGATTGGAGGTACTATGTCGTCAACTGGGAGGCGCCCGCGGACCGTCAGCTCCGCGTGCGGATACAGGGTAGTATTGGTGAGTTGTTCGACTCGCTCTGTCCACAGATCTTTGCGCTACGGGATCGTCCGGCCAAGCTTGGCCAGACTTGGAGAGGTCGAGTGATGGGTACGGTGAATCCGGCAGTCCAGAATCGGCGGAACTCGGCAAATGGGGAGGCTGCGTTTTGCGAGATGGTCGAAGGTGAGGGTCCCCTGGTGGCCGTTGCACTTCACCACGGCCACGCCGTTCGAGCGGAAGTCAATCGCCTACTTGCCATGCATGAGCTCGATCGACTTCGCGAAGAGGACCCGTACACCGGGCTCTGGGCTGACATGGCCCCAACTCGTATCATGGTCCACAGGTCACGTTTTGAGGTGGACCTGAATCGGCCACGGGAGGGCGCGGTCTACCGTAGGCCCCAAGACGCTTGGGGCCTTCGTGTCTGGAAGGAACCACCGAGCGAGAAGCTTATCAGGGATTCGTTGACCGAATACGACGAGTTCTACCGTTCGGTCAGCGATCTGCTGTCGCGGCTGGCGCGGCGTTTCGGGCGGTTTGTCATCTTCGACCTGCACAGTTACAATCATCGACGAGCCGGACCGGACGCACCACGCGCCAACGAAGCGGAGGACCCTGAGGTAAATGTCAGCACGGGTACCATGGACAGATCGCGCTGGGCGCCGGTCGTGGATCGCTTCATCACCGAGCTGCAAGCGTGCAAAATCCCCGGAGGCTCACTTGACGTACGGGAGAACGTCAGATTCTGCGGCGGTCATTTCTCTCGCTGGGTCCACGAGACCTTTCCCGAGTCGAGTTGTGTTCTGTCGATCGAGTTCAAGAAATTCTTCATGGACGAGTGGACCGGCAAGCCCAACCGTGCCATGATCCAGGCGATCGGCGGGGCGCTGCGCTCCACGGTTCCCGGAGTGCTTGAGGAGCTGACGCGTCTGTTGGCAAAAGCACCATGATCGAGCGAAATGCGATCACGGACCAGTTCATCCACGCCATCTGTGAACGCCTAGTTGAGAACAAGCGGGTTCGGCGTACGCTGCCGATATGGGGCCGGGTGCACATCGACCGCCAGTTACCCTTTCTCTGTGTTTACCGCCGACCGCTAGTCCGCATCGACGCGGGGACCGATCGAGTGGTTACCAGTGAAGCCTCATACCTTTTCGCCTCCGGGGTACGCAGGCTTCATGCCGGGCTTGCAGAACTGGTGCGGGCGATTGCCCAAATCCTGGTCGATCGATTTGGCGCCTTCTTGATCCTGGAGATTTGGGCTGGCGAAACCACGGGCGACGATGAACTCGCTTCACCCGAGGTATCCAAGCCCCGCTTCCGAATCCTTGTTCCCCCAAGACAAGACCCGGGTTCCTGCATTGGCACCTTCCATCGAGCGCTGGCACGCATCAAGACGGGGAGGCAGCCTGCGGAGGTCGAAGTCGTGCGTGCAGGGCGTTGGTGGCCCAGGTCGTTCTCGCCGATTCTGCCGGCCTCAGTGGCGGGCCAATTGGAGTGCAGCCTGCTGGGCTTGGAGGTACGGCCGGTTTACCGTGACGCGGCCAGGGGCGAAGCATATCCACTTATACTGCGCGAGTTCCGGCGCGGACTGACCCGGGCTCTCCGGCAAGCCTTTTACGAGTTCATGCGCACGCGCACGACGCATCGCCCCCCACACTTCCATACCCTCGGACGTCGCACGGTGGTCAAGGCTGTATGGGAGGTGGATCAGCGGATGGCCGAGGTCTCGGACAGCTTCGACTTCTTGCTCCAGGTGACGCCGGTCAACGCCCACCAGGCTTGGCGCGAGTTTCAGGAAACCCGTTTCGAGCGAGCCCCAGTGTTTCATTACCGTCCTTCGCTGGCAGACCCGACTATCCTGAAGCGCCGGCTATACGATGTCCCCATCGAACGCATCGAAGACCCCACTTTGGCGGAGCTGTTCCGCGGGAAACAGGACGAATTGGACCGCAGGCTTACGATGCTTCTGGACATTGACAGCAAGCGTTTTGTCCATGGCAGTCTGCAACTGTTCGGAGGGGTGGACGGCGAAATGAAACAGCTGGCCGAGCAATTGTTAAATCGCTTTCCCTCTCGAACGTCCCAAGACTCGAGAAGCGGGCAACTCGACGCCATGTCTTTTGCCAAACTCGCCCAGAAGGAGATCGAGTACTACCGGCAACACCGACCGGAAGTCGATGCGCGCGTTCATGTGCGCGACGACATTGCCGTTGGGTTGCTGGTCTCGCACGGTTCGCTCCTGATCGACAAAGACGCACGCGTCCCTCTCGCCCGCGCCGAGGCGCTGCTTCAACACGAAATCGGCACGCACGTACTCACCTACCACAACGGCCGTGCCCAGCCTTTTCGACAGCTCTACTCTGGGCTCGCCGGGTACGAGGCTTTGCAGGAGGGACTCGCCGTACTCGCCGAGTACCTGGTGGGCGGGCTCAACCGGCCGCGCGTGCGCATGCTGGCGGCGCGCCTGGTTGCAGCTCGCGACATGATCGATGGTGCCTCCTTCGTAGAAGCCTTCCGCGAGCTACACCGAGCGTATAATTTCAAGCGGCGCACCGCCTTTGACGTCACCATGCGAATCTATCGGGGGGGAGGGTTGACAAAGGATGTGGTCTATTTGCGCGGGCTGAGCAGATTGCTCCAGTACCTCGGCGAGGGGGGAGAACTTGAGCCGCTTCTCGTCGGCAAGATCGCCTTGGACCACACCGCCATCATGCGCGAGCTACATCTCCGAGAAGTGTTGTGCCCGCCACCGCTAAGACCGCGGTATCTGGACGATCCTCAGGTTGCGGGTAAACTGGCGAAAGTCCGGCAGGGACTCACGGTCTTGCAGTTGATCGAAAGGAAGAACGAATGCGCGTCGGATTCGTAGTCAATGATATTGCGACGGAGGAGGCCATCTACACGACGAGCCGCCTCGCCATGGCAGCGGTCAACCGCGGGCACGAATCCTGGTTGATCGGAGCCGGGGATCTCGCATTGGACCCGGACAACTGCATCCGTGCTCGAGCGCGTGCCGCGCCCGAAACCAGGTATAAGTCCACGCAAACGTATCTTGACCAATTACGAGGTTCCAACGGCATCGTGGAACGGATAACGGTGGACGACCTCGACGTGCTGATGCTTCGGAATGACCCGGCGGAGGACAAGGATCGTCGGCCCTGGGCACAAACGGCAGGCATCATGTTCGGCCGGGCGGCCCTTCTCCGCGGGGTGATCGTCCTCAACGATCCCAATGGTCTCGCCAATGCGATGAACAAGATGTACTTTCAATTGTTTCCGGAGGAGGTGCGCCCGAAGACGTTGATCACACGAGATCGGGACGAAATCAAGGCTTTCGGCAAGGAGCACGGAAGAGACATCGTCATCAAACCGCTTCAGGGTTCTGGAGGCGAGGGCGTCTTCCGCGTTCGAAGCGATGACTTCGGGAACCTGAATCAGATGATCGAATCCGTCAGCCGTAACGGGTATGTCGTCGCCCAGGAATACCTGGCCGAGGCGGCCGAGGGGGACATGCGCCTGTTCATGATGAACGGCCAGCCGCTGCGGTATAAGGGCAAGTACGCCGCCTTCCGCCGCGTCCGCTCCGGTGATGACATCCGCAGCAACATCCACGCCGGTGGTGAAAAGGCCTCGGCCGAGGTGGACGATCGTGTCTTGAGGATCGCCGAAATCGTGCGTCCCAAGTTGGTCGAAGACGGCATGTTCCTGGTGGGGCTCGATATTGTCGGCGACAAGTTAATGGAGATCAACGTCTTCACGCCGGGGGGGCTGGGCAGCGCTCGACAATTCGAGGGGGTTAACTTCGCACACGCAGTGGTCGAAGCGCTGGAGCGGAAGGTGAAATACGTAGGCTTCTACCAGCGCAGATTCGACAATGTCGACATGGCGACGCTCTAGGGGACGTGATCTACCTCCCAAGAGCGCATGAGAAGATGCGGCGCCATGAATACCTTCACGGGCTTGCTTGATGCATACCCTTTGTTTTGGCCTGTGTTCATCTTCTGCGCACGCGTGGTTGACGTCTCGATGGGAACCTTCAGAACAATCTGCGTTATTAGAGGTTCACGCGTTGTTGCGCCTATCCTTGGATTCTTCGAAGTATCTATCTGGGTGTTGGCGATTTCTGGTGTCCTGACCCACCTGGATCACTGGTATAACATCGTGGCCTATGCTGGCGGTTTCGCAACCGGCACAGCTGTTGGTGTCCTTCTGGAGCGCAAGCTGGCTATCGGCATGCAAGCGATCCGGCTGATCTCCCGGACCCGAAGCGCGGCGGTGGCGGAGGGGCTAAGACTCGCGGGTTTCGGTGTCACTGAAATGAAAGGGCACGGAATGACCGGTGAAGTTTCCGTCGCATTCGTCGTGGTCCCTCGCCGACAGACGGAGACAGTAATAGGAGCAGCAAAGACCGTTGATCCCGAAGTGTTTACGACAATAGAGGACATCCGCGGTGCGAACTTGCATATCTACCGAGGTGCTGTTCCGCCTACCGGATGGAGAGCGATTCTCAAGCGGAAGTGAGACTTCGAGACGATTCGCAATCAGCGCTCGGCATACATCAGCTCGAGCATCAACAGTAACCCTTGCCGCCGAACGGCATAGATGCCGTGGTCCGGGATGTGGCCCCCAGCCTCCTCCAGAAGTGCGGAGAAGCGTTCTCACCTGCCCGGTCGCAATTCATGAGTCAGATTTGTCTATCGGACACCGTAGCCGGGAGGCTGTCATCCTCGGACCTCAGGCCGCCAGTTTGTCGAAGTTGAAGGTGCCGAGGACGCCGCCGGCGGCGGCCCAGTTGAAGTTGTCGGTCGAATACTCCGTTCCGCTGCCGGGGCTCCAGCCGGCGCAGAGCACCGACTCGGTCGGATCGTCGTTGTCCAGGTACAGGATCAGGTACCGCGTGCCGGGAGGGTAGACCGTCGCGTCGCTGAAGAGCACAGTCCTGTCCGTGGTCTGCTCTTCGGAGCTCTCGATGGTTCCGGACTTGAAGTTGCTGCCGGCGGCGACCAGGTCCTCGTAGCTGGACGGAGACGGATTGGTCTCGGACATGTCCATCAGAGCCGTGATGGGGCGGCCAATGGACATGGTGAAGCTTGATCCTCCCGTGTACCTCGACCGGTAGGCCCGGTACTTCGCGTACGGGTAGATGTGCTGGCACGGATGGCCGGTCATGTCCTCATACCCTGGCCGGGCAGCGTGAACCGTGAAGCCGAAGTAGCTGGCCCTTTGGTGCTGGCCGGTGTACTGGGCGCCGAGGTGCGTGTAGTAGCCAGGATAGTAGTGCCAGACGTGAATGCCAAAGGCGTAAGCGGTCTGGAGCCAGGCGGTCCCGGCCAGCTCGGCCAAGGCTGCCGCACAGGTCGGCTGATACGCGGATCCTCGCCGGCGGCGCCCCTGCGTTCCGCCGCCAGCGGACGTGAGGGTGAAGACAGTCATCTCGTTGGCGAGTTCCCTCATGTCCTCGAATTGACGGGCATTGAAACGCGCTCCCTTGCCCCGGGGATCCCGCCAGGTGGTGATCCCCGGCCCGATGCCCTTCTCGAAGATGTTCCATTTCATCTCGGGCGGATCAGTGGGCGTGGTCACCAGACTCCAGACGCTGAACGTCTTCCAGTCGGTGTAGCTCTCGATCCACTTCCACCCGTTGATGATGTAGTTGAAACCGTCGGTCAGCTCGGAGGTGAGCCTGCGGCCCTTCTGATGGGCCTCGGGCAGATAGGGCAGGTACCACTGGTTCCGGGCGGCCGCCCGTTCCAGGCAGGCGTGGCGGAACTCGTTATGCAGGGGTTCAGCCGTAGCTCGTGCCCCTTTCACCGGTAGCGTCTGCGTCCAACCCATCGGTCACCCCATGGCCGCCCAGGGCGAGAGGATGGCCAGGTACTTCTTGCCGTAGGTCGCCTCGTCGCCCCAGTCCGAATCCGATTGTTTCCACGTCGGGCACGGCTTGATCTCAATCACATCGTTCGCGTCGAGGAGATCAGCCACGCCAGGGTCGTTGAGGAACATGAACTGCACGGCATCGCCGAGGGAGCCGCCGTCGTTCTTGATATGGCCGGTGTAGCGCTTGTTGGTTCTGTCTCCGTCGAACACCGCAAATGCCGTGAGCTGGGGCTGCCCGACCGGGAACAGCACGACACCCCACTTCAGGCCGGTGCCGGATTCCTTCCAGAGGATCCGCGCTGATCCCGAGCCCGTTTCCAGGAAGCCCGTTTCACCCGTCTTGGCAACCGCATACTGATCGTCCTCGCTCTGGACATCCAGCTTGACCGGCGTGACGCCCGCGACCATCGCATGGCCGAGCCGACCGGCCGCGATCGGTCCGGTGAGGATGACGAAGCTGTCCGTGTGATCGTCGGTTGGGACCACGACATCGAAGGCCGGGCGGCTCTGGAACTCCAGCTCGTTGTCCGCTGGGGGAATCACGATGCCCGAAAGGCCCATGACGGCGAATCGATCCTGATCCGCCCCCGAAGTGTTTCGCACGGTGACGATGCCAGCGCCCATCCTCAGGCCGCCCGCATCCACACCCTGTGACAGCTCCCGCTGGCGGTGCGAACGGGCCACGTCCATGAGCGTGTTCCAGGTGTCCGCCGGAACCCGCAGCGTCTCGCCGCGAGCGACTTTGCGCAGTTGCGAACTCATACTCCAAGCCCCAAAGCGGTGAAGTCCGATGTCGGATAGACCCGCTCGACGTGCACGCCGATCGGCTTCTTCACGATCGACTTGGCGGTCTCGTCCACGTCCTCGGCGTAGAGCACCCAGAGGTACTCCCAGCCTTTCTTGGCGATCCCGGTGATCTCGCCGACCTGGATGTCACTCTTGTTGGGCGATGCGCTGAAGCGGAACTGCAGCTCCCACAAGTCGTTGCCACGCTTGCTGCCGCTGGCCCCCAGGAACAGCACCTCACCGGCCAGAAAACCCCGCCACGATGCGTTGTTGACCGTGCCGGTCAGGTTGAACAGCGTGGCCTTGTAGGCGGGCGTGACCTGCGCGTCGGTGAAGTAGTGCGTCTCCGAGAAGGCGTAGACGGGCACGACGATATCGACGCCATTGACGTTCTGGCCGTCGTAGTTGATCGCCCCGCCCAGCTTGGTCGATGCGCCCGGGCCGTAGCGACCGACGGTGCTTAAGCTCTGCGTGATGTGCTGCTGGCCGCCGCCGGTGTCGAAGCTCCAGACGGATTCCTTGAGCTCATACGAGGCGACGAGCCGCCACTGCGTGTTGTTGATCCGCTCCTCGATCGCAATACTCGTGCGGAGCAGGCCGTTGTAGGTGGGTGGCAGCGTCGCATCAGCGCTGAGGAGCACGGCCGTCTCGTCCTCGCCCTCGCTGGTCGTGGCCAGGTGGGCTATTTCGGCCGATGGCCGCACACCCACGGCCTCGGTGCGATCGGCGAAGAGTTCCTGAAACGTGATGGCCATTGCGAACAACCTCCGGTTGTTCGGGGCTGTTAGACTGTTCGGCTGTTAGGCTGTTAGGAACGACCAGCCGCCCCGCGCCCCAACAGTCGAACAGCCCAACAGTCCAACAGCCTCATCCAAACGACAGTTCCTGGCCCGCCTTGCGGGCGATCTTGGCGGTATTGCGGGCGGTCTCCTCGGTGGCTTTGGCTGTTCGCTCCTGGACGCTGCCCATGCCGAGGCCGAAGGCGGCCAGGGCATTGAACGTGCCGGCCGTGGTCATCCCGCGAGTAACAACATCCGCCTGGCCGATCGCGTCCGTGACGCCGGCCAGCATCTTCTTGATCCGCTCGGCGACGTTCT